>CAIWPG010000283.1 GCA_903914535.1 uncultured Oxalobacteraceae bacterium
ATCACCATAGGTAACAAGACCAACGGAATAAATATAACAGTCCACTGCAAATAACCATTAAAAGCAATAAAGGCAATCAGCAGTACGCCAAGACTAATGATGCTATGAAACAAGGTAGCCCCAACGACAACAATAGGCAAAATCTCCAGCGGAAAAATGACCTTTTTAACATAATTAACATTAGATAAAATCAAACCCGGTGCCCGGTTCAGCATTTCTGCAAACAGCGCCTGTACGATCATACCGACAAAAAGCACCACCGCAAATTGCGTCTTGCTGCCGTCAGCACCGACACCACCCCAGCGTGATTTAAAAATTTCTGAAAACACGAAGGTATATACAACCAGCATAAATACCGGATTAAAGAAGGACCATGCCAATCCCATGGCAGAGCCTTTGTAACGGCCGAGCACTTCGCGCTTAGTCATTTGCACGATGAGCTGGCGATTATGCCAAAGACTGCGAACAAGGGATTTTAACGAGGTAGGCTGGGCTGCGTGAGGATTAACCGCAGCGTGTGATTGCATCATTCGAATAATTCCGCTTCCGCCAGTAATTTGGCTATCTGATCTTTTCCTGACAAGGCCGGTTCGCCCTCTGTCGGCCATTGAATACCAATCTGCGGATCATTCCAGGCAAGACTGCGCTCAAATTCCGGAAACCAGTAATCAGTAGTTTTGTATAAAAATTCAGCCGTATCCGACAACACAACAAAACCATGCGCAAAGCCTTCCGGCACCCATAACATACGTTTATTTTCCGCCGATAATTCTAAACCCACATACTGCCCGAAGGTAGCTGAACTGCGACGAATATCAACAGCCACATCAAATACGCTTCCCTGCACCACCCGGACCAATTTACCCTGGGGATGCTGAATCTGGTAATGCAAACCGCGTAACACATTTTTTGCAGAACGGCTATGATTATCTTGCACAAAAGAAACATCACGACCGACCAGTTCAGCAAACTTTTGATTATTAAAACTCTCAAAAAAGAAACCGCGCTCATCGCCGAATACCGCAGGCTCAATAATCAATACATCCGGAATACTCGTTGTTTTTATGTTCATCGCTGTACGCCCTCTTTCAGTAAACGTTGCAGATATTGTCCATAGCCGTTTTTAGCCAGTGGCTGAGCCAATTTTTCTAACTGGGCAGCACCAATAAAACCTTTTCTAAACGCAATTTCTTCAGGGCAAGATACTTTTAAGCCCTGGCGGTGCTCAATGGTCTGAATAAAATTACTGGCATCAATCAGGCTCTCATGCGTACCAGTATCCAGCCAGGCATAACCGCGCCCCATAATTTCCACATTGAGTTGAGCGCGCTCCAGATAAATACGATTTAAATCGGTAATTTCTAACTCACCACGCGGGGATGGTTGAAGACTGGCGGCAATATCCGCCGCCTGATTATCGTAAAAATACAAGCCAGTGACTGCATAATTACTTTTTGGGATTAATGGCTTCTCTTCCAGACTGGTGGCACGGCCACTGTCATCAAAAGAAACTACGCCATAGCGTTCCGGATCTTGCACATGGTAAGCAAATACGGTAGCACCCTGCTCACGCCGCATCGCTTGTTCCAGCTGAATTTGCAAATCGTGACCATAAAAAATATTGTCACCCAAAACCAGGGCACTTGGATTATTGCCAATAAATTCTTTACCTATAATAAATGCCTGAGCCAGACCATCCGGGCTGGCTTGCACCGCATATTCCAGGTTGATACCCCAATCACTGCCATCACCAAGCAGTTGCTGAAAACGTGGCGTATCTTGCGGAGTAGAAATAATCAAAATGTCGCGTATACCAGCCAGCATCAGTGTGCTAAGCGGGTAATAAATCATCGGTTTATCATAAATAGGCAGCAATTG
>CAIWPG010000284.1 GCA_903914535.1 uncultured Oxalobacteraceae bacterium
CTCATTTTCACCCACCGGTTAAAAAACGATTTCGAGCGCTTCGCGCTGAATTAATAAATTATTGAATGATTAAATCTCTGCGGACTGCACGGGCTCTGCCTTCATACGACTTGCGGTAGTCGCCCTGGCTGCCGTGGTTGAAATTCTGCACCCATGCATAGTCGGTGTCGCCAGAGTCCTGCGTTGCGGTCCAGTGCCATCCAGTTTGCCCTTTGCAGTTTTCAGCATTCATGGGTAACAGGGATGCCCAACGTTTCTCGGGAAGTTCTCCACCAACAGATGCCGCGTAGGCTTTTGCCTGTTCCCACGTATAGGTCTTATCTGGGTTGGAAGGTTTAATCGCAAATACATGGAAATCAGGTTCGCCATTAATGCCTAAGACGATCCCGGCATAAGATTCGCCTTCTTTTTGGTTCTGTTCTAAAAATGCTTTCTTACTCATTTTCACTCCTCGTTTTAAAAATGACGGATTCAATTTCGAGTGCTTCTCGCTTAATTATTAAATTACTGGATTATTAAGACTCTGCGGACTGCACGGGCTCTGCCTACATACGACTTGCGGCCGCTGCTCTGGCTGCCGTTGACGAAACTCTGCACCCATGCATAGCCGGTGTAGCCAGAGACCTGCGTGTTAGACCAGTGCCAGGCGTGATCAAACTGGTCTGCCACATTGGCAAACAGCAGTGATTGCTCATTGCGCGTTGGCAGATCGCCGCCTGCCTCTTTCGCCTAGTTCATCGCGTCCTGCCAATTCAGATTTTGGGACGGCTGCGCTTTGATCAAAAACACATGGTGATCAGGCTCACCGTTTTTGCCCAAAATAAGACCGGCATAAATTTCTCCATCCTTTTGGTTCTGTTCCAAGAATTGCTGCTTGCTCATTTTCACCCACCGGTTAAAAAACGATTTCGAGCGCTTCGCGCTGAATTAATAAATTATTGAATGATTAAATCTCTGCGGACTGCACGGGCTCTGCCTTCATACGACTTGCGGTCGTGGTCCTGGTCGCCGTCGAGGAAATCCTGCAGCCATGCAACGTCGGTGCTGCCAGAGCCCTGCGTTGCGGTCCAGTACCAGTGATCCTGAGAGAAGCCGTCGGGCGTGTTGATAGCCAACAGGCGCGATTCACGACGATCCGGCAGCGACCAGTCAATGAAGCCATTAATTGGTGCCGTGGCGGAATCAACGGCTTTGTCCCATGTCTGATCGATCAATTCATTTTCCATTGGTGCATGGATCAGGTGATAGTCAGGCTTGCCATCGATGCCGCCTATAATCCCGGCATACACACCACCACGCCAAAATTCACCAATATCCGGTATTCTTAATTGTGCTTCTGCATTTTCGATGACTGTATCCATGTTGCTCTCCAAGTGATCCTGCTGGGTTAAACTACATTTATTGGTTTGTTAAACCTGAATGGTTATGCCGCTATTTTTTCTGCGCGATAAACGTGACCATCATCAACACGGCGCTGAACTGCCTGAATTGTTGTGACCATTTCTGCCTTGGTTGAAAGTTTGCACTGCTGATCATGCAATTCCAGTGCTGTGCGGATGTTGTTCAGTGCCTCTCCGTCGTAGCGCCAGAGTCCCGTGCGATCACCGCGTAGTTTGGCGCGGAAAGTACCATCCAAAGCTCTTAAAAACAGATCCATATGTTCGTCGCCGATACCACCTTCGGCGATTACCATAGCCATGTTTAACGCGCCAGTAACGATATTCCAGTCATATTCTGTACTGGTTTCCAGAGTCATATTGTTGAATGCAATCCAATTAGCCACACTCAAATCAATTAGCTGGCTATGATCTAAATTCTCATTTCCGGCCCAGATATTATTGATCAACGAGAGTCCGCCGATTGGATTGATGGCACGTTGACGATATGGGCTTGACCGTTTTTGTTTAGCGCGTTTTGACATATCAGGCCTTTGCTATTTCTGAGACTGGTGCTGTGATTGGTTCGGAATAATCAGCCAGGTCAATAATTGCATGTTGTTGCCCGTTGCTGATGCAGCGAATATATTTTGTAACGGTTCCATTTATGCTACCTAAAACCGGGCAGTTATAAGTGACTTCTGTGCCTACGGGAATTTTTGATTTCATGTTTTATGCCTGGTCGCTGCATTGCATTGAACGGGCGCTCCGATGCTAAGGTTTTCCGAGCAGCACGGTATAGCCGCAATCAGCAAGGCGGTTTACGTAACCAGAAAATGCGTCCTCAATGACGTTTTCTTCACGGTCCAGCTCATACCAAAATTTAACTTTGCCGGAATGAAGGCGATATTTCAAACGGGCCTTTAATGCATAGCCTTCGCCGTTTTTGAATATACGCATACCTAATGTAAATTCACGTGGGATTTCTAGTGCGCCAATGCCAGCCCGTGCATCAATATTTTCAGAATAGGTAAATTGGACTTGACCGTTATCAAGCCGTTTACTGCTACTGAAATTCACCTCAGTTTTTGCTTGCAAAGTCAGTGCAACGGACAACAGTATTTCGCCACCTGGTGATTGGATATCAGCGTTGTTATCTTCAAGAAAGATGGCAAAGTCCTCTTGCTCCATCATTTTTTTATTATTGCTATTAATAATTAATAAATTCTAGATAAGTCAAGAAAATAACACAAATCTTAGCTTCTTGCTAAGTCAAATCAATCTGCTGAATTCAACTAATCGTAAGCATTATATTTAGC
>CAIWPG010000285.1 GCA_903914535.1 uncultured Oxalobacteraceae bacterium
ATGCGTCACCATATCAGCCCAAATGGCTTTTATCGTGGCCGTAAAGTACTCAAAACTAAAAACGACGAGTAATTTTTACTCGACGTTTAGCACTTTTTTGTGCTAAAAACTGAAAGCGGCGTGTCGGGTTTTTACTTGGCGCCGCTTTTTTTACGCCCATTTAGCTTGCATTAAACTAGATTGATTTACCTTGATTTAGATTTATTTAATTGGGTTTTGCTAATGGAATAATGTGAACAAATCTGACAAATAGTGTGCGGTCGCAGTAGTCTGGCGAGCAAAATAATAACGAAAAACACCGTATTTGCCGATATCCATTAGATAACCATAACCCTTCTTAGTGTGGGAAATAGCTCCAATATGACAATACGTATTTCGATTGATTGCATGGGCGGCGATCATGGTCCCCTGGCTACCGTTACGGCTGCAGTTTCTTTTGTGCAGCATACAGAGGATGCAGAGTTGATTTTGGTGGGGCAGGAATCTGTTATTCGTGCTGAATTAAAAAAACATAAATTCGGAGGAAAATCCGGACATCATCCACGCATTTCCATTGTTCACGCCAGTGAAATTGTAACGATGGAAGACACGCTGGAAATTGCACTGCGGCGCAAAAAAGACTCTTCGATGCGCATGGCAATTAATCAGGTAAAAGACGGGTGTGCCGAAGCCTGCGTTTCTTCCGGGAATACCGGTGCACTGATGGCGATATCACGTTATGTACTGAAAACGCTGCCGAATGTGGACAGACCTGCCATTTGCAGCATCCTGCCCAATCAAAAAGACCGGCCGACATATATGCTGGATCTGGGGGCGAATGTCGATTGTGAGGCGCGGCATTTGCAGCAATTTGCGGCAATGGGTTCGGCATTATTTTCTGCGGTTGAGGGGAAATTAATGCCGACAGTGGGTTTGCTTAATGTTGGTGAAGAAGATATCAAGGGTAATGAAGTCGTGAAAAGGACGGCAGCTTTATTGCGACAGGATCATATCAAAGGGATCATTAATTTTTACGGTAACGTAGAAGGTAATGATATTTTTGCCGGTACAACGGATATTGTGGTTTGTGATGGATTTGTCGGTAATGTCACCCTGAAAGCGGCAGAAGGTATGGGGCGATTTGTAAAAACAGTGCTGACGACTGAATTTAAACGCAGCGCATTTACGATGCTGGGTGCTTTGCTGGCGCGTAGTGCATTAAAAGCTATTTCACGTCGTCTGAATCCATCTCGTTACAATGGCGGCAGCTTGCTCGGTTTGCGCGGACTGGTGATTAAGAGCCACGGAGGCGCAGATGCGTATGGTTTTGAATGGGCGATTCAGCGTGCTTATGATGCCGCTAAAAACGGTGTATTGCAGCGCATCACTTTTGCTATGTCAGAATTGATAGCGCAACCGCAAGTAACTGAGGTATCATCACCCACCCCCTCCGGCGCTGTCGCAGTGAATCAGGGGTGAATAGCAGTGGCAGGGCGGCGTAAGTAAATGCGTTGTTTTGGCGTGAGATAAGACGGGGAAGGTCATTTTTGTCAGCTGCGGCTGGCGCTGATTTTGGTTCCCCGGAAAACAAATAAAGAGCACAACCAGCATGAATATGTATAGCAAAATTAGTGGGACCGGCAGCTATTTGCCGCCTAAGCGCGTTACAAATCAAGATTTGACATTGCAATTGGCCGCGCAGGGGATAGAGACTTCTGATGAGTGGATTCTCAGTCGCAGCGGCATTGCAGCACGTCATTTTGCCGAGCCTGGTGTTTGTTCCAGTGATTTGGCAGTACAGGCGGCAGAACGTGCTATTGCCATGTCGGGACTGGATAAATCGCAAATTGACCTGATTATACTGGCGACTTCAACCCCGGATCATTTGGGCGGGTTTCCGAGTACAGCGTGTATCGTTCAGCGCAAACTTGGCATTAAGAACGGTGCGGCTTTTGATGTGCAGGCCGTGTGCAGCGGCTTTGTTTACGCGGTTTCTATTGCGGATGCCATGATTAAGGCTGGCGCAAATAAGCATGTGCTGATCATCGGTGCCGAAGTGTTTTCCCGGATACTCGACTTTAAAGATCGTGGCACTTGTGTTTTGTTTGGTGATGGTGCGGGTGCTATCGTATTGTCTGCTTCTGAAGAGCCGGGTATTCTGGCTGCCAAATTGCATGCAGACGGCAATTATTCGCATATCCTGAGTGTGCCTGGCAACCTGGCATGCGGGGCGGTTGAGGGAAGTGCCTTTATTTCTATGGATGGCCCGGCGGTGTTTAAGCTTGCCGTTTCATTGCTTGAAAAAGTAGCGCAGGAGGCGCTGGAGGCTGCGGGCATGGTTTCATCCGATCTGGACTGGCTGGTGCCGCATCAGGCTAATATCCGCATCATGCAAAGTACGGCAAAAAAATTAGGTATGCCGCCGGATAAAGTGGTGGTCACTGTGGATCAGCACGGTAATACCTCTGCGGCATCAATTCCGCTGGCGCTGGATTGTGCTGTGCGTGACGGACGAATTAAGTCTGGCCAGACCGTGTTAATGGAAGGCGTGGGCGGCGGGTTTACCTGGGGTGCTGTTGTTGCCAGAATGTGAGTTTGAGTTGGGTTGTTAATCTGGTTTGCATGGACTTCCCGGTCAGGTCTCAAGTCATCCATCATAATTTTTTGATGACCTTCGGGTAATTTTCCGTCTCGCCCGATTGTTTTGCCGGGTTGTTAACTTAGCCTGTTGCGTATTTTTTTGATTATTTTTTTA
>CAIWPG010000286.1 GCA_903914535.1 uncultured Oxalobacteraceae bacterium
CGTACGTGAAACCCGCACGACGCTTGGTTTCGCTCTGCCTTGCACTCGAGCGTTTACACGCATTTTACATGCGCTTTACACGCGCTTTACGCGCGTTTTACAACGCGTTTTACATGCGTTTGCACGCGTTTTGCACGCGTTTTGCTCGCGTTTTGCTCGGGTTTTACACGCGTTTTACACGCACCTGCGGCTGCCGTGGCCGCCGATCCACCGAGCACAGGGGAAACGATCTCGTGGGTCCACCAGTGCGACTCTCCGGAGAATGGCGCGGCGTCCGGCGTCACCTGCAGCTCCTTCTGCAAATATTCAGCGAATGCTTGGTTCGAAGCCGGAGGAAGGACCAGGCGGCCGTGCCACTGCATCAGAATGCCTCCGATGCGCTGCCTAGCTTTTTGAAAGTGCACTTCATGTTGAATCCTGGATCGGCCTCGCAAACGCCACGTCGCTGTATCAAGACCCAGCACTGAAATTTGAAAATATTCATCTTTCTTGTAACACTCGAGAAACGTCTGCCTGAGGTCTGCGTAGTATGTTGTGGCATTTCCCGATTGAATAAGCCTTTCTGCAATCTGCAAATCGACTTCGATCTGTACTTGCTGCACCTTTTCGTTACTGACATAGTGTGTCCAAGTTTTTGGCAAATCGCTGAGGTTCATCCACGCGGGCGTTCCGAGCGGAGCCCTCGCCGCGGCGGGCGGGCGCGCGGCGGCCGTGGCAGCCGATCCACTGAGGACTGCTGGACGGCTCTCTGGAGTCCACCAATGCTAGTCGAGAATGGCGCGGCGTCCGGCGTCACATGCAGCTCCTTCTCCAAATATTTCCTGAATTCTTGATTTGGAGCCGGAGGGAAGAACTGCTGGTTTCATTGGGCTGGCCTGGAAATTGCAATTGTATCAAAGCTAGACGAGAGTAATAAAAATTGTCCTTAGTTTATCCAGTACCTTCCACAGAGGACGGGTGTGAAGGCATTTTCTTGATGTCAAGAAAGTTTTCCGGATTGCTGGTTATTTCTCAATAAATCTCAATCGATTTGACTCGGGAGGTGCTGCATAACACAGTGCAAATATACAAACCATGCAGAACATCGTGTCTTGAGCAGAACATTCAAGTGATAATTTCGATTTTGTCAAAAACCGAATTGCTATGGTATCCTTGACTGCAATCTACAAACATGATGAGATTTCATCGTCGTGTCCATCGTCTTGTGCATCGCTGATGACCACACGAGGCTCGAATTTTATTATTTACGCTATGATTTTGCGAAAAACATTTATAACTATCTTTGAAGGTTTAAAAACCCAAACTAAGACAAGACCACAACTAGGAAGTTGTTTAAAAACATTAAAACCCATAGCAGGAATTGGCCAAAGCTGAATTCAACTCCTTTGAAGATGTTTAAAACGAACGGTCAAAACACCGTTTAAAATACTAGCAGGCTGCTAGGTATTTTAATTTTTCTTTTTTGGGCCCAAAAAATCTGCCAATTAACCCGCCAGCGGCATCGGCCAATATCCGTCCAGTGAAATAATTGGGAACCATAGCATTATGTGCGATCATTGGCAAGCAACCAGCACTGGACTTTCGACATAATTTATGTATTGTAGCTCATACCATTTCAAAAAGTTGAATTATGAAAGTGAAATTTTCAATGTCTCAAATGTCTTCTGAGAAGAGATTTTTACCAAATTTGATTGCATTGCAGCACAACACTAATTCAAATTTGTAGCTTCAGGAGTGCAAGATATCGAATACACTATTTATCCTACCTTACAACGAAGGCATGTTTGATCGTTGGAAAGAATCA
>CAIWPG010000287.1 GCA_903914535.1 uncultured Oxalobacteraceae bacterium
ATGCGCTGAAAGGTGCAAGTCCGGTTCGGGGAGGAGAGGCAGGGAAATAGTTCGACTACGCCCTGTCTCTTACTCTACTACCGACCGAGATCAGAGGTATTTATTTTTACCTGTATATGTTTATCGACGTCTTTAGCCGGAAAGTAGTTGGCTGGCAGGTATTTGAAACTGAAAGCAGTGCGCTGGCCAGCGAGGTGATGAAAGATATTTGTGTGCGAGAAAAAATCGCACAAAATCAGGTCGTTCTGCATTCAGATAACGGCAGTCCGATGAAGGGTGCCACGATGCTGGCGATGCTGCAGGTGTTGGGTGTCATCCCATCTTTTAGTCGTCCTGCAGTTTCCAACGATAACCCGTTCGCCGAGAGCTTTTTTAAAACGTTGAAGTACTGCCCTGTATATCCACGGCGTCCATTCAAGGATCTCCTGGCAGCCAGAAACTGGGTTACTACATTTATGCATTGGTATAACGAAGAACACCGTCACAGTGCCATTCAGTTTGTCACGCCAGCTGAACGCCATGCCGGTCTGGATGTCGAATTGTTGATTCGACGCGAGGAACTGTATGAGGCAGCTAAAGCCAGGAACCCGAAGCGCTGGAGCGGTGCTACCCGTAACTGGGATCGTGCCAATGTGGTCCATTTAAATCCGGACAGAATTGCCAAGGAAGCACAAAATCATGAGGAGGTGGGGCAGGAACTGAAACTGGCAGCATAAAATTTTACTTTTAGGCGACAACTAGCTTGAAAAATTCCGCAGGCTTGGTAGAACTCTAAGAGCTTCAGGCTGGCAGAGTGCCCAACCGCTACGTTGATAATTAGAGCGATTGGCGTAGATCAACGTTGATCAAATCGGGTTACACAGTGGTTACATGGCTTTGAAAATTATTCATTATTTCAAAGATTGACCAACGTAGTTGGCGTAACTCATTGATTTTATTGGTGCGACCGACAGGAATCGAACCTGTATTGCGAGCTTCGGAGGCTCGTATCCTATCCGTTGGAAGACGGTCGCTAGGGGTGTGACTAACTACGACTGATTTTAGTGCTGTATCCGTGAATAATGCAGCTTTATTTTGATCCGATGTGCATCCTGACGCAAGTATGACTCAAAAATGCTGTCGCCATCGAATTAGTCGAGCATTATAAGCCAGATTGTGCAATTTGGCGTTATTGACGTAAAAATTGATGTTAATTTAATCTGGCGCAATATCTCTTGTTGTTATTACCAGTTACAAACACGGCATTTTAGTTCTATAATCTGGGGTTGGAAAATGTATCAATAAAAGACGCATAGGGCACCCTGGCCGCTATGCGTATACCAAAATAGTATTGAGGAAAACATGAGCGAAGCACATCACGAGCACGAGTCAGCAATCAAGTCCCCAAAACAACTTATTGTTGCAATCGCAGCGGGCTTTATTGTGCCAATTATCATTATTGTTTTATTGGTGCAGTTTGTAACCACACATAAAAAAGTTGGTGCAGGATCCCATGCACAGTCGGCAGAAGCTATTGCCGCGCGTATCCATCCTGTTTCTGATGATGGCTTCACTTTTAAAGATGCCAGCGGCCCGCGTCCTTTGTTAGCTGGTGAAGCTATCTATAACAGCACTTGTACTGCATGCCATGCTACCGGTGCAGCTGGTTCTCCTAAATTTGGTGATGCGGGCGCCTGGTCGCCACGTATTGCGCAAGGTTACGATAAATTGCTTGATCATGCCTTACACGGTATTCGTGCAATGCCTGCTAAAGGCGGTAATCCCGATCTGGATGATGTTGAAGTTGCCCGCGCCCTGGTCTACATGGCTAATAAAGGTGGCGCTTCGTTTAAAGAACCTGAAGTAAAAGCGGCAGCACCAGCTGCGGATGGCGCAGCAGCGAAGTAAGTCTGATGTAGCGTGTGAGGGGATTTACCCCTTCACCGCCGTAATAAAAAGCCCCCTGAATCATGGTTGATCATGATTCAGGGGGCTTTTTATTACATCGCGTTCTTACAGGCCGGATACCGCGTGTGAGAATGCGTATCCGGCTTGGGCTTATCCTGGCTTAAACGGTTTTTTCTTTACTTGCAGCCGCTTTTTTGGCTGGTTTTTTAGCCGCCGGTTCTTTTGCTTTGCGTTCTTCAAATTCAAAGCTGACTTTGCCGTCTTTGGCTTTGACTAAAAATGCCTTGAATGGACGGCGGGTGCGTTGCGAGATAAAGCCGGGCAGCAGGTCGGTTTTGCCATTCTGAAGTAATTTGACCATTTGTTCTGGTAAAATTTCTTGCTGTAAAATGATGCGGCCGCTACGGAAATCACAGGCTTTTGGTTTTGCCATGGTTTTTTCACAGACGTACGCTAAGCCCATTTCATAGACGGGGCTTGCGCATTTCGGGCAGGGTCCCAGTATGGTCTGGCCGGTAAAGTCGACTGGTTCGGCATTTTCATCATCTTCATTGTTTTGACCAAAGTCAAATTCCAGTTTCAGATTGGTTGCTTCATCATCCGGTACAATTTTCAGGATAGCCGCAAAAGGACGCCCCATTTTTGAGCGGAAGCCTTGTAGCGGGCCAATTTCACGCTTAGCTAATAACTCTTCCACTTCCTGAATCTCAAACTGACGGCTGCCCGGTGTTTTGGATATGTTAAAGCCGCATTGGGTACAGGCAAAGCGACGGTAGTTTTCTTTGACTACTCCGGCGCAATGCGGGCATGGTGTGACCAGCGTGGCGTAGTCGCCCGGAATGGTATCGTTGTTGTACTCTTTAGCGCGTTTGACGATTACCTGAGTCATCTGGGCGATTTCACGCATGAATTCGTCGCGGCTGATCTGGCTTTTTTCCATTTGCGAAAGTTTATGTTCCCAGCCGCCGGTGAGTTCCGGTGAAGTGAGTTCATCAACGCCCAGGCCGCGCAGCAGTGTCATTAACTGGAATGCTTTTGCTGTCGGTTGCAGTTCCCGTCCTTCACGTAATAAATAACGCTCAGTCAGTAAGCCTTCAATAATGGTTGCGCGGGTTGCCGGTGTGCCCAGTCCTTTGCCCGTCATGGCTTCACGCAGTTCTTCATCGTCGACCAGTTTGCCTGCGCCTTCCATTGCGGACAAGAGAGTAGCTTCTGAATAGCGTGCCGGTGGTTTGGTGACCAGTTCATTCGCCTGTACAGATTCAGTGCCGACTTTTTCTCCTTTGGCTACGGCAACCAGTGTGCCATTGCTATCGGTGTCTGCGACCATTTCTTTGCCGTAAATGGCTAACCAGCCGGGTTTGGTCATGACCTTACCTTCAGTTTTGAACTGATGGCCGGAAACTTCAGTAATACGGGTCGTGATCTGGAATTCGGCGGCAGGGAAAAACACCGCCATAAACCGGCGTGTGACCAGATCGTAGAGTTTTTGTTCCGGCTCGGATAGCGCTTTGGGTGCTTGTGCGGTCGGGATAATGGCAAAGTGATCGCTGATTTTGCTGTTATCAAAGATACGCTTATTTGGCTTGACCCAGCCTTGTTTTAAAATCGTTGCGGCAAATTGTTGGTAATTATTGTTTTCTGCAACAACACCCAGGGTTTCTTTGACAGAGTCGATGTAATCTTCCGGCAAATGGCGCGAGTCGGTACGCGGATAGGTCAGGACTTTGTGTTTTTCATATAAAGCTTGTGCCAGTCCCAGGGTATTCTTTGCGGAGAAGCCGAAACGGGAATTGGCTTCACGTTGTAAACTGGTCAGGTCAAACAGAGCCGGTGCCAGCTGTGTTGATGGCTTGGATTCTTCGGTGACTGTACCGATTTTGCCGCGGCAGGCAGCAACTACCGAGTCGGCAGCAGCTTTGCTCCACAGGCGTTCGGGGCGCTGTTCGGCATCCAGTTCCTGTTTTTTAAACTGATGATCCAGCCAGCGGCCTTCGTAAACGCCGGCAGCGCAAATAAATTCGGCACGTACTTCCCAGTAAGCGCGGGGTACGAAGCGTTTAATTTTTTCTTCGCGCTCGACCACAATAGATAGTGTTGGTGTTTGTACCCGGCCTACGGTAGTCAGGTAAAAACCGCCTTCTTTAGAATTGAAGGCAGTCATGGCACGGGTACCATTGATGCCAATCAGCCAGTCGGCTTCAGAGCGGCAACGTGCTGCATCGGCCAGCGGAAGCATATCCTGATCCGAGCGCAGACGGGAAAAACCGTCGCGTATCGCATTTTGGGTCATGGATTGCAGCCATAAGCGTGAGATCGGTTGCTTAGCTTTGGCATGCTGGGTAATTAAGCGGAAAATCAGCTCGCCCTCACGCCCGGCATCGCAGGCGTTAATCAGTGCAGTGACGTCTTTACGTTTGATTAGCTTGGTGAGCACTTTTAAACGTGCTTCAGTTTTGGCAATCGGATTTAGCGCAAAATGCGGCGGAATCATCGGCAAATTGGCAAAACTCCATTTGCCACGTTTGACATCGTATTCTTCCGGCACGGTGATTTCGAGCAAATGACCTACGGCGGAAGAGAGCACGTAGTTATCGGATTCGAAATACTCATCGTGCTTGGTAAATCCACCCAACGCCTTGGCTATATCACTTGCGACAGAAGGCTTTTCGGCAATGATGAGGGTCTTGGTCATATTTTGTTCTCAAATGGGTGCAAACATGGTGCGAGCTGGAGACAAAGCAGTCATATCCTGCTATGTCATGCAAATTTTTGGTCATGATAAAGCAAATTTGGATAAAACACGCTTTAAAAGGACAATTTGGCAAACATTGCGCACTATTATGTTGTGTTACTCGCAATATTGATTGGCAATGCTAGTGTAAAAGGTGTGGGCTGACTTCATCGTCGGACAGTAATAGTTCATCAAACATGAGCAGATCCGGTTCTTTTTCCTGGCTCCATAGCATCATTAGCACGATAATTTTGAGTTTATCTAAAGAAATTGGCGTCTCATTTAACGCCAGCGCACATTCAATAACGATTTCACGTTGTTGAGCTGTGAGTAATTTGGTTGATTCCAAAAAAACCATAAATCCGATTGCAGCTGATCCCAGTACCGCATTTTCCAGCGGTACATAAATCCGGAAGCCGGTTGATTCTGCTTGTTGCTGCAGGTTTTTGGTGGTGGCGGCCAGAACACTTAACCAGTCGATGGCTTCGGATATTTCATCTTCGTCAAAACCCACTGATGTTAATTTTTTGGCGAGCGTCTGCGCGTCCGGACACGCATCCGGACGGTAGTATGTTTCGTAGAGGTAAACTAGAATATCAAACATACCGCTACTGTATCGTTTAGAACAACGGTATTCAAGTTTTATCTTGTTTTGCAGGGAGTGTTGATAAGTAGTCAATCCGGCAGACAGAGGCTAAGGATTCTTAGCGGGATAGTCGTTGATAGTAGCCGCCGGCGATCACTTCTACCTGACCGTTCAGTTCAAGTATAAGTAGCTGACTGATGACTTCGCCTATCTCCAGATTACAGCGTTGCGACAAGGTATCCGGGTGAACCGGATCAAAACCAAGTACAGATAAAAGTGGCGATTCGGTTGTTGCAGGAGATGTTGTTGCGTCGGGGATGGTGGCAGGCAGGTTTTTGTCCAGTTCTTGCAAAATATCCAGGGCGGTTTCGGTCAGTTTAGCACCTTGTTTGATCAGCTCGTGACATCCCTTGGACAGGGGCGAGTGGATTGAGCCGGGAATGGCAAATACATCGCGTCCCTGTTCAGCCGCCATGCGGGCAGTGATCAGTGAGCCGGATTGTGCTGCGGCTTCAATAACTAAAATACCTTCCGATAAACCGGAGATGAGGCGGTTGCGACGTGGAAAATTGGCCGCAATGGATTGCGTGCCCAAGGGGTATTCACTCAGAATGCAGCCATTTTCAGCGATACAATGAGCCAGCTCACGGTTGCGGGCCGGGTAAACGATATCCGCGCCTGTGCCGATGACTGCAATGGTTGATCCCGGGCCCTGTAGTCCGCCCTGGTGGGCGGCGGTGTCGATGCCCAGTGCCATGCCGGATACAATGGTCAGGCCGGACTGGCTCAGGCTGGCAGAAAATTGCATGGCGTTGCTTATGCCCTGTGCGGTGGCATTGCGGCTTCCGACGACGGCGATTGATCTGGCTGATAATAATTCTTTGCGGCCTTTGATATACAGCAGGATGGGAGGGTCGGGGATGTCGAGAAGATAAGCAGGATAGTCTGCATCGGCCAGGGTAATCAGGCTATTGCCCGGTTGTTCACACCATGTATGGGTCAGCGTTATCCGGGTCTGTGTGGCAGAGGAAGGGGGATCGCACAGGGCGCGTGCAATCCGTTCAGAAACAACACTGGTTAAGGAGGAGTAGGGTGTTGCGAAAATTTGCGCTGGCAAACCGAAGGCTGAAAGCAGTTTTCGGGCGGTCAGGCAACCTACGCCAGGGGTTGCGCTTAATCGTATCCAGTCGGCCAGTTCTGACACGTGTGCTTACTCAGGATTCTGTGCCAGGTCACCAATTTGAACAGAGTCACTTACTTGCATGATTAAACCGTATGAAATTGAGTTAAAGACCCGATAGATAAACAGGGTGCCGTATTGCTCATCCGGCAGTTTGACATTTTCTTTATCATTGGTTTTATCGATAATGGTGGTTCCGCGGCGGTACAACTGCAATACAGTGCCGATATCAACACCATCTTTTGCACCACGGTTAATTGCGGCAGTCTGGTGTTGTCCTGCCTGAGCTATGCCGCCGTAGATGGAAATGATCAGGGCATTCACAGTGCTTACCGGAGGATGTGGTACGTAATTGGTTATGCCGTTGACGGGAACGGGTAGCAGACGATCTCCTACGGTCATCTCTTCTTTGGAGTTAATTACAATAAAGCTGTGCGCTTCCTGTTTTTCTTTGGCTGCACGGACAAGTCTGACGGTGCCCAGATAAGTGGATTCATAACCAAGCAGTTTTTTTGTTTCCGGATCTTTTAATGCGACGCCGGGATGGAATACATTAAACGTAGTGACATCGCTGAGATCGCCCGTGACGTAGGCTTTTTCATTTTTTCCAATACACGCAAACGCTTTGAAATGGCGTTGCTGACTTTTTTAAAGCAGACTGACGAAAAATTGCTGATTGCCAGTATCAAGCAGATGC
>CAIWPG010000288.1 GCA_903914535.1 uncultured Oxalobacteraceae bacterium
AAAAGTTGCTGCCAGACCTTTGCTTGATGCTCCCTTTTCGGATGGCAGTATGCCGTGGCTGGGCAGGCAGCGTAACCGTACTCAACTCATTACCGGAGCTGTTTTCTTAGTACTTCTTTTTGCACTGGCGATATTTTTATATCGTTCAGATGCGTTGCATATGATTCATCATGTGTTGCCTGAGTCGGCTGTTACTGTAGTTGAGCACCCGCTGGCGGATTTAGCCGTTCCGGTACTGAAAACGGAAACAGGTTTATTGCCCAAGGTTGCGCCGGATAGCGCAGGCAGTGCCTCGCAAACTTCAGCGATGCCCCTGCCGGAATCACCTGTAAGCCTGCAAGCAGATGCGGTAAAAAGTATGCCTGCTCCTGGCCCCGTTGCTGTGGCAGCTCAGTCGCAGACAGTATTGCCTGCTCCGGATAATATGCTGGTATTTAAATTCAGGCAAGATTCCTGGTTGCAGGTAAAACGACCGGATGGCAGTATTGTTTTTGCACGGCTGGTCAGAGCGGGTCGTGATGAGTCGATTGAAGTGAGCGGAAAGCTTAGTGTCGTGATTGGCAATGCTGCAGGTGTTGATGCGCAGTTACGGGGTCAGCCCCTGGCGCTGAATGTAGCTCCCGGCGGCAATGTCGCTTATTTAAGTGTTCAATAAGTAGTAAAGTTTAGCGAAAATGATGACAGAATCAGATAATAGCGTCATTCAGTCAGGATCGGCAGCACGGCGTTTCAGTCGTGCAGTGAGTATCGTGTATGGTGAGCGGCGCGTGGTAGTGGGTGGCGATGCGCCGGTTGTCGTGCAGTCCATGACAAATACCGATACGGCAGATGCTATTGGTACCGCGTTACAAATCAAAGAATTGGCACGTGCCGGTTCCGAACTGGTGCGCATTACCGTGAATAACACCGAAGCTGCCGAGGCAGTGCCGGCTATCCGTGATCAGCTGGATCGTATGGGTGTTGATGTTCCTTTGGTCGGTGACTTTCACTATAATGGCCACACTTTGTTGCGCGATTATCCTGCCTGTGCACAGGCATTGTCCAAATACCGGATTAATCCCGGCAATGTCGGGCAGGGTGCCAAGCGCGATACGCAATTTGCACAAATGATCGAACTTGCAGCCAGGTACGACAAGCCGGTGCGGATAGGTGTCAACTGGGGCAGTCTTGATCAGGGTTTGCTGGCGCGGATTATGGATGAAAACGCACAGCGCGCTACGCCCTGGGCGGCGCAGGCGGTGATGTATGAAGCCTTAGTCGTTTCGGCACTGGAAAATGCACAGCGTGCTGAAGAAATTGGTTTAGCCGGAAATAATATAATTTTGTCGTGTAAAGTTTCAGGGGTGCAGGATTTAATCGCCGTGTATCGTGATCTGGCCCGGCGTTGTGATTATCCATTGCATTTAGGACTGACTGAAGCGGGCATGGGCAGTAAAGGGATCGTCGCATCGACCGCCGCATTATCTGTTTTATTGCAGCAGGGGATAGGCGATACTATCCGCATTTCACTGACGCCTGAACCGGGCGGTGATCGTTGCAGGGAAGTTGTGGTCGGTCAGGAAATTTTGCAAACAATGGGTTTGCGTAAATTTACGCCGATGGTCATTGCGTGTCCCGGTTGCGGACGGACGACCTCTACCGTATTTCAGGAATTAGCCGACAGTATTCAAACGTATTTACGTGATCAGATGCCGGTCTGGAAAACACAGTATGCAGGAGTCGAGGCGATGAATGTGGCTGTGATGGGCTGTATAGTCAACGGGCCGGGTGAATCCAAGCACGCCAATATTGGTATTAGTTTGCCGGGGACAGGAGAATCTCCTTCCGCGCCGGTTTTTGTTGATGCGAATGGTGAGCCGCGTGTTATC
>CAIWPG010000289.1 GCA_903914535.1 uncultured Oxalobacteraceae bacterium
CACCAAGAAATGCAAAATGAAAACTCCTCGACTCAACATTCGGAACCACCCGCACGATGCGGTGTTGGTATAATTTTGCAGCCATTGCCAACTGGCGAATTCAGAGTTAAAGGTCTTGCTCCAGGCAGCCCTGCGGAAGAATCTAACATGCTGCAGGTTCTTGAAATCTATTTCGTTAATAATGAATTTCATCAAAAACTGAATCAATGGAAAGAGCAGTTACTGGCTTCACCAGAGGCGGTTCAGTATATTGACGGTCTGTGGGAGCAAATCAAAGCCTGGTTACGTTCGGATTTAAGTGCCGGTGGTGCTGATTCTGTACTACGCCAGAAAATAGCCGATGGTGTGTCGCAGCTGGGCGCCTGGTTAAGTGCGAATCCTGTGCTGAGTGCCTCCATTAATGATTACATGGCTGCTGCGGCACGCAACCTGGCCGGTGATTTACGGGATACGATCGCCCTGCATATTGCTAATACGGTCAAGCGGTGGGAAGACAGTGAACTGGTACGTGAGCTGGAACTGAGCGTTGGCAGTGACCTGCAATTTATTCGCATTAACGGTACGGTGGTCGGTGGAATAATTGGTCTGATTTTGCATGCGCTGGTGGTTTACCTTCCATCTTTGTAGAATTCTGTTCTTTTGGGCTTGCAGTGGCTAGAATGAAGCTGTAGTGGAACTGTGTAATGCGTTGTATCCGCACGCAACAATTTCTGAAAGGATATTGTATATGAGACAAGCAGCCCAACTAGCTTCTCTGTTGACATTGATGGATGATATTGCCGGGGAAGATTTTCTGGATTTTGCCGATGTTCCGCTGGATGAATCGGAGGCAAAACGCCTGGTGGGACAGGCTCTGCTGAAGTCACAGCAGGAACTGCATAAATTAAATTTATCACCGGAGCAGCGAGAACTTTCCTTACTGGCTGCAGCCGGACATCTGGTGTTGGAAAACTTGCTGCTAAATATCAGGATGTTAACTGCTGGCGGTGTCGATGCCGCCAGTTCTGCACAGGCATTGATGGATAAACTCAGGAAACCCTGAGTGATGCCGCCGGACACGGAACAGGTTTTTCTGATCCGTGGTGTGCCGCTGTTAATTAATACGTGACCGATTGTTTTCCGCCGCGTAGTTTTTCTGCTGCGTCTCTGATCATTGTTTCCGTGGTCGCCCAGTCCACACAGGCATCCGTGACCGAACATCCGTAAGTGAGTTGTGATAAATCGGCAGGAATGGGCTGATTACCTGCAACAATGTTGGATTCAATCATGACACCAACTAATGCGGTATTGCCATTTACAACCTGGTTAATCACATCGGCCATGACCAGCGGTTGTAACTCAGGTTTTTTATAGCTGTTTGCATGAGAGCAATCCACGACGATATTTGCCGGTAGTTTTGCTTTGATTAAAGCCTGTTGTGCCATAGCGACCGAAACAGTGTCGTAATTCGGGCGGCCATCGCCGCCGCGCAAAACAACGTGACCATGCGGATTACCGCTGGTGCGCACAATAGAAACACGTCCCTGATCATTTAAACCCAAAAAGGAATGCGGGTGCGATGCCGATAAAATGGCATTGATCGCAATGCTGATGTCGCCGTCGGTACCGTTTTTAAATCCGACCGGTGTCGATAAGCCGGAGGACATTTCACGATGGGTTTGTGATTCGGTAGTACGCGCCCCGATAGCGGTCCAGGTGATCAGGTCACCCAGATATTGCGGTGAGATCGGATCGAGTGCTTCGGTGCCGGTGGGCATACCTAATTCACATACATCAAGTAAAAATTTTCTGGCTTTTTCCATGCCCTGATCAACGCGGAAAGAGTCATCCATGTGCGGATCATTGATGTAGCCTTTCCAGCCGGTTGTAGTGCGTGGTTTTTCAAAATAAACCCGCATCACTAACAGAAGCGTGTCTTTGACTTCTTCTTGCAGTGCTATCAGGCGGCGCGCGTAGTCCAGACCCGCAACAGGGTCATGGATAGAGCAGGGGCCGACGACGATAAACAGGCGTGGGTCTTTGCGTTCCAGAATATTGCGTAAGTCACTGCGCCCCTGATTAATTACGGTGGCAGCCAGTTCGGACAAAGGCAAGCGGGTATGCAAGTCCTTTGGCGTAGGCATTTTATCAAATGATATAACGTTAACGTTTTCTAGGTTTTGGCTGGTCATAATGCAATAGTGTGAAGAAGATGCCCCAGATTATCGCTTAAAGCATGTCGTTTAGGGACTATTGCTAATCAATAAATTGTACTGAGAAGCGGATCCATTACCCGGTGTAAGCGTTCTTTCGTCCATACCGGTTGCTCATCATCCCAGCCATTGTCGACCAGCTTACCGGCACGATTCATGACAAAACTGACCGGAATGCGCCACATACGGCCGTAATCACCGGCCCAGGGGCTGCCGAGCAAGCCGACAGGAAAATACAATTTCGCCGCTATTTTTTTTACATCCGCCAAATTTTCAGGGCCGTCCAGACAAAATCCAAGCACTCGTAAGCCCCGTGCCGCATGCTGTTCGGCATAGGCAGAAAGCAGGGGAAGCTCTTCGAGTCAAGGTTCGCACCAACTGGCCCAAAACGTGACAATCACCACCTGACCAAGCAAGTCCTTTGTGGCGATATTGTGTCCGTCCAGCGTATGCAATACTAATGCTGGCGCAGTTTGTCCCAGTTTTAGCGGCATAGCACTGGCCAGTGAGGGGTAACTTCCGCCAGTTGCCAGCAGCCCCAGTCCTGCACCAAGCCGGAGCAGTGTACGTCGCCCTGAGTCGGGAAGCATTTCAGGGGCAGGAGTTTTGCGGAAAATTAAATGAGGCATTTTGAATATATCCTGAACGTCATCGCGGGATGCTCGTAGGTCGTAGTAATAAAGTGCCGGTATCAGATCGGATCAGGTGGATGAGTTATTGTGCCGATAGCTTCCATCTCGTTGATTGCATTCGCAGAGACGGAAGCATCTGCTCAATTTACATGCTTATATATTGAGCGAGTTACCTTATATGCTATCAGAAGTGGTAGTTCATTCCTACCGAGGCCGTATAGCGCGGGAAGAGTTGATAGCCGCTGAGCTGACTATATACCGGCAGTTGCAAGAACCCATAAATCTGTGTATTTTTCATGACGGTGACGGTAAGTCCCGGACTCAGGTAAGCCACGGTACCGGCCGTATCAGTCGTATCAGCAAGTGCTCCTGAGTCGGCACTTTTGTGGGTGATGTTAACTTGCAATTGCGGAACGACCAGTGGGTCGGCTTCGTAACGCAGACCAAAACTCACATTGACCTGATTGCCGGGACGGTAGTCCGCACCAAGCTGATCAAGTTGTTGCTTAACTGAAAATTGATACTGTCCATTTACAAACGCATCAAAATTCTGGCTCACAGCTTGATAATAATAGCCGCCCAGAATAAGGTCGGTACTGCCATTGCCGGTATTTAAGCTGGTATCGAGATAGCTTGAGCCTGAATTGCCTGCGCTACCAAAGCTGGCCGGATTACGGCCAACCGAACCCTGACCGACAACATTATTACTATTATCTGCGCTCGGGCCGCCATAATTACCGGTAGGGAGTTTTACGCCCACCTGCAAGCCCAGATTGTGTGTAGGCAGAAAACCCTGGTAGCTGGCAACAAATTTAGCATCACCCAAACCGGCAGCGGTAGCGCTGCTAAGCTGGTCTGCGGTCAGAGGAAGGGTCGCATCTGTGCCATAGGTGGAATGACTGCGGTCGATATACGGTAAAGACAGTTTAAAATTCCAGTCCGCATTGGCTGAATAACTCAGTCCCAGTGTGAGGTAGCGGTTGATGGTCTGGTTTTCTACCTCTTGTCCATTAACAGCCTGAACCTGCGCGGGAGTAATCGTTCCGGTACCGGAACGTAATTGATTTTGGTTGATAAAGCTATCGTCCAGGCTGATGCTCCAGCCACTGCTGCTTGCGTAGCCTAGTGCACCGTCGGACGACAGGGAACAGCCGCATGTGGCGCAAGCTAAGGCCTTAGTCGCGAGAAAAACAGGGGAAAGTGCACCGATGAAAAGCAGGGTTTTTAAGGGTGTAGTCAGGCGTGATTGTGTCATAGTGATTTCTAATTAAATTTGTAAACGCTATTTGCAGACGGATAGACGATGAAAATTTAACGGAATTTCCGGTAAGTATCAGTCGAAAAATCGGTCGCTGCGGGCCTGCGCTAATTGTTCCGGCAAGGTGTAATAACGCCGCCGTGGTGATTTTGCGTAAATCCTGGTAATAAATAGCAAATGTCTTATTTTTTACAGGTAAGACATGGCGGCCGGTAAACGGGAAAATTAATCAGAAACCGGTGGACCGCGTGCGACAGCTGTCGCTATGCTGAGAATGAAATGCCTGGTGGCTGGGACAACATAACTGAGTTCTGTTATGAGTAACAGGTGAAATCCGGGCGTTGCAGCCAGACTATGCAGAACAGTGTCCTGGATAATATTAAGGCAAAGCGGACAGTCAGGATGATGCAAGGATGAAGCCGGAGCAGATACTTTTTTTGTATCGGCAGCGGGTATGGTTTGTTTACTGCCGACACCATACATGCCGCAAATTTCATCCCACACCTGCGGATTCGATCGGGCATGCGTGTATGCGACAGTGGGTAGCAGCGCCTGGCACAACAAAGCCAACACCAGTAGTATGGATAACCAGGGTATGTGATTTTTGTTGTTGTGATTTGTTGTGTGCCAGATCATGGTATGAAATTTTACCAAACAATAGTGATAATAGGTAACTCAATATTGTGCCGGCAGCCGGACTGAGGATTGCTGTCTGCATAATCCGAATTAACTTACTTTTAGCTTCCCTCTTTTTCCGTGGTTTTATTAGCTTGTCCTGTCCAGGTGCGACAGGCTGGCTTCGTACAGAGCCGAGACGAGATCAGTTTGTGTTAGCATGCCAACTAATTTATGTCTGGCATTGATGACGGGTATATGGTGTAGTCCCTTATCCGACATCAGGGGAACCAGATCGGACATGGGCGTGTTATCAAAGACAGTTTTAACGGCGTCGCTCATGATTTGTCCGACAACTTCGTGTTTGTCTGAATGGTCACTGGTATTTTTGCGTAAAAAATGGCGGAATCGTTCTCCGATATTGCGGTAGTTTTCCAGATTGGCATGATTTAAAAAATCAGTCCGTGTGACGATGCCAATGACATGTCTGGCCCGGTTTACTACGGGCAGTGCTTCGATGGCGTGTTCTTGCATTAATTGCCATGCCTGTTCCAGCTCTGTCGCATATTCTACTGAAACGATGCCTGGAGACATGATCTGGCCACATTGTGTTGTCCCAAAGCGGCGATTAAATGCCTTACGTTCCGTTTGGCGGAACAAGGTTTCCAGATCATCCAGACTAACATCCAATACCTGATTGTAATCTTTTAATGCAGCGGCAAGATCTTCCGGTGTGAAACCGGGGCGGGGTTTGGGTAATATATGACTATCTGCATGTTGCTTTTTTAATTCAGCCAACTGAGTGTGAGGATAGCGCCGGCCTGTGGCCTTATTGTAGAGAATGGCACAGGCGAGCAGGAGTACGGTATTGAGACCTACAGGCGCAAGTACAAAACCGTAAGCTGCCAAATGCACTTGTTGTCCGCCTAAAACGGCAGTAAGCGCGACAGCTCCGCCGGGAGGATGGATGCAGCGGAGAGCGAACATAGCGGCTATTGCCAGGAAAATAGCCGCTGAAGCAGCCAGCATTGGTATACCAATGAGTTTGGCACAGCTTACGCCGATTAATGCTGAAATAACATTGCCGCCCAGGATGGACCAGGGTTGTGCCAGAGGGCTGGCGGGGACGGCGAATAATAATACAGCTGATGCTCCCATCGGGGCCGCCAGCCACATGGTGCCGCTTGCATTGCCGGGCAGGGTGATGCTGATGAGTCCGGTAAAAAAAATACCCAGCAATGCGCCCATGCAGGAACGAAAACGTTCTTTTTTGTCAACGTAAGGCAATGCCGGAAGTAAGCTATGTAGCCAGGATGGTAGCAATAGATGCATAGAAAGTCCGCCGAAGTAATATGTTTTGGCGGTAATTATATCATGTTGTGATATAATTTTTATCAACAAATGACACGACTGACAGGCTGGTATGAACAAAAATTTATCTGTTCTTAGCAAAAGTGATTTCGAATCTCTTTCTGCATTTCGTTATGAATTACGGCGCTTTTTGAAATTTAGTGAAGATGCGGCCCAGTCGGAAGGCCTGACCCCGTTACAGTACCAACTGATGTTACACATTAAGGGATATCCCGGGCGCGACTGGGCAACGGTAGGAGAATTGGCGGAGCGACTTCAGACGCAGCATCATGGTGTCGTGGCGCTGGTGACACGATGCGAAGCGGCGGGTCTGGTGTGGCGCACTCCCAGCACGGCAGACCGGCGTCAGGTGGAAATCAGGTTAAGCGTCGAAGGAGAGAGTTGTTTGCAGCATTTGGCTGGCTTGCATCATAACGAATTATGTTCACTGTCCAGTGTGTTTCAGGTGGCGAATATTTCTGCGTTTAACGACCGCGGCTGACACACCGGCTTTGCAGCAGGCCGGGTATTCGTCAGTCGGTCGTGTCCGGGTGGGGTATACCACTGTATTTTTTCTTTGACGGGTACTGGTGCAGCATTGATCTGTTAAATGGCGTGGTACGGCCGGACAATGCGAGTGCGGCAGAAGTCATCCATTGCTGAGTCGGTGCTGGTTTGATGTTTGGCGCCGATAATAAAAAACATAAACTTGGTATCAGTAACCAGCGGGGTGAAATCAGCAGGGGGTATTTGCCGGCAGTATGTAAAAAGAAGAAGCTGACCGCTGTGCCCAGAATGCCTCCTGATAGTGCTTCTGAGACTGAATGCGCATCTACAACTACTCTTGAGATACAAATGATTACGCCTGCTACCCATCCGGAAAGCACCGGAAGAGAGTAAATTTTGCGGGGTGTTTTTTGAAAAACCAAGTAAAAAAGCGTTGGAAATATAGCTGTGGCACGTGCGGAATGACCGCTGATGCCGGTAAAGTCCAGCG
>CAIWPG010000290.1 GCA_903914535.1 uncultured Oxalobacteraceae bacterium
CGGTCGTAGTCGGAAGTTGCTTCTTCGATTTGTACGCGGATTTGTTTTACGCGTGCTTCAATCGCTAAAGTCTGACCTGCACCGTCAATGATGATGGTGTTTTCTTTGCCGACTTCAATACGTTTAGCCTGACCTAAATCAGCCAGTGTGACTTTTTCCAGAGTCAGACCAACTTCTTCAGCGATAACCTGACCGCCGGTCAATACAGCGATGTCTTCCAGCATGGCTTTACGACGATCACCAAAACCAGGTGCTTTAACTGCACAGGTTTTCAGGATGCCGCGGATGTTATTGACAACCAGAGTGGCCAATGCTTCGCCGTCGATATCTTCAGCAATGATCAGCAGTGGACGGCCAGCTTTAGCAACTTGTTCCAATGTTGGTAACAGATCGCGGATGTTGGAGATTTTTTTGTCGTACAACAGAACAAACGGGCTTTCCAGCAGGGCAGCTTGTTTTTCTGGTGTATTGATGAAGTAAGGAGACAAATAACCACGGTCAAATTGCATACCTTCAACGATTTCTAACTCGTCGTTCAATGATTTGCCATCTTCAACAGTAATAACGCCTTCTTTGCCGACTTTATCCATCGCTTCAGCGATACGATCACCGATAGAAGTATCGCTGTTGGCAGAGATAGAACCAACTTGTGCAATTTCTTTGGTTGTTGTGCAAGGCTTAGCGATGTGTTTCAGCTCTGCTACCGTTGCAGCAACTGCTTTATCAATACCGCGTTTCAAATCCATCGGATTCATACCGGCGGCAACGAATTTCATACCTTCGCGAACGATAGCTTGTGTTAACACTGTCGCTGTCGTTGTACCGTCACCGGCGTTGTCGCTGGTACGGGAAGCAACTTCCTTAACCAATTGCGCGCCCATATTCATGAGCTTGTCTTTGAGTTCGATTTCTTTAGCAACAGAAACACCATCTTTAGTGACGGTAGGAGCGCCGAATGAGCGTTCCAGAACAACGTTACGGCCTTTAGGGCCCAAAGTTACTTTAACAGCGTTAGCCAGAATGTTAACGCCTTCAACCATTTTTGCGCGCGCTGCGTCGCCGAATATTACTTCTTTAGCTGCCATGTGAAACTCCTGAACTGGTGAAAGTAGTGCGATAGTCTGATCGCTATGGCACTATTAATTAAGTAAATTGGGTACAAAAATTATTTTTGTACAATCGCCATGATGTCTTCTTCGCGCATGACCAGGAACTCAACGCCATCCACTTTAACGGCCTGACCTGAGTATTTGCCAAACAAAACGCGGTCGCCAACTTTGACATCTAAAGGACGAACAGAGCCATCGTCTAAAATTTTGCCATGACCAATAGCTAAAACTTCACCTTGATCAGGTTTTTCTGCGGCGGCTTCCGGGAGAACAATACCAGATGCAGTTTTAGTCTCTTGATCCAGACGTTTTACGATGACGCGATCATGCAATGGACGAAGGTTCATACACACTCCTTAAATTATCTATGGTTGAAACGAAATTAAAATGGGACACAAAAAGTGCGTGTTGCCTGCCGGCTGATTTAGTTAATAAATCAGTGGTTTTAAACCGGTTCACAATCCCTTATCTTTATGCTGTTTGGCATAATTAGCACTCTCTCGGGTCGAGTGCTAATTATATGGGCGCATGTTGTGTTTTTCAAGGAGGATAATTTAAGATAATTTAATTCTGTGATTTTTGCCCTGGCATACAAGCAGGGTGAGCGGCTAAAAAGGTAGTTTATGTAGTCACTCCGGGTGCGTTGTATATGCTTAAGAGGCCGGGGCTGCCGGAACGCGTTTTATACGGAGAGGCGTATAGTGCGGTTCGCACGCAGACATTGATCCGGTGGTTTATCAGCGTATTAGTTTATTCCCTGGTTGTTAGTTAACAATATGCAGCAGCTTATGTATCAGCTCACCGGAGGTGGCGGCAGAAAACTTGCGCATCAGCCTGGCGCGGTGCATCTCAACCGTGCGCGGGCTCAGTTCAATCTGACGTGCGATCAGTTTACTGGTTTTTCCTTCTACCAGTAATGCTGCAATTTCACGCTCACGCGGGGTAAGTTCCGCAGAAACCAGGCGTTTGGCACTCACATCTTCAAAGGTCCAGATGCCGGCCGCATGCGGGTCATTTTTGTGTAAACCGCGTCCTGATACATGACACCAGAATAATTCTTTGTTGGCACGCCGCATGATGCGTTCGTCGGAGTAGCATCCTTTTTCATTAATGATGGGAACAATACGGTGTCCGGTTCGCTCAAACTCGTCCGCACTGGGATACAACACGGACAGTGATGAACCGACCAGTTCGTCGTGTTGGTAGCCAAACATAGCTGATACGGCATCATTGCACGCATGGATCATGCGATGTTCAGTAACGCACATGCCGATGGGGGCAAGCTGAAAGATGGCGTGAAAATCAATTAAATCATTCAATAGGGTCGTCATGGCGTTGTGATTAAAGGTACTTCTACGGTATTGCGTGGACAGGGTTGCCATCTTATCCTGTTAACGGAGCGCAAGCCTCGGTTTGCCCCATTTTTTATATAAAACAGGAGATAACATGAATAAACTCTACCCCGATGCAGTATCTGCGTTGGAAGGCATCGTTAAAGACGGACAAACCATTGCTGTCGGAGGCTTTGGTTTGTGTGGTATTCCTGAGGCGTTAATTGCAGCCCTGCGTGACTCCGGTGTGAAGGATCTGACGGCAATCTCTAATAATGCCGGCGTTGATGGTTTTGGTCTCGGCCAGTTGCTGACTACGCGACAAATTAAAAAAATGATTTCTTCGTATGTCGGAGAAAACAAAGAATTCGAACGTCAGTACCTGGCCGGTGAGCTGGCTCTGGAATTCACCCCTCAGGGTACCCTGGCAGAAAAATTACGGGCTGGCGGTGCCGGCATTCCGGCTTTTTTTACTAAAACCGGCGTGGGCACTCTGGTTGCTGAAGGTAAGGAAATTCGTGAGTTTGATGGTCAGAAGTATGTTATGGAACATGCTCTGGTTGCCGATGTGTCTCTGGTCAAAGCGTATAAAGCCGATAAAGCCGGTAATCTGGTCTACAGAAAAACAGCACGCAACTTTAATCCTAACGTAGCTATGGCCGGTAAATTTACCGTTGCAGAAGTAGAACATATTGTAGAAATTGGCGAGCTGGATCCGGATGAAATCCATACTCCGGGTATTTATGTGCAGCGCATTGTTGTTAATGCAACACCGGAAAAACGTATCGAGCAACGTACTATAACTGCAACAGCCAAGGCGGGAGAATAACTATGGCATGGAATCGTGATGAAATGGCAGCGCGTGCTGCCCAAGAATTACAAGATGGATTTTACGTCAATCTGGGTATCGGTTTGCCGACAATGGTAGCTAATCATGTTCCTGCCGGTATGGAAGTATGGTTGCAGTCTGAAAATGGTTTATTAGGTATAGGTCCGTTTCCGACAGAAGATCAGATTGATCCTGACCTGATTAATGCCGGTAAGCAAACGATTACGACATTGCCGGGTTCTTCTATTTTCAGTTCAGCAGATTCGTTTGCCATGATACGTGGCGGAAAGATTAATCTGGCTATTTTAGGCGCCATGCAAGTGAGTGAATTTGGCGATTTGGCCAACTGGATGATCCCCGGAAAAATGGTTAAGGGGATGGGCGGCGCTATGGATCTGGTGGCTGGTGTAGGACGTGTCGTGGTGTTGATGGAGCATGTTGCCAAAGGTGATACGCATAAAATTTTAAAAAATTGTAATTTACCGCTGACTGGTGTTGCTGTGGTAAATCGTATTATTACGGATCTGGCCGTTATCGACATTACTCCGGCCGGCTTAAAACTGGTTGAGCTGGCTCCTGGTGTGACTAAAGAAGAAGTAATTGCAAAAACAGAGGCTGCATTGGATGTCAGCGCTTTAGCCGCCTGACGTTTTTATTTATGAGTGAGCACTGCTACCTCGTTTTTATAAGCAGGTAGTGATGTTTTTTGAAGTCCGGCCTGAGCTAATATATTGCTTCAGGCCGGATCGTTTTGTACTACTTCCC
>CAIWPG010000291.1 GCA_903914535.1 uncultured Oxalobacteraceae bacterium
AGATGACCTTGAAAAATCAGCAGCACGATGAGTAATTCTATGCTAAATACAACTAAAAAATATCCTGTGCTGATGGTGCAGGGCACTACGTCGGATGCCGGTAAATCGACCGTTGTTGCGGCATTGTGCCGTTTGTTAAAGCGACAAGGTGTGCGTGTTGTACCCATGAAGCCGCAAAACATGGCCCTTAATAGTGCTGTGACGGTAGATGGGGGAGAAATCGGCCGGGCACAGGCATTGCAGGCACAGGCTGCCGGATTATTGCCTCACACTGATATGAATCCGGTATTGCTCAAACCATCTTCCGATATTGGTGCTCAGGTGATTATTCACGGTAAAGTGCGCAGTGATATGAATGCGCGTGATTACCACAACTACAAAACAACGGCGATGCAGGCCGTGCTGGAATCGTACACCCGGCTGCAACAGCAATACGACAGCATTATTGTAGAAGGGGCGGGTAGTCCGGCAGAAATTAATTTGCGCGACCGTGATATTGCCAATATGGGTTTTGCTGAAGCAGTGGATTGCCCGGTCATTTTAGTGGCGGATATTGATCGCGGCGGGGTGTTTGCGCATTTTATCGGCACACTGGCCTGTCTGTCAGAGACAGAGCAACAGCGTATTATTGGTTTTGTTATTAACCGGTTTCGCGGTGATATCAGTTTGCTGGAACCGGGCTTGCGCTGGCTGGAGCAAAAAACCGGCAAACCGGTATTAGCGGTTTTACCTTATTTGCACGGATTACATCTGGATGCGGAAGATGCCATTCAGTCCAGTCAGACCGGCACCGGCCAGTTTCGTATTATCGTACCGGCACTTCCTCATATTTCCAATCATACTGACTTTGATGCCTTACGCGCACATTCCGATGTTAACTTACAATTTATCGGGCCGGGGCAGCCCATACCTCCTGCCGATCTGATCATTTTACCGGGTAGTAAAAATACCCGTGCCGATCTGGATTGGGTGATGCAGCAAGGCTGGCCGGCAGCCATTAATAATCACTTGCGTTATGGCGGCAAGCTTATCGGTATTTGCGGCGGTTATCAAATGCTGGGTCATGTTATCAGTGACCCGCACGGTGTGGAAGGGGTGCCGGGCGATTCGGAAGGTTTGGGTTTGCTGGATATCGGTACTGAACTGACCCGTGAAAAACGTCTGGAGCAAGTCAGTGGTTTTTGCGCCTTCGGTGATGATAGTGACGCAGTCGGAGGTATGACAGAAAAAGCCACGATGAAAAGAGCCGCCGTGACCGGTTATGAAATTCACATGGGAACCACCTGGGCCAGTAACGATACCCGTCCGGCTTTTGTCATCAACGGCCAGGATGAAGGCAGCCGTTCGCCGGATGACCGTATTCTGGGCAGCTACTTACACGGCATGTTTGACGCCCCCGACGCCTGTGCCGCACTGCTGGCATGGTCCGGCTATCAGGGCCAGCAGCGTGTCGACCTGAATGCCCTGCGCGAGCAAAGTCTGGACCGGGTAGCGGATGCCTGCGGGCCCTTATTGGCTGCGTTGCAAAAGCTGCCTTAAAACTTAAGCATTTGCAGCTATATTTGCCGGGTTTATCAACCCAGCCTATGCCGGTCACAGCTGTAAGCTCAGGCAGGCTGGGTTAAAAACCTGGCATTCAAACCTCAATCCTCCCGGCCGAAACAAAAAAAGCTCGCCGGAGCGAGCTTTTTTCCACCAGAGTCAATTCAGATTAAGGAATCAGAATTGGTTCATTGTGTTGTCTTTACCAGATGCTTTCAGAGCAGCTTCGCCACTGAAGTAATCTTTATGATCATCGCCGATGTCTGAACCAGCCATGTTTTGATGTTTAACGCAAGCGATACCCTGACGGATTTCTTTGCGTTGAACGCCAGCAACATAACCCAACATACCTTGGTCGCCGAAGTATTCTTTAGCCAGGTTGTCAGTAGACAATGCAGCAGTGTGATAGGTAGGCAAGGTAATCAGGTGATGGAAAATACCTGCTTCACGAGCTGAATCAGCCTGGAATGTGCGGATTTTTTCATCAGCAGCAATAGCCAGTTCAGTTGCGTCGTATTCAACACTCATCAATGCAGCACGGTCATAAGCAGAAACGTCTTTACCCTCATTTTTCATCAGATCAAAAATTTGCTGACGGAAGTTCAGAGTCCAGTTGAATGACGGGCTGTTGTTGTAAACCAGTTTTGCATTTGGAATAACTTTACGAATCGCACTAACCATACCGCCGATTTGCGCAATATGTGGTTTTTCAGTTTCGATCCACAACAAATCTGCACCGTTTTGCAGAGATGTAATGCAATCCAATACGCAACGTTCTTCACCAGTACCGGAACGGAATTGGAACAAGTTACTAGGCAAACGTTTAGGACGCAGCAATTTACCGTCACGTTTGATCACAACGTCGCCGTTACCCATGGATTCTGTCGAAACTTCTTCAACATCCAGGAAGGAGTTGTACAGATCGCCCAGATCGCCAGGTTCACGTGTTACTGCAATTTGTTTAGTCAGGCCGGCACCCAATGAATCGGTACGTGCAACGATAACGCCATCGTCGATGCCTAATTCCAGGAATGCATAACGTACAGCGCGGATTTTAGCTAAGAAATCTTCGTGAGGAACAGTGACTTTACCATCTTGATGGCCGCATTGTTTTTCATCAGAAACTTGATTTTCGATCTGGATACAGCATGCACCAGCTTCAATCATTTGTTTAGCCATCAGGTATGTTGCTTCAGCATTACCGAAACCGGCATCGATATCGGCAATGATAGGCACAACGTGCGTGATGTGATTGTCAATTTTATCTTGAATTGCTTGTTTGTCAGCGTCTTTAGCAGCATCTAACTGACGGAATAAACCACCCAGTTCGCGTGCATCAGCCTGACGCAAGAATGTGTACAATTCTCTGATCAGATCAGCAACAACAGTTTTTTCGTGCATGGATTGATCTGGCAATGGGCCAAACTCGGAGCGTAATGCAGCAACCATCCAGCCAGACAGGTACAAATAGCGGCGATCGGTGTTGTTGAAATGCTTCTTGATAGAAATCATTTTTTGTTGACCGATGAAACCGTGCCAGCAACCCAGTGACTGGGTGTATTTGGATGAATCAGCATCGTAGTTCGCCATGTCATCGCGCATGATTTTGGCTGTGTACTTAGCGATATCCAGACCAGTTTTGAATCTGTTTTGAGTGCGCATACGTGCAGCGGACTCAGGATTAATCGCATTCCATGCACTACCTTCTTTGTCTTTCAGGCCGGTAATGGCTTTGATATCGTCTTGATATTGTGACATGTGTATATCCTAAATAAAAAAGAAAGATTAAAAAATGTGTTGAGTGTCGGTACAAGGGGACACTCAAGTATGTAAATTAGTGAAAGCAAAGCAAGACTGCATGGAAGAATAATATCTGGTTTTTTACTTCTAGGCTATGTCTTATATAAGACATATAACTTAAATTAAATCGTTTATTTTCAATTGCTTACATATTATTTTTTGTAATGTGAAATTTTTTATCAAAAAAATGGTGGGATTGACTGATTTTTTTTAGGCACTCATCTCACAATGTGGCAATAAGTTTTCGTATTGTGGAAAAATGTTGGTTTTTGTAATGATTGCTACATAACAGCGACGCTGTTTGAATAACGCAGGTGTATTACTCTGTCTGATACGGAACCGTGTTGATGCCAGTTTCGTGCAAGGTCTCAAATCGCTGACTGGCGATATTGATGTTGATCTCGCTGCGCCACTGCCGGAAAGTGATGAATAAGTGCGAGTAAGTTCCTGGCATTATTTTTCATGGGGAATTTCAACCATCGCACCAAGCCGTTCCTGAAAAACCACCAGCCTGCCATCGGTTACAAAGCGGTCTCCGCCGCCGTTACGGCCCTGAAGTTCCGGCTGGAATGCGCTAATCCACTGAAAAACAAGATTGTCATGTTGTGTTAGGTCTGCCAGTAATTTATCGCGTTCGGCATCGACTTCAGCGGCAATGTGATGGGTAATCTGGCCGGTAAAATGACTTAAGCCCACACCAGAATCGAAGGTGGCCGCACCTATCCAGAGTGGTCTGTCCATGGTGTCGCGGCCGGGAGCCAGCCAAAATCGCACATGATGACGTTTGGACGGATTGCCTCCCTGTGCCTGCTCAAATGCGTAGTTCTGGCGCAGTCCGTTGACAAAAAGATCGCTGACGGGAGCGTCGGGATACGGTTTATGTAACAGGCTGTCTTTGGCGATGCGCAGTGCGCTTTTGAGGGTGATCGCATCGGCAGGATACCAGCCGGAAGAGAGCATAAGCTGGTGCAGAGAGGCTTCGCTGCCGATAAATGCCACGTTCAGCGGATCTCCGGGAATGCCGGCAGAAGTAAATGCCCGGGTGCCGACAGCATTGAGTGCCGGATGTCTGCGCTCCGTGATGTGCCAGGCCAGCGGGATAAGTTCGTATGCCATAGCAAAGTAAACGGCACACGCCGTTATCGCCATGCCGGCCAGTGCGATGCTTATCCGCACCAGTCGTTTCTGAAAACGGGCTGGCATACCGGTACGCTTTGCTGATGCTGATTTTGATGCAGGCCCGGTTTGTTTCATTAGTCCAGCCCTTTTTTTAAATGACATTCTTTAGCGACGCCTTCCCGGATCAATTGTGCCAGACGCCTTGTACCCGGCCCTGCGCCGTCTGCATCGGCCAGTATCAGGTACAAAGTGGCAAATCGTTCGCTTCCTTCGGCCAGTGGCAGTGGCTTAAGTGTGCCTGCTTCCAGATGGGTACGTATATTTTCTTCCGGGAACCAGGCAAAACCATAGCCACGGACAACCGCTTCAATCGAGGTGGCATTATGACTTACGGTCCAGCGCTGCGTTGCTTCCATTGTGAGAGTTTTGCTATTGCGTTTGCTGCCGGATTCTCTGATGACCAAATGGCGTTCTGCTTGTAAATCCTGCATGGTCAGCGTCCGGTTTACCCGGTGCAAAGCATGGTCGGGGTGAGCGACTGCAATAAAGCGCAGATGGATGAGTGCGCTGCCTAAAAAACCGGGAGGAATGGTGTTGGCAATTACCAGATCTGCTTGCCCGGTGAGCAAGGCTTCGGTGGTTCCGCCTAATACGGATTCAATGAGTTCGATCCGGGTATGCGGACTTTCCAGCCCGAATTGATGCAGGCAATCCAGCAGCAGCCAGGTCGGAAAAATAAGTTCGGATGCCAAGCGGATTTCGGCTTCCCATCCGGCAGATAATTTTTTTGCAGAACGTTCAATGCGGGCGGCTTCTGCAAGCAAATTTTTGCCACGATGGTAAAGTAGCTGGCCTGTCGTTGTCAGTACGGCTTTTCTGCCATGAATTTCAAAGGCAGTAATATTGAGCAGTGCTTCCAGTTTTTGTACGCTATAGCTGACGGATGACTGGCTTTTATGCAAGTAAAGCGCGGCACTGGCATAGCTTCCTGTATCAACTACGGCAATAAGGGAGCGCCATTGTTCTAAGGTAATGTAGGGGTTATCTGACATGAAAGAGAAGAAATAGTTGTGTTTTAAATCGTGAAAACAGTAGATACATTTAAAAATTAGATTGTTATGGTCTAAATATTGCGCTTTTCAATCCAATAAGTAAATGTTTTAATGAGCTCGCTAAATCAAAACGGCGTAGCTCATACCACCATTCTATTTAAAGGCAACATCATGACAACATTACTTCAATTAAACAGTAGTCTGTTTTCTCATCAGGGTCAATCCAGCCAATTGTCCAGTCGTTTCGTTGCTCAGTGGCAGGCAGCTCATGCCGATGGCAGCGTGATTGTGCGTGATCTGGCGAGCGATCCTATTCCGCATTTAGATGGCGCCCGTTTTGGTGCATTTTTGAGCCAGCCGGAAGGCAGAACGCAGGAACAACAGCAAGTGCTGGATTTCTCCGACGCTTTAATTAATGAATTGAAAAGTGCCGATGTGATCGTGTTAGGTTTGCCTATGTATAACTTCGGCATTCCATCTATGCTGAAATCTTATATAGACCATGTTGCCCGTGCCGGACAAACATTTAAATACACAGAACAAGGCCCAGTCGGCTTACTTTCAGGTAAAAAAGTAGTGGTATTTGCTGCACGTGGCGGTTTGTATGCCGGAACAGCCAAAGATACACAAACCAGTTATGTGCGCGATTTCTTTAATTTTATCGGTATCAGCGATATTGAATTCGTTTACGCAGAGGGTCTGGCGATGGGTGAAGAAGGCAAATTGGCATCGATTCAGGCTGCACAGGCGCAAATCGTTCAATTGAATGGTTCGGTGTAACGAACAGATAGCATGAAACCCCGGCAGCGTTGAAATTTGTCTGCCGGGGTGGTGCGGCTCCGGTAATGAAGTCAGCGGTGATGATGTTACTAATCGCTCTTCAATGATGGTTGAAATTCAGCAAAAAAGGATGGCATAGTATGGATGCGCAACACAATAAACAAGTACGCACTCTGCAAAGAGAAATCGCGGGTATGGCCACTTCGGATGGTGCCGGTGTTAAATTGATGCGTAGTCTGGGCAGCAGTCAGTTTGCCCGGCTGGATCCTTTTTTAATGCTGGATGAATTTTCATCTGAAAATCCCGGTGATTATATTGCCGGATTTCCTTCTCATCCGCATCGCGGGTTTGAGACGGTAACGTATATGCTGGACGGTCACATGCGCCATGAAGATCATATGGGCAATGTCGGCGAATTAAAAAGCGGCGCTGTACAGTGGATGAGTGCCGGACGTGGTGTTATTCACTCCGAAATGCCGCAGCAAGTGCAGGGGCGATTGCGCGGTTTTCAGTTGTGGATTAACTTACCTGCCGCAGAAAAAATGAAGCCTGCCATGTATCGGGATATTCAAGCGGCACAGATACCACTGGTGACGCTGGCCGGAGGAGCTGCGGTGAAAGTGATTGCGGGTAGCGTTACGCTGGAAGGCACGACCGTTGACGGGCCAATCCAGGGACTGTCTACCGAGCCGCTTTATCTGGATGTATTTTTGCCGCCAACCAGCCGGATTAGCTTTGATGTGACTGCCGGTCATCATGCTTTTGTGTATGCCTATGAAGGAGAGGTGACTATTGGCACACAAGTGCTTAAAAATCACAGTGCAGGGGTCTTGTCGGAAGGTGATACGCTGGAATTATCCAGCCAGTCTCAGGCAACCCGCTTTTTACTATTGGCAGGACGCCCGATAGGTGAACCGGTAGTACAATACGGTCCTTTCGTCATGAATACACGCGAAGAAATCGAGCAGGCGATGAAAGATTATCAAAACGGTACGCTGACTGATGCCCCTGTATAAGGTTAATGGCATAAAGCCCGCAATGTGAGGGCGGGGTAACATTTCCACCATATAAGCACAGAGGTGATTTATACTGACAAGTTGTGTGCCGTGAGTTTGACAGGCTCACGGTACGTGTTTGCCTACCTGAATTTATTTTTTTGTCGCTCGCAGGCTTGTTGAGTTGATGAATGTACCCGATGACCAGATTTGAATACCATGCAAAATAACAAGGCGAGTGAGATTAATCCGGAAAACCCGATTGTAGACTACGTAACATCGTGCATTTTGCCGATGCAGTGGGCGACATTTCAGATGCACGCTTTTTTTGAGGCGGCGACAGGTAAAGAGCATATTGCGCTGACACTGGGCGATGTGGCAGATGGCGAGCCGGTACTGGCACGCCTGCATTCGGAATGCCTGACTGGTGATGCTTTATTCAGCCAGCGTTGCGATTGCGGCCCGCAGTTGGAGAGCGCACTGAAAAAAATTGCCGAAGAAGGTCGCGGTGTTTTACTGTATCTGCGTCAGGAAGGGCGTGGCATTGGCTTGCTGAATAAAGTGCATGCCTATCGTTTACAAGATGCCGGTGCTGATACGGTAGAAGCCAATCAGGCGCTGGGCTTTGCGGCAGATTTACGCAATTACCAGATTTGCCTGCCTATGTTGCAGCATCTGCATATTCAGTCAGTCAAACTGATGAGTAACAACCCACGCAAAATCGCCGCTTTGCAAGAAATCGGCATTACCGTGACTGAGCAAATTCCGCTGATTATTAAACACAATCCGTTTAATGAGCATTATCTGAAGACGAAAGCTGCTAAATTGGGGCATTTGATGTGATGAGCTGCCCCTTTGATTTAGTCGGGTAATTATGTAAAGTTTGCCTCCTATATCGCTTGTGAAATGCATTTGCAGGCGTTCGATGGGTATTTTTAGTTTATTGTCTAATCATTAATTTTTATAAGCAACGAATATAGATTCGATCCAGTTGGCGGTTAGTCTAATGTTGAGTATTCTGGAGAAACGTGATCAGTGATCCTGGTATTTTGACCGAAATTCAACCACATTTTTCGGACATATACTTGTTTCATGTCTGAAAAAAGTATAATGATCACCGTGAAACCTGAACGTACCTTCCGGGATAAAGTTATGATCTTGCACGGTCTACGCCAGTGGCATAATCGTCGCGGTGAGTTACGGCACGGAGGGCAACGTGTCTCGCGTCACTACTACGACGTGCATCAACTGATGCAAGCTCCCCCCTATAGTCGTGCGTGCTAAATTGCATCTCCGTGATGCGCAAAAGTGTGCCGATTACATCCGGACGCAAGCCGAATTTTCAGGGAAGATCAACAACTCAATGTCCAAAAACATCCGCATCAAACATGTCAGGGTCTGGCCGGTCTAGTCCGTTAAGTATATGCATTTCTTCACTGGAGAGTGAGATGTTGAATATATTCAGATTTTCTGCCATACGCTGGGGGTTAGTTGACCTTGGTGTCGGAATGAAACCATGTTGTGTATGCCAGCGCAATACGACCTGAGCGGCGGTGCATCCATGTTGGCTGGCGATGGCAGTAATGGCAGGGTCTGTCAGCATGTGGCTGGCGCGTCCGAGCGGACTCCAGGTTTCTGTGACGATTCCTTTGTTTTGATGGAATGTGATTAAATCATTGCGCAAATGGTATGGATCTAACTGAATCTGATTCACATGCGGAATCAGACCAAGGTCAAACAGACGCTGCAAATGAGCCGGTTTGAAGTTTGAGGTGCCAATTGCCCGAACTAATCCCGCCTCCAGCAGGCGTACCAAGCCCTGAAACGCGTCAACATAATGATCTTGATCCGGGTTGGGCCAATGGATGAGTAAGAGATCAATGTAATCAAGCTTCAGGCGTGCCAGACTCGCTTCGCATGCGATACGTGCGCCTTCGATGCTATGCCACTGGCGATTAAATTTTGTTGTGACAAAAATTTAATTGCGACTGATAGTTGATTTGCGAATGCCTTCGCCGACGCCGCGTTCATTTTCATAATTTTCAGCAGTATCAATCAGGCGGTAACCCATCCTTAGCGCGGCTTCTACGCCGATGGCTGCTTCAGCATCATTCATCGGCCAGGTTCCCAGCCCTAATTGGGGCATCCTGATACCATTGGATAATGTGATCGTTGGTGTTGTGGTTACTGACATGGTCTGTTGTGCTTTCATCGGATCGTATTGATGTCAGCCAGGCTGCGCCTGGCTTTGTTGTTAAATGCCCTGTGTGAGCGATAGACTAACACAAGATGCCAGAGACATCGTTACACAGGGTTTTATCCCTCTTGGTAAAATAAGCTCAATAACGCTGAACAAGCCCAAAATCATGTTGTAATAAAATGCTGCTGCTGGCAATCAGGCTGTTCAGTCCCAGAATCAGCTGGATCAGCGTATCTTCCGGCACTATCCAGATTTGCCCGCGCGGCGCGGCCGTATGGGTCGATGCCGTAATAATCGGGGCTATCCACTCCGCTTCTGGTGTTACGTCCAGCAGTAATACACCCTCACTGGTGGTATGCAGGTAAATCTGCCCGCCGTGTACCAACTCAAAGCAAATCCCCTGACCAGTCGCCATACCCGAATTTGAAGCCTGTTCCAGATAAAATTTTAATTCCAGATTGCTATTGGCTATCCATATTTCGGCATCGTCTGTGCCATTCAGCAGTAACCACGGGCGTTCGGTGGATTCGGCTAAGCCGGGAGGGTGGGGCATGTTGTACCTTGTATCAGGGGAAGGGCGCTGGTGCGTCCGGATAAATCAGTGACAGAAATTGATGCTATTGCCGATAATATACGCAGAATTTTACTGATATAAATGAGCAGAAGCAATTTTCTGATGTTTTTAATGTTGGCTCGTGCTTTAAGGTGTTTGCAGTACGGCCTTTGCCGCAGCTATTCCGCTTTGCACCGCAGCTTCCAGCGTAGCCGGATAAGGACTGGCGGTGTAGTCGCCAGCCAGTGCCAGGCTGGTACATCCTTCCAGTTCCGGGAGTGTCAGCTTTTGTTGCGGACGGTGCAGACCCGGGGTGCAGGCAAAGGTGGCGCGTTTTTCGGTGATTGTCTGGCTCCATTCCGGGTGTGCCAGTGCCGGTTTATGCAGATCGGCAGCAAGTTGCGCTGCCAGAGCCTGTGCCAATGTTGTGTGGTCTTGCGTTATGGCCGGGGCACTGATGACGACAGCCAGCAGCCCTGCCTGTTGTGGGTTGAGCTGGCCGCGATCAAACACAAACTGACCAAAGGCAGCGTGTTCCGGGCGTTCTTGTAAGGCGTAAAACGGGCGTGCCAGCGTAGTGCCGGCGGGGTACTTTAAGTAACAGGTCGTGATGGCTTTGTAACTGAATTCCGGAATGCCGTGCTGACTGCTGAGCGGTGCGAGCAGGGCAGCGGCTGTGCGTGCCGGAGTAGCGATAATGACGCCGTCTGCGGTGTACGTATCTTGTCCGGTGTGTAATTGCCACTGCCGTTTGTATTGCAGTTTATGTATAGCGCAGCCCGGATAAACTTGTCCGCCACCTTGTTCGATATAGTTTGCCGCAGCCAGAGGCAGCAGGCTACTCAGATCGTAACGCGGGATGAGCATGTCGGAAGCGGCCCTATGTGCGCCCAGGCTGTCTTTTAATACGCTTAAAAATACTTGTGCCGATGCCGTGCTGACGGGGGTGTTGAGTGCCGCTACGCAGAGTGGTTGCCACATTAACCGGATCAGATTATCGGTCTGATCGAAGCGTGCCAGTAGTTCGGCTACGGTGCAATCGGTATTCAGTTGCCAGTCCATCCAGCGTGCTGTGCTGGAAAAACGTGCCAGAGCAAGCTTGTCAGCACGGTTAAGACCAGTCGCGTTCCACAGTGCCAGTGCCAGATGCAGGGGGGCAGGCAGCCTGGGTGCGACAAAATGCATGCCGCCGCTTTCCGGCGGGTAGCACATTTGCAGCGGCAGACGCAGCAGGGCGGTTTTAGGGTCAATGCCGGTGGTGGTGAGTAATTCCAGTGTCGACCGATACGCGCCCAGTAAAATATGCTGACCGTTATCCAGCATCATGCCGTGGCTGATCAGCTGGCGGGCGCGACCGCCCAGCGTGCGTGCCGTTTCAAATAACTGTACGCGGTGTCCGCGTTTGCTTAATTCAACCGCAGCACTGCAACCGGCCCACCCAGCGCCGATGACGGCATAGTTCGCCATTAATGTACCTTCAGATCAGCCGCGCACATAGGTAATCCAGGCTAAATACAATTTACGGATCGGCGTCAGTGAGATACGTTGTTTCAGTACATGAAAACCATCGTTTTTGATTTCAACCAGCAGGGTACGATAGATAGCGGCCATAATCAGGCTGGTGCGCTGGGCACGGCGGTCTTGTGCAGGAAGCAGGGCAAAAGCCTGTTCGTAACAAGCTTGCGCCCGTTCGTATTGAAACTGCATGAGTGCGGTAAATTGCTCGCTGTGACGGGCGTTGAGAATGTCGGCTGCAGTAACGCCAAATTGCTGTAATTCATTCACCGGCAGATAAATCCGGCCTTTACGCGCATCGTCACCGACATCCCGGATGATATTTGTTAACTGAAAGGCCAGTCCCAGTTTTTCTGCGAATTCCAGGGTTTTTGGATCAGTTACACCAAAAATACTGGCGGATAAAATACCGACTACCCCGGCAACATGCCAGCAATAGCGTTGCAAACCAATGTAGTCGAGATACCGGGTCTGGGTTAAATCCATCTCCATGCCGTCAATAATGGCTTGTAAGTGCCTGCCTTCCAGCTTATAGCTAGCCAGGTGCGGTTGTAAGGCCCGCGTTACCGGGTGAGTAGGCTGGCCTGCCAGCATGGCGGCAATCTCACCACGCCACCAGATCAGTTTACTTTGTGCGATGGCGGCATCTGTGGTTTCATCAACAGCATCGTCTACTTCCCGGCAGAATGCATACAGGGCGGTAATCGCCAGCCGTCGCTGTTTGGGCAGGAATAAAAAACTGTAGTAAAAACTGGAGCCACTCTGGGCGGCTTTTTGTTGGCAATATTCGTCTGGTGACATGCGGACTTAAACGGATGGGGTTAAAAAAAGGGCCAGGCACTGAACATGGAGCAAAGACCATATGCTATCCGACAGGCTCGCATGCTCAAAGCTAAATATGCAGGAAAACTGCGCGATTTATTTTTGCAGTGATTTTTTAGTGAAAAAATGACTGCAAAAATCGGATAAACTACCCGATGGCGGCGGCCCGTACGATTGACGACCGTATTCCGGCCTTGCAGACGTAACGGAGTTTATGCAAGGTTGTTTTAGCAAGGTCTGCCACCGCCGGATGGCGTAAAACATTGCGGGAGTGTCGTTATATTGCCGGTGCATTTTGCGTAAGTCTGAACGACTTCGTGCATTACTTGGTATGATTCGCCATGCATGGCAGATGTGCTGCATGGAAATACTGAAGTTGGACTGCGATGATTCCCGGATAGAGGGGCATGTTGGTTCTGATTCTGTTTAATAAAAAGAACGCGGAGATTGTTATGAATCGAGTTGCATCACAAATTGGCTGGTTGCTGCTGGCCTTGGCCGGGGCATTCGCGCTAGGCTATGTCGCGCTGAATCGTGGTGAGCACATTAATGCTTTATGGATTATTGTTGCTGCACTATCTGTGTATTTAATCTCTTATCGTTATTACAGTCGTTTTATTGCGGATAAAGTGTTAGGTCTGGATGCCACCCGTAAAACACCGGCCTGGCGACATAACGACGGGCTTGATTATGTTCCGACTAATAAGTTTGTCTTGTTTGGTCATCATTTTGCGGCGATTGCCGGTGCAGGACCTCTGGTCGGGCCGGTACTGGCTGCACAAATGGGGTATTTGCCGGGTATGTTGTGGATTCTTGCCGGTGTCGTGCTGGCTGGCGCCGTGCAGGATTTTGTGGTGCTGTTTGTGTCGGTACGACGTGACGGGCGCTCTCTCGGTGATTTGATTAAATCAGAACTGGGTACGGTGCCGGGTGTGATTGCGTTGTTCGGCTGTTTTTTGATTATGATCATTATTCTGGCTGTACTGGCTCTGATCGTTGTAAAAGCACTGTCGCACAGCCCCTGGGGTACGTTCACGGTAGGGTCGACTATCCCGATTGCATTTATGATGGGGATTTACATGCGCTATATTCGTCCGGGGCGCATCGCCGAGATTTCTATAGTCGGATTTATTTTATTGATGCTCGCTATCTATATGGGTGGTTACGTTGCAGCTCACCCTGAATGGAGTCATCTGTTTGATTTTGACGGTAAACAATTGACCTGGGCTTTGATTGGCTATGGTTTTGTGGCATCGGTGCTGCCGGTCTGGCTATTGCTGGCACCGCGCGATTATTTATCTACTTTTTTAAAAATAGGCACGATCGCGGGTCTGGCTATCGGCGTGTTGTTCGTTGCTCCTGAGCTGCAAATGCCGGCAATGACCCGTTTTATTGATGGTAGTGGCCCGGTCTGGTCGGGTAATTTATTCCCGTTTTTATTCATTACCATTGCCTGCGGTTCTGTCTCTGGTTTCCATGCGCTGATTGCTTCCGGTACTACTCCTAAGATGCTGGAAAATGAAACGCATGCCCGTTTTATTGGTTATGGCGGCATGCTGATGGAATCGTTTGTGGCTATTATGGCGCTGGTGGCGGCCTCTGTGATTGATCCCGGTGTGTACTTTGCGATGAATAGTCCGGCTGCTGTGATCGGTACTACACCGGAAGCGGTTGCTGCCGTTATCAACGGATGGGGCTTTGTTATTACGCCGGATGTATTGATTCAGACAACCAAAGACATCGGTGAAACAACGATTCTGTCGCGTGCCGGTGGTGCGCCGACGCTGGCAGTCGGTATGGCGCATATTTTGCACCAAGTGATAGGTGGTCAGAAAATGATGGCATTCTGGTACCATTTTGCGATTTTATTTGAAGCTTTATTTATCCTGACTGCGGTCGATGCCGGGACGCGTGCCGGTCGCTTTATGTTGCAGGATTTGCTGGGTACGTTTGTTCCGGCTTTAAAACGGACTGATTCGCTGCCTGCCAACCTGATCGCAACAGGTGCCTGCGTCGCTTTATGGGGTTATTTTTTATTCCAGGGTGTCGTTGATCCTTTAGGCGGAATTAATACCTTGTGGCCCTTATTCGGGATTGCCAATCAAATGCTGGCTGCCATTGCGCTGACCATGTGCGCTGCCATTTTGTTTAAAATGAAGCGTCAGCAATATGCCTGGGTCGCTATTATTCCGTCAATTGTGTTACTGGTCTGTACTCTGACAGCCGGTTGGATTAAAGTATTCGATGCTAATCCTAAAGTCGGATTCCTGGCCTTAGCCAATAAATTCTCCGGTGCGATGGATAAAGGCGTAGTTTTGGCTCCGGCTAAGTCGATAGAAGAAATGTCGCGTCTGGTGTTTAATAACCGTCTGGATGCAGGATTGACTCTGTTGTTTATGTTTGTTGTGTTAAGTGTGGTTGGTTTTGGTATTCGTACTGCTTTGCAGTCACTCAGAAGTGCCGGACCGACTGCGCAGGAAACACCTTATGAAGCCATGATTCCGGCTAAATAAGGTATGTCGGGCAGTAGCGATACTGCCCGCCTGAAGTTGTCAGATGAATTGAAGGTTTCTGGTTTGGCAGATTTCCGGCGCGGGCGGAAACGCTGGTGTGTTGCGGCCGGAACGTAATTTTAAGAGGCTAGCCATGTTTGAAGATTTAGGAAAGATTGGCCGCTACCTCGGTCAGGCTGCACGGCTTATGGTTGGTGTGCCTGACTATCAGGTGTATACGGAACACATGCGGGTAAATCATCCCGATAAGCACTGTATGACATACGAAGAATTTTTCCGGGAGCGGCAGGAAGCGCGTTACAGCGGTAAGGGTGCCGGTAAGTGTTGTTAGGCAGGTGTTGTTATATAAGCATATTCTATGAGTGCGTGAAATAAGACCGTGCTGCTGTGTAATGCTGTGCAGAATCCGTATTCACCCTCTATTTTGTATTCCGGCTCATGAGCAATCCAAAAATAAAAACTTATCTGCCCTGGGTCGTGGCGACGGCCTTGTTCATGGAACAGCTCGATTCCACTATTGTTAATACTGCCGTACCTGCCATGGCAGCGAGTTTGCATGTCACTCCGCTGAGTTTAAAGGCGGTAGTGATGAGTTATATATTGAGTCTGGCTGTTGGTATTCCGGTCAGCGGCTGGATCGCGGATCGCTTTGGTACCCGGCGCGTATTTGGCCT
>CAIWPG010000292.1 GCA_903914535.1 uncultured Oxalobacteraceae bacterium
AAAAATGTTGCGCCATCCGTACCAGGGTATCGTAAATGGAAGCATCGCCATGCGGGTGATATTTACCCATCACCTCGCCAACCACGCGGGCACATTTAACAAAAGGACGGTTATAGACATTATTCATTTCATGCATGGCGAATAACACACGCCTGTGCACAGGTTTTAAACCATCCCGAACATCCGGCAAGGCGCGCCCTACAATCACGCTCATAGCATAATCGAGGTAGCTCTTGCGCATTTCCTCTTCAAGAGAAATCGGGAGTGTTTCTTTAGCGAATTGATCCATTGGCAGGCCGGCAGATTTTTAACTTGATATTAAGGGGTAGGCTCTTGAATGCAGGTATATCACCACACAAGCGCTTTCTGTACTGACAAGCGCATCCGTTTACATCGCAACACGCTATGCGCTGAGTTGCAAAAGCTGCGATAAAAAAACAAACAAGGACCTCATAAGCAATTTGGTGCATGCGTCAACAGACCATGCACCAAACCGCCAATTCTACCATGCGTAGCTGCATCCTCTACGACTTCACTTCTACTTTCATCAACAGTACCGCAATAATTTACTGCTTCTGCCACACACTTTCGCCAGGAATCGGGCCGTCAGAAGACAAAAAACGGCAATCCAGGCCATTGCAGCGATTAAATAACCCGGAATTACCAGTTTGCGTTAACCGGATAAGTAAATCAGGTCGGCGTCAACACGGCAACGTTAATCCACCATAAATTAAACCAATATCAAACAATCACAAAAAAGACAAGCCCTCAGTATGTTGCGACCAAACAACGGAACTATGCCATGTTACATAACGCAATTAACTATTATCGCAATCACGCAAGCTCTGTGGCAAAATCGTGCCAGAGCTATTGTGCACGCTGGCATCTACGCAATCTCACGTGGCGCATGGTATTATTCAGTCTTTGCAATTTAATAGCGCAGATTTTCTGCCATAAGATCTCACCCGAGAGGAGAAACATGAACACTTTAGCAAAACTCGTTTTCACAGCCTCAGCAGCAATTGCATTTTCCGCTTCTGCTTCTGCTCAAAATGTTACTGACATTCAAGCAAAAAAACCGTACAGCGCTTACGTACAAGATTCAAGTGGCGTGATCGTTCGCGATCCATTCGGTCTGTGCTGGCGCACTGCCTACTGGACTCCTGCTGATGCAGTTCCAGGCTGCGATGGCGAAGTCGCTAAACCAGCACCGGCACCAGTAGCAGTTGTAGCACCAGCTCCAGTTGTTGCTCCGGCTCCGGTAGCAGCCCCAGTTGTTGCTGTTGCACCAACATCAGAAAAAGTGACTTTCGCAGCCGATGCATTTTTTGACTTTGATAAAGCAGTATTGAAATCAGAAGCCAAAACCAAATTAACAGACATGGTTGCAAAACTGAAAGACGTCAATCTGGAAGTTATCGTTGCTGTTGGTCATACTGACTCTGTTGGTAAAGCAGCTTACAACCAAAAATTGTCAGTTCGTCGTGCTAATGCAGTTAAAGCATACCTGGTATCGATTGGTGTTGAAGCCAGCCGTGTATACACTGAAGGTAAAGGCGAAAAACAACCTGTTGTTGACAACAAAACAGCAGCAAACCGCGCTAAAAATCGCCGCGTAGAAATCGAAGTTGTTGGTACACATACTAAGTAATTGTAGTAATGCCAGATAAAAAACCCCGCCCTGTGCGGGGTTTTTTATTGACTGCCCCACAAAGCAACATCTATCATAGCGCTATGAACGCCGACCCTTTAGAAATCCAAAAATTTAGCGATGTCGCCCACCATTGGTGGGACACCCGCTCCGAATTCCGCCCACTGCATGAAATCAATCCATTGCGACTTGAATGGATACATGCTCGTGCCGATTTATCCGGAAAAAAAGTCATTGACGTTGGCTGTGGCGGCGGCATTTTAGCCGAATCCATGGCAAAAAAAGGCGCAAATGTCACCGGCATTGATCTTTCAGAAAAAGCACTCAATGTTGCCGATTTGCATAGTCTCGAATCCGAACTGGCTATTCGTTACCAGCTGATCGCCGCAGAACAGATGGCAAAGCAAGAACCGGGACAGTACGATATCGTGACATGCATGGAATTGCTGGAACACGTACCCGATCCTGCCGCCATCATCAAAGCATGCGCCACGCTGGTCAAACCAGGCGGACTGGTCTTTTTCTCCACATTAAATCGCCATCCGAAAGCGTATTTATACGCGGTACTCGGTGCAGAATACCTGCTGCAAATGTTGCCAAAAGGCACGCACGATTACGATAAATTCATTACTCCGGCCGAACTATCGCAATCCATCCGCCTGGCAGGTCTTGAATTACTCTCGCTGCGCGGTATGAGCTACAACCCGCTCACTCAGATTTATTCACTCAATAACGATACCAGCGTTAATTACATGGCGGCCTGCCGTCGCCCGGCATAAACATGACAGCACCTTTATTTAAGACACGCGCCGTCCTGTTTGATCTGGATGGCACACTGGCGGACACAGCACCGGATTTAGCCGCGGCAGTGAATTTAATGCGCGCACAACGCGGTCTGACTGCGACACCCTACGCACAATTGCGCCCGACCGCATCCTCAGGCGCACGTGGTTTGCTGGAGGCGGGCTTTGCCATTACACCGGAAGATGATAGCTACGAAAGCATGCGTGATGAGTTTTTGCTTAACTACGCCACTGCCATCTGCCAGCACAGCAGCTTATTCGATGGCATTGCCGAATTATTAAAGGATATAGAGTCGCAAGGTCTGGCCTGGGGAATTATCACCAATAAAATCACCCGCTTCACCACCCCCCTGGTTCCGCTACTGGGACTGGGTGGCGCTGGCTGCATTATCTCCGGCGACACAACTGCACACGCCAAACCGCATCCGGAACCCCTGTTTGAAGCAGCACGGCAATTGGGTATTGCACCCGAAGAATGTTGTTACCTGGGCGATGACTTGCGCGATATTCAGGCGGCACAAGCCGCCGGAATGTATAGCATTGCTGCCACCTGGGGTTATTGTGGTCAACAGGCGCCATTAAGCTGGAATGCCGATCTGCTACTGGCAAATCCGGCCGACTTATTCAAGTTTATCGGCAGTTGTTAAACATGAGTCGTTTATTTATCCGATAACTTCAATAAATAAACGACTAAACCATGTATTAATGAATTGCACCACGCGCAACACCAGCTAAATTCACTTAATCCAAATCCACATTTTTGCGGTACAATACGAGTTCTGTTTGGGGACGACCTGGTTTCGACGTGGGTTACAAAGCAGCGCAGGGCATACCGAGGGCTGGTCACCTCGTAAATACATCCAGAAAATTATAACTGCAAACGATAACTCGTACGCATTAGCAGCTTAATTGCTTGCTAACTCTACACCGTCTCTTCCCTAGGGCGGGCTGGCAACAGTAGTAGAGTCATTCATAGGGAATCGTCCGAAGTCGGGTTACTTGGCTCAGGACTAAATAATAGGTAACTCGTTCTTACGCAGCGTGTGCGTCCGCGTCGTAAGGATTAAATTAAATGGCAGCACTAAGTATGTAGAACTGTCTGTAGAGGATTTGCGGACGCGGGTTCGATTCCCGCCGTCTCCACCATTATTTAAAATCCCAACTCTTATCGGTTGGGATTTTTTTTGCCAGAAGCGCCAGTGTTGGCGCGGTTTCCGGCCATTGCCTTGCGCGCGTCACCCGCGCTACCGCGCAAGTTTTTGCGCACTGGTGATCTCTCTGCTCGCAGTTTTCTCTGTTTGCCTTGCGAGCGCTTTCGACGCCACATCCAGTATTTATGAGGGTTTGCACGAGGTGGGTTGTAACTAGAAACTGCTGTACAGGCGGCGACCGAGAGCTGATAAGGTGATTTTTATTACACTGTTGCCCTCGAAGATATGATGATTGAAATGCTGTGATTGAAGCAGTTACAAGCCAGACCGGATG
>CAIWPG010000293.1 GCA_903914535.1 uncultured Oxalobacteraceae bacterium
ACACCGGTATATCAACATAGGACAAAGAAAAATCCATTGTTTTAAGACGCTCAGGTGTGCTAAACATAGTATCTATCACGTCCGCACGACCCGATGCCATGTCCTCCTGCGCTTTAGCCCAGTCCGAGGCCATCAGCTCAACATGCACTCCTGTTTTACGCTCCCATAACTTCCAGACATCCACCAGATAGCCGATTAAGACACCATTAGCGTCATGAAACACATAAGGCGGGTATCTGTCATCTATCGCGACCCGGAGCGTCGTTGCCTGTGACCCGGCCACATATTCATCCTGTGCCAAAAGATGCGTCGATTCACCCATGGTCAATAGTAAAAATAAATTAAATGCGACAAACAGGCGCAACGAAAAAATGCGGGAAGAACGTAAGAATGAAAATACTGATGACAAATAAATCCCCACACTGCTTCCTTAATTTTTTGGCTCTTTATTAAGCGTGTTCTGCCAGTAATGCCTGACCTGGAATACCAATCAGCGTTTAAAAAATAGCTCCTGCAAAGCGCAAAATAGCAGACAGTACTAAAGCACGTCACGGCAAAACAAGGTCGCCGGGTGATTTTGCATAAGCGCTGTAAATAATGCTTGTTTATTCAACTATTAAACAATATGCCCGATATTCACCAAAAAATCGACAAAAATTTCCTAATATCAATATATTTTGTTGTCAATCGTAAAGTAATTAACTAAAAAAGCGGATCTCTCAACAATGAAACCTCACAGGCTCCAGGCTCAGGCCGGAAAATATTCTGCGCACCGGTTCCGGTCAGTTTTACAGTGCAGCGTCATCAATCATCAGCTACTTTTGCTTAACGCAGAGCGATGCCCTACAATGCGCAGGCTTACTTCTTTTTGTGAAGATGTTCTTATTTTTTATTAATCCGCTCTTATCGATGCATACCGGATTCACTTTTTATTCACTTTTCTCACCGTCTGTTCCCATGCACCCAACTCCGCTGTTTTCTTCACTTGCTCTGTCTGCTCCCTTACTCGCCAATCTGGAGAGCCTGGGCTATCACGCAATGACACCTATTCAGGCGGCCAGTTTGCCGCCAATGCTGGAACAGCGGGACATCATCGCACAAGCCAAAACCGGCAGCGGAAAAACAGCCGCGTTCAGCCTGGGAATACTATCTAAATTGAATCCGCTGTATTTCGCAATTCAGGGTCTGGTTGTTTGTCCGACCAGAGAACTGGCAGATCAGGTATCAAATGAATTACGGCGACTCGCACGCGCCACAGACAACATTAAAGTGCTGACTTTATGCGGCGGCACTGCCATGCGTCCGCAGATAGCCTCACTGGAGCATGGAGCACACATTGTTGTCGGTACGCCGGGACGGTTACTTGATCATATCAGCCGTGGCACGATCAATCTCAACACAGTACAAACACTGGTACTGGATGAAGCGGATCGCATGGTCGACATGGGATTTTATGATGAAATTTACAAAATTGCCGAGGTTTGTTCACCGCGCCGCCAAACCCTGTTATTTTCAGCGACCTACCCGGATGACATACGTAAAGCCACACACCAGTTATTACGTGACCCGGTCGAAATTAAAGTGGAATCACAACATACCGGCAAGCACATAGAACAACTGTTTTATCTGGTCACGCCGGAACAACGCAATACCGCTGTCGCAGAATTACTGCATCACTACCAACCCGTTTCTACCATTGCATTTTGCAATACCAAAATTCATTGTCGCGAATTAACCGATGAATTACAGTCACAAGGTATCAGCGCACTGGCATTACATGGCGATCTGGAACAACGTGACCGTGATGAGGTACTGGTACGCTTTGCCAATCAAAGTTGTTCCGTGCTGGTGGCGACCGATGTTGCCGCACGCGGACTGGATATCCAGACATTGGGGGCAGTAATTAATGTCGATGTATCTAAAGATACGGAAGTCCACATTCACCGCATAGGCCGTACCGGTCGTGCCGGTGAAAAAGGACTGGCACTGAGCCTGGCCACACCGGGAGAAAAAAAATGGGTCAGACTCATTGAAGAATATCAGGGCGAAAAAGTACACTGGCACGAATTAACCGAACTGAATCAATATACCGATCCGGCATCACGCACCTTATTACAGGCTCCGATGCAAAGTATCTGCATTATGGGTGGAAAAAAAGACAAACTCCGTCCGGGAGATCTGCTCGGAGCACTGACCGGTGATGTCGGCCTGAGCAAAGAACAGGTCGGGAAAATTAATGTGTTTGAATTTATGACTTACGTTGCACTGGACCGGCGGATTGCCTCAGATGCGCTGGATAAACTAAGCCGGGGCAACATCAAAGGACGGCAATTCAGAATGCGCCTCATTGATTAACACCACTTATTTACATAATTAATTCAGATCACTAACTTCCGGCCTGCCGCAAACAAAATTATGATTAAAACTATCAAACTCTTACCCGTAACAACACTATCCTTAGCGGTATCTGCCTGTTTTGGTCTATCTGCGTTTTTATGTAACAACGCAGCAGCAGCAGAAGATGCTACATGTACCGTAGCGGCCGTACTGCCTGCCGCCAAAACCGGTGCTGATACCGCTTCAAGCGATGAAGTCTGGTCAGTTCACGGTCAGTTCACCAACTTTACTCAGGGACATGCCGGTTTTAACGCTGCTTACAGCGGAACCAATAGTATGGAAGTCAATGGACGTACCGAAGAAACTACCGATATCACTCTGTTTGCCGGAAGACGCTTATGGCGTGGTGCTGAACTCTGGATTAACGCAGAAATTGATCAGGGTTATGGCGTCAGTAATACACTGGGCATGGCGGGATACCCCAGCGGCGAAGCATATAAAGTCGGTGCCAATGCACCTTATTTACGCTTGCCACGTCTCTTTTTCCGGCAAGTCATTGCACTTGGCGGAGAAACAACTCAGGTCGAATCCGCCGCTAATCAGCTGGCTGGTATGACATCGGCAGATAATCTGACACTGACCGCAGGTAAATTTTCAGTAGCCGATATTTTTGATACGAATAGCTATGCCCATGATCCGCGTTCTGACTTTATGAACTGGTCCATTATTGAATCCGGCGCGTTTGACTATGCGGCAGACGTCTGGGGCTACACCTATGGTGCAGCAGCTGAATGGACGCAGGACTGGTGGACTTTGCGTGGCGGTGTATTCCAGCTTTCTCCGGAACCCAATGCCAAAATCACCAACGTAGATTTTACCCAATATTCACTCGTCATGGAGCTGGAACAACGGCATCAGTGGCTGGGACATCCCGGCAAAATCAAATTACTGGGTTTTATGAACAGCGCAAGAATGGGCAGCTATCAGGATGCATTGCAACTGGCTCTGCAAACAAATAGCACACCCAATACAGCCTTGGTGCGCCGGTCAGGTACAGACTCAGGATTAGGAATTAATATCGAACAGGAATTATCACCGGATCTCGGCGTATTTGCCCGCCTGAGTAAGCGTGGCGGCAGTATGGAAGCTTATGAATTTACCGACATAAACCAATCCATTTCAGCCGGTCTGTCCATAAAAGGAGGGCAATGGGGGCGCGCCCAGGATACTTTAGGAATAGCGGGCGTAGTCAATGCCCTCTCGGGGGATGCGCGGGCATATTTTGCAGCAGGGGGAACCGGACTATTAATTGGTGACGGCCAGTTACATTACGCCCCGGAAAAAGTTCTCGACATATACTACGCACTGCATATCCATCCGCATATTACGCTGACAGCAGATTATCAGCACGCAGCCAACCCGGCCTATAACCAGGATCGCGGTCCGATATCATTTTATGGCGTCCGGGCTCATGCAGAATTTTAAATCAACACTGCAGATGGCAGCCCGGTAACTGACAATGCCGCTTGTTGTTGTCTTTGCAGACAGGCAGTAAAAATCTCAGCCGTCACCGGACGGCTGAATAAATACCCCTGATAACTGTCACAACCCAAATCCTGCAAGAAGATGCGCTGCTGTTCATTTTCAACACCTTCAGCCAATACCTTAAAGCCGAGTGCATGCCCCATAGCAACAATAGCTTCGGCAATCGCTTTATCACCGGGATTATCAGGTAAAGCATCAACAAAACTTTTATCGATTTTAAGTACATCCAGCGGAAACCTCGTCAGATACGACAAGGAAGAGTAACCGGTGCCAAAATCATCAATTGACAACCGTACACCCAGGGCACGTAATCTGTTCAGAGTAGAAAGAACATCTTCCTTACGTTCCATCAGGGCACTCTCGGTCAGCTCCAGCTCCAGCTGCGCCGCCGGAAAACCCGATGCACGCAACGCATCTTCTACCATCACCTCCATATCACCATACAAGAACTGTTTCGCAGACAAATTCACTGCCAGCGTCAGCCCGGTAAAACCCTGCTCAATCCAGCGTTGCCCCTGTAAACAGGTTTGCCTCATCACCCATGCACCAATATCATGAATCAGACTGCTCGCCTCGGCAATCGGAATGAAGCGCGCAGGAGGAACCAGACCTTCCTGCACATCCTGCCAGCGCACCAGCGCTTCGGCACCGGTAATACGCCCGCTAATGATATCCACTTGCGGCTGATAATACACACGCAGCTCATCCCGCTCAATCGCACGGTGCAGCCGCGATTCCAGATTGATCCGTTCTCGCGCTGCCTGGGTAAGATTTTCTGAAAAATAGCGAAAACAACCGCGCCCTTCATTTTTTGCGATCGACAATGCTGCATCAGCATGCTGTAATAATTCGGAGGAATTAGTGCCATGATCCGGAAACAGGCTAATACCGATACTCACGCCGATATGTGCCTGTGCGCCGCCGGATAATACCCAGGGCCTGTCCAGCATCGCAATGATTTCATTTGCAACACCGGCAGCACGTTCCGGCTGTCTGGCGCTCTCAATCAACAGGGCAAATTCATCTCCTCCCATGCGGGCCACAATATCTGAGCCGGTCGCATGCAGCGCCAGCGTCGCTGCAATCTGCTGAAGTAACTCATCGCCGACTGAATGGCCATAACTGTCGTTGATATCTTTAAACCGGTCCAGATCCACCATCAGTAAAATGAGTCCGCCCTTTTCCCGGTGCGCTTTTTTAATATTATGATCAAGTAAGGATAAAAATAATAAACGGTTAGGCAACTGAGTCAGCGGATCATGATGAGCTAAAAAATTCAGCTCCATTTCTGACGCTTTAGCCTTAGATATGTCGGCAAATACCCCGACGTAATTGCAAATACGATCAGCACGGTTACGCACCGCACTGATACTCAGCAGCTCAGGATAAATATCACCGCTTTTACGCCGGTTCCAGATTTCACCGCGCCAGCACCCGTCACGATTAAGCTGCTGCCACATTTTGCTATAAAAATCTTCGTTATGCCGCCCGGATTGCAGCAATGTGGATTTTCTGCCGACTGCCTCAGCCGCACTGTAACCGCTGATTTCACTAAACGCCTGATTTACCTGGGTAATGATTCCATTCACATCGGTAATCATGATCCCCTCACGGGTAGTAGCCAGCACAACCACTGCCTGCTGTAATTCGACCTCGGTCCGGTTACGCTCCCTGAGATCAACACTGATACCGGAAACGTATGTCACAGTGCCAGTATTGTCATACGCCACCAGATAACGGGTCATTAACGGGATATAAAAACCGTCTTTATGCCTCACCTGCATTTCAATAATGGTCGTTTTAACCTGAGGTTCATGCGATGGTATCAGCATCTGGTTAACACGTCCGATATCGTCAGGATGAACCAGTCGTAACCATAACCGGGCATCTGATGTCGGTTCGCCTTGCGGATAGCCTAATAAATCCCACCAGCGGGCAGAAAAATGAACAACACCCAGAGCAACGTCCCACTCCCACCATGCCTCATCAACCGCACCGAGTAAACGCCCGAGACGCTGCGCCTGCACATCCAGAGCTTTCCGTAAATCGCCCGTCTGAGTATGCCATTTCTTCTTCAGCATCAATAACAGCGCCCAACACAAAAGCAGCGAGGCACAAACGCTGACCATTATGGGACTGGTTAATACTTCAAAAGTAGTCGGAAACATAAAAACAATCGCACAAAAGAATACTGTCAGCAACAAACTAAAACCAATAAATAATCTTGCCATTCTGGCGCAAGTTAAGGGAACGAACAGGCGTGCTGGTTTGGTCATAGTACCCCCATACTGAAGGATATAATGCGGTGTAAAGCAGGCAACCCGGCAAAGCCAGAGAAAATGACTGGCTAACGGCGAATCAGGTAACCAGACAATCTGGGTATAGCGTAATGAGAATAAAAATCATCCAAGCAAAGAATACTTTAAATATTACTCTTAAGCAAAAAAATAACCCGAATTAAGATAAATTAACAAAAAATGTATTTTAAATTAAACAATACCCAGTGAAATGATGTGCTGCATTGTGATCAATAAGATCACATTGTACATGCCTGTTGATACTTATTTTGAACTATTATGGCGAACTGCGACGCCATTCCTTACGCGCCTTGGCCGCGACCATACGCCGTTCTTCATCAGGTGTTGCCGGTACCAGCGCAGGTACTGCCGTCGCCTTACCATTTTCGTTTACAGCAACCATCGTGAAGAAGCAGCTATTTGCATGACGCACTATCTGTGCCTGAATATTTTCAGTCACCACCTTAATTCCCACCTCCATAGACGTAATACCGGTGTAATTCACTGCAGCCAGAAATGTCACCAACTCACCGACATGAATAGGCTGAAGAAACGTCACCCGATCAACGGATAAAGTCACTACATACTTTCCGGCATAACGACTTGCGCACGCATAAGCAACCTGATCCAACAATTTAAGGATGGTGCCACCATGCACATTTCCGGAAAAATTAGCCATATCCGGCGTCATGAGTACCGTCATTGTCAGTTGATGTCTGGGTTGATTCACGTTGATTCCTATTGAATAATTATTAATTAAATGATGATAAAACACCACTTGTTTTTGTATTTTGACACAGCAAAAAATACACATGCCGGGTCTTTTTTCTTACTTTTACTGTTATGAAGCAAAAGTGCGGCAACTCCGCTATTGCTAAATTTTATTTGTTTAAATTAATTTTGATTTTAACTATTTATAACAATAGACTCTTACCATTATAATTGCCGGGCAATTTTTTGCTTTAACGGAATATACGTAGCACCGTTCCAACGACGTTCACCTTGCCTCATAAATTGACCTGCCCGTAACAACAGTCTCTGCGGAGATAATTTTGTGGAAGTCCTGTCAGATTATTGATTTAGTTTGCTTTTAAAAATTCAAAGGCCGCACCATGTTTATTGACAAGCTCTCCGTAAAACTCCGGATCATCGTCGGTTTTTGCATCCCTATTATTTTATTTATCGGCTTTTCACTGTTCCTTACTCACAGTATGAAAACGATACGCGGCACTATACTCAACGTGAAGGATGAGCGTATTGCCTACGCCTTACTGGCCAAGGATATGGAGCAGGACATCACCCAGATTCAGCAATTTTTGACTGACGTTTCTGCTACGCGCGGTAAAAATGGTTTGGATGACGGATGGAAAGAAGCCGATACACACTATACGCATGTTGTCACCGGGATCGCGCAATTCCAGCAACTGTATCAATCCAAGTCGGACACACAACATATCGCTACTCTGGCTGACATTAAAACCAGACTGGATCAGTTTTACCTGCTCGGTAAAAAAATGGCGCATGCTTATGTCGATGGCGGCCCGGAACAGGGCAATCTGATGATGCCCGATTTTGATAAAGCCAGCGATCAGTTACAAGACAGTTTTGCGCCATTCGTCCGGCAAGAATTACAACAGATGAATGACAGCATAGGAACAGCCGCCAATCAATCCACGCAAATCATTGATATTGCGCTGTGGCTCAGTGCTGCAGCAGTGGCGCTGTCTCTGCTGGCAGCGGCAATGATCACCGGCAGCATTATCCGGCCTTTGGAACAGATTGTGAGTGCAATCGACGATCTGGGACAAGGCAACGGCGACTTAACGTACCAGCTTCCGGTACTGGGCAGCGATTTCGGACGCTTATCCGACTCGCTGAATATCTTCATTAATAAGCTGCACAAAATTGTACATGCCATTCATATTTCCAGCGATACTATTGCCACGACATCAGGGCAAATTGCTTCAGGCAACCTGGATTTATCCGGCCGTACCGAAAATCAGGCCAGCGCCATCCAGGAAACAGCAGCAGCAATGGATCAGTTAAGCAGCACCGTAGCGAATAATGCGGCAAATGCAGAACATGGAAACTTACTGGTTGCCTCAGCATCCGAGGTCGCCGTCCGGGGCGGACAAGTAGTTGCACAAGTCGTTAACACCATGGATAACATCAATACCTCATCCAAAAAAATCGTTGATATTATCAGCGTCATTGATGGTATTGCCTTTCAAACCAATATTCTGGCATTAAATGCGGCAGTAGAAGCCGCCAGAGCCGGTGAGCAGGGACGTGGCTTTGCCGTAGTTGCCTCAGAAGTGCGCGTACTGGCACAACGCTCGGCTGCCGCAGCAAAAGAAATCAAAGAACTGATTACTAATTCGGTCAGCGAAGTAGATGCCGGTGAAAAACTGGTGATCTCGGCAGGAGAAACTATGCACGATATCGTCAGCAGCGTGGCAAAAGTAGCCGACATCATGTCCGATATTGCCCGTGCCAGTCACGAACAAAGCGCCGGCATTCATCAGGCTAATCAAGCCATCGTTTTAATGGAATCCGGGGCACAGCAAAATGCTGCACTGGTAGAGCAATCCGCCGCCGCCACTCAGTCATTACACGAAGAAGCCGAAAATCTGGCACGCCAGGTTAATGTGTTTAAACTGAACTGAAGTTATTTTTAGCCGCCGGACTGACAAAGCCAGCGGCTAAAAATAATAACGCAACAGCAACTGCCAGGACTGTGCCTGCAGTGCCGCACCGTAGTCGCTCAACAATGAACCGCTGTTACGCTGCCACTGCAATGCGAATTCCGCCCGGGCGGTATGGTAGCGTGCTTCCAGCCAGTTCAGACGACTGCCATCAATCAGATCAATGCGCTGCATGGCGCTCAGATCCAGATGATTAATGAATGCATCCTGCCATGTGCCATAAAACAGCACACTACTTCTGGTCGGCAGGTCCTGAATGCCTTGCAGCCAATTCCGGTATTTTGCATAAATAACAGGTGAACCATGACGCAATGCAGCCCAACCGGCATTGTCCAGACCTGCACCGTTGTATTCCGCTTCTGCAGTCAATATCAATTTACCGGCGGTGCTATATGTAAAGCCACTTGAAATACGCTGACTAAACACACCATCACCAGATTCAGGCGCAGCAGAAACAGCCTGCTGCACCAGAGAAGCACCACGTCCGCCTGACCATTCCACATAAACCACCGTTGCATCATTAAGTACCCCGGTAAGATTAAAACCCAGCTGAACCGGCGATGACGCTTCTTTATAAACCAGCCATTGCGGCGTAATTCCTGGTCCGATTTTCTGCGTAACGGCCAGCAGCCAGCGCTGTTGATTATTGGTGGAACCCCAATCAGGATTAAATGCAGAAGTGTTTTCCTGTGTACTCAGTTGAGGTGAATATAACGCCGTCAGCGAACCGCTATCCCATAATGTCTGCCCGCGCAGCATCACGCTGCCCTGACGATTTTCACGCAAACTATCAGGAACAACAGAAACAACGGAACGCACCGAATCAGCACGAAAGTAATCGGTCGGGTTATACCCGACACCGACACCATAACGGGTGTTAATACGTCCGAAATCCAGTATCGTGTCCGGGTTCGTTTTCCAGCTCAGGTAAGCTTCCCTGATGGTATTAATACTATTCTGATTACTCTGATTATTCTGATCATTACCGGCTGACCAATTCATATCAAGACGATCAGAAAACACCGCACGCCAGCCAGGAGAGAACATTGCATCGTACTGTACATCAAAAGACAGACGCTGACTGAGCTGGTCCGGTGCGCTGCCGGGTAACACAGCCACACCGCAGGATGCCTCAACATAGGCACGCCAGTCGCTGATCGGCGTCACCGCCGTCACCGTCTGATCGGCCAGCAACAGGGCATTGCTATCAGCATCTTGTGCCTGCGCACTGCCTGCAACCGGCCCGGCAACACCCGCTGCCATGTAAGCAGCCAAATAAGCAGCAAGAGATACCTTAACCGCCCTCCTGCGCATATAAAATACGCCCTTGCCCGTGACACCACACAAAAACTCTGCCTTCATACAGTTAAGCTCATTCCGGTTTGAAATGCGGCAGATAATCGCGCTGTAGCCAGGTCTCCGGCACATCACGTCTGACCCATCCGGAATAACGCATCACGGTGACCCAGTCCGGGTCCAGTCCATCGATAATCACGGTTTCAGCAGGACGCTCCACACCCAGCTGAGTCTGGTAATGGCGGTAATAAGCCGTTTTAAGCAGCTTATTACTTTCGGCATAAAACTTCGCTTTCACCGGACGATTTGTCGCTGCCTCCACCCACATATCAATATGATGGTAAGTCGCATCCGGCGTACTGGCAGTCATGCTTAATTTATAGCAGTGACGCATCTGCCGCTCGCCATCCTGAACATCTTCCTCCACCGCGCTATAGGCCTGATAATCTTTGGACAGATTAACGGTCACTACATCGCCATTCGATGCCTGGCCCAGCAAACGCTGTTGCGGTGACATGCGAATACTGGCTTTACCCGACGGATCATAAAACCACAAATCCTTACCGCTGTATAAAATCAATTTATTCGCGTCGCGGGCAGGTGCCAGATAACGGATCAAACTGCGAAACTGACCGCTCTCCGTATCCGCCCTGGAATAAATTGCCAGTGTGCTGGTATCAGTCTGACGACCATTCCGGTACTCCACCAGGGTATTGGTCATACCGAACGGATAACCGGGATTACGCACAGCATCACTCGCCGCCAGAATTTCTTGCGGCGTAGCGGCAACAGCCGCCATGTTAATACCCGCCATCATTAACCCGATTAATGGCACCAACAGACCTGATTTCTTCATTTCAGTCCTTTTCACTGTCACGCTGTCTGCTGTTTCGCTCTTTTTCCCGCCGGTTACATAAGCAGACTCTCACTATCACAGAAATTCACAAAATAACAATTTAAGAATGGCGTAAGGCATCTACTATTGGCAACATTGCCGCACGTCTGGCCGGCCACCATGCAGAAAAAACCGTTAATAAAATTAAACCGGTCACACTGCCTGCCAATAAAAAACCATCCTCCCAAACCCGCACCAGAATCAGATAAGCATACGAATAACCAGGCGGCGTCCAGCTCAGACCACTCTGATTAATCAGGCCGGCAATCGCTAATGCACAGGACACCCCGATGACCGAACCGGCCATACCCAGCAAAATACCTTCACACAAAAACAAATACCGGATACCGGAGCGTCGCACCCCCATCGCACGCAAAGTACCAATTTCAACAGTGCGCTCCACAACCGCAGTACTCATGGTATTTCCAATCGTAAACAGCACAATCATGCCAATTAATACGGCAATAAAACCGAACATGGAATTCATGAATTGCAAAGTTTGACCATAGGTGGGATTAAGAGTGCCAAAATCCAGAACTTCCAGCGCTTGATCCTGAAACTGTGCTGAAAGCAATTGTTCAAGTCGTTTTCTGGCAACCGGTATCTGAGCAGTATGCTGCAACTGCACGCTGATAGCGGTCACCCCAGGGGGAGCTGCTCCATAGATCAGCTTTTGTGCCTGTTTTAAATGCATAGCAAGATACACGTCATCGTATGCTTTTATGCCGACATTGCGCGCTTCAATCGCATTCAGGCTCACTACATTCGGCGCACCGCGGGCATTGGCAGCCAGCATTTCAATGCGTGTATCCGCCTGCTGCGGGGCAGTCAGTTGCTCCTGAGCGGATAATGCAACGATATCATCGGGAATACGCTTGTCTTCGTTCATACCCGGAGTACGGGCTGACGCTGCACCGGCACTGAAAACCGGAAGCGGAACCTGGTTGCAGCCGGGGACATGCAGGGCGTAACATAACCTGAGTTTACGTGCGACGCCGGTACCGATCACAACGCTATCCTGACTGGTACCAACCAGCGGCAACGGTGTGGCATAACTTTTCATACGATAGTCGTTCCACAAAAACATGTGGTTACGCTCTTCTGCCACCACGCCGGAAGCAAGTACCGAACGCGATATACCAGCAGCAAAATTTCCGGCAACACCACCCAGCTGTAAGCTGGGAGTTACTACCGTTAACATCGGTGCCAGCACAGCGTCATGCCTGACTGCATCCACGATACGCTGATAATCCCGGATACTGTAGGCAGTAGGATTATCACCGCCATCCAAAAAATAGTCTTTGTACTGAATTTGTAAATGGCCACTGCTTTGCACGCAACCGGTTTGCAGGCTATACACAATATTGGAACGATAACCACCAAAAATCAGCACCGCAACCAGACCAATAATCATGGCCAGCAACGTAGTCAGGGAACGGCGTCGGTTGCGCAGCAAATTACGCAGTGCCAGTATACATATCTTCATACTGTAACCCGTCCGCGGGCATTACACTGATCAATGCGAATAATCCGTCCGTCGCGAATAAAAACGGCATCATCGGCTTCTGCCTGCACCTGCGGGTCGTGTGAAGAAAAAACAAAAGCGACCTGATGCTCACGCTGCATCTTACGCATCAGCGCAATAATGGCAGCACCAGTCTGACTATCCAGATTAGCGGTAGGTTCGTCTGCCAATACCAGCCGGGGTTCCGCAGCCAGTGCGCGGGCAATAGCTACCCGTTGCCGCTGTCCGCCAGAAAGCTGGCCGGGAAGATTACGCATCCGGTCAGCGAGTCCTACAGCATCCAGCAGTGCCAGCACACGCTGCTTACGCTGCGCTGCCGGAATTTGGGTTAACAGCAGCGGATACTCGACATTCTCATAGGCGGTAAGTACCGGAAGTAAATTAAAATTTTGAAAAATAAAGCCCAGATTTCTGGCTCTGAAATCGGATAAATCATTATCGGACATGGTTTGTACCGACTGACCTGCCACCAGAATTTCGCCGCAATCCGGCCTGTCCATACAAGCGATCAAATTGAGTAATGTCGTTTTTCCGCTACCGGAGGAACCGGAAATAACTGTAAAACAATTCGCCCGGATCGCCAGATTAATATCCGTCAGAGCCGGAACATCAACCGTATCCAGACGATAAGTTTTACCAACATTTCTGAGAACAACAGGAGACATAGCACACTCAAAAAAGTATGAAAAGAAAATATAATGGCAGCATCAACATAACATTCTGGCAGGCTCACACCGAACAACACTATTGTGCCCGAACCAGTATGAATCCGGCAACAGAGGTATCACGGCCTAATGCTGGGACGCAATGAAATAAACTGCGCATCTTCACCTCGGCGCACCAATAGAACTATCGTTTTTCTGATGTCGGTTTTAGCTGCCAGTGCGGAAAATTGTGCAACGTCTTTTATATCCATATTATTAAGCGTCAGAATAATATCGCCCTCATGCAGGCCGGGGCGTACCGTAGCGCTATCCACACCAGTGATCAGGATACCTGACGCAATATGCAATTCTTTTTTTTGCGATTCGGTCATGTCGCTGACATCAATACCGAATGCATTCGTCTCAGCCACATCCCCGGCGCTTGCAGGCACATCATTTTTAGCCTGTTTATCCAGCTCCACTTCGGCCAGAGTCACGGTAATCAGCTTCGTTACTCCCTTATGCCATATCAACAGATTAATTGTTGAACCGGGTTTGCCTGATGCCACCATACGGCGTAAGTCAGCGCTTTTATCCACAAGTACATTATTATATTTGAGAATAATATCGCCACCTTCAAGACCGGCTGCTTCTGCCGGACCACCAACTTCAATACGCCCGACAAAACTACCTTTTGCAGACGGCAAACCCAATGTGACTGCCAGTTCTTTACTGACTTCGCCCAAATAAACGCCCAGACGCCCGCGCGTGACATGTCCGGCAGATTTCAGCTGAGCTGCCGTAACCATAGCTTCATCAATCGGCACTGCAAACGAAATACCCATAAAGCCGCCTGATTTACTATAAATTTGCGAATTAATACCAACTACTTCACCACGCATATTAATCAGGGGACCGCCGGAATTACCCGGATTAACGGCAACATCCGTTTGTATCAATGGTAAAAAATCGCCGGTTTCACGTGCTTTGGCAGAAATAATACCGGCAGTAACAGTATTTTCCAGATCAAATGGAGAACCAATAGCGATAACCCATTCACCAACCCGGGCCCGGGCAGAAATACCGATGGTTACCTCAGGCAATCCGACCCCATCAATTTTGAGTACTGCCACATCAGTTCTGGCATCCAAACCAATCACTTTGGCTTTAAATTCGCGATTATCTGTCAACTTGACATACACTTCATCAGCACCGTCAACCACATGAGCATTCGTCATCACATAACCGTCTTGTGAAATGATAAAACCTGAGCCTATGCCATGCGGAATTTGTTCATCGCTATCCTGCGGTACTTTTTGATTTTTCTTCCCCTTCTGGCCGGGAGCAGGTTGCTGATGCGGACCCGGAGCAGGCATAGGAACACCAAAAAACCGGCGAAAAAATTCCTGCATCTGCTCATCTTGCCCATCACCTTCGGCATCAGCCGCACCTGCAACAGAAGTAGTGCGAATATTCACCACAGCAGGCCCTACTTTTTCGACTAAATCACTAAAATCAGGCAAAGCAGCCATGCCGGCAGACGCGGCACTGGCAACGGGGACGGCATTCAGCAAGGCAGGGACAACAATGCCGGCACACACGCTCACCACCACAGCGGACAACACACGTGCGACAGGCGAAAAAATCGAAACGGGAGTCATTTCTCTCATGACAATGGTCACTTTATTCATTATAAAATTCATTAAAAATGCAACAAATCGGTAAATAGTACCTTTAAGTCCGATACATTGCCTGACCACATCTAATTTAAGTGATGCGCTATCATTGCTGCACTTGTTAAGTTAACCAAATATTCTGTATTTTTTGTTACCTTACCGCAATTTTACAATTTCTGCCCCAGCCATCATAAACAGTGAGTACCGCACGATGAAAAAAAACTTAGCCAATGAACAAAGACACGCTGGCGCAAGCGCCATACCCGGCCGCATCCGCCTGTGGGATTTACCTGTCCGGATCTTTCACTGGACGCTGACTGTCGTGGTCACTATTGCGATTATTAGTGCCGAACTTGACGACGATCTGATGGAAATACACGGTAAAGCAGGGATAACGATTATCGGACTGGTAGTATTTCGGCTGATATGGGGAATAATCGGCTCCACACATGCACGTTTTGCCAATTTTGTACCCGGACTGTCTGATATCCGGAGCTATATGAAAGGCCGCTGGAAAAATGTGGGACATAACCCGATTGGGGCACTCTCCGTACTGGCACTGCTCCTTTTACTGGCAGCTCAGGCTGGCACCGGATTGTTTGCCAATGACGATATTGACTTCACCGGACCTCTGGCGAATTTAGTTGAAACGACACTATCGGACCAACTGACCGGCATTCATCATTTACTGGCTAATTTTTTACTGGGGCTGATTGCGCTTCACATTATTGCCATTGGTTTTTATTTCTTCGTTAAAAAAGATAACCTGATCAAACCCATGATCACCGGCTGGAAAGAAGTAAAACCGGAAATGCTGCCACAGGCCACAACACCATCTGGCTTCAGAGGTAGCCCTGCCGCATTTGTCATCGCCTGCCTGATCGCCCTGGCCGTAGCCGGTGTCGTCAGCGGTGCCGCACGACATACGGAGACGGTAGCAGCTAAAGTGTCAGCCTGTACGTTCAGTGTTGCGCAAAGAAGCGCATAACAGCCGCATGTGTCACCGTGCCGGATAGTCCTGTGCTGACACCCTCCGCATTAAACCAATAACTGCGCGGCATTTCGCCGTGCCATTTTGGATCTATCACATAACGTAACTGTTCGGGAGGTGCATCACTAAATGCCCAGGCATTAGCACGCAGACCCAGACCAGAAAGCCTGGTTTTCATCAAAATAACCGATTGCGGGTCTGACAACGTATCGCTGGACAAAGTAACGACCCGTAAATTGGGATGCGCTTTTTTTTCCTCAGATAATAAATCCAGACTGGCCTGGCAATACTCACAATCCAGTGACCAGATCACCAGCACAAACGGATGACCCGACTGTTGACGAATTATCGTGTTCAGGCTATCGGCAAAAAATTCCCTGATGAAAACATTGGCAGAGACCTTCGGTAAGGGGACAGCGTGTGCCTCAAAGAGGGTAAAATCTCCCGCCAGCACCAGCAATAAAAACAAGATAACTTTGCTTATTTTTTTCATTTAGATTCCACGGAAGAATTAAACACATCAGCACGAATAACGCGTACTCCTTCAATCTGTGTATTCCATACCAATACAATCCCGGCAATGCCCGAATGGGAGGCAGCGACGGAAGACAACATCGTATTCAATAAATGCGGATGATCAGAATTACCTGTGGTAGCAGCCAGGACAGCCTGTTGCCAGGTTGCCCCGCCATCTTGTGAAATCTGACCAATAATAGTCGTCGCTTTTCCATCAAATTGTTTCCAAACTATGACTACTGTGCTTCCCTGCACAGCCACCTCGGCATGCTCGGCCTGTTCGGTACCCAGTCTGACAGGAATACTTGATTTTCCATTGCGGTCAATTGCTGCATAGAAGACTCCGCCTTCTTCACCCCGTACCGAAAACCAGGTTTGATAACGTGTGCCATTGGCAGAAAAAGCCACGGAGGGGCCCTGATGCGGACACGCATCGACCTGCCAGTTATCAAAGGTAGCACGCTCTATTGACGGCAATACACCATCCGCCGTTAATTCCACCAATGCATGATCACGCGTATTCGATGCAAATACATGTCGCCACAATGCCACAGGACGTCCGAGTTCATTCAGTTCCAGCGCAATACGACAGCACTCACAGGAATGCTCTGCGACTTTAACATCGCCGTTAAAGCTTATACCGGCATCGCTCGAAACTGCATAATAAATCGCGGCACCGACATACTTTTCTTTGCGTGCTTTGGCCGCTTCAGCATCACGCTTATCTATCCATGCAATATAAATACGACCTGCTTTATCCACTGCCATTGATTCAAACCGATGAGTGATTTCATCGTGATTCTGGTGTACGGTTACCGGAGCAGAAAACGTAAAGCCGCCATCCACCGAACGTACAAAACGGATTTCACCGGTATACAATTTAGTCAGCGGACGAGTGTAAGCGATATAAAATTCGCCTTTGCTGCCAAAGGCCAGTTTAGGCCGGTTTTCCCCGTCGGCTGAGACAGCTTCGGGTGTCGGTATTATCCGTTGTGGTGCGGACCAACTTCGCCCGCCGTCAACTGATTTCTGTAACACGATATAAGCCCCCGGCAAAATAACCGGGGATTTTTCTGTCCCTACAGATTTCTCCGTCGGTCCGGATAACGACTCAGGCAATGCCTCACGACTCACCATCCACAACTGTCCCTGCGCATCGATCGCTACTGACACCCCCAGCTCAGCCTTACTGTGCATCATCTTATGCTGGGCATGATCCATCTGTGCAAATGCAACACCTGCTAATCCCGCGAAAATTAAGAATAACCAGCACCGCACAAAAATAAGCAATTTCATCAGATTTTACCGTAAAAAAAATAACTAAAAAACACAGACATTCCGACCTGCGCTCCGCATAACTTCTGCCTTTTTATCAGGCAATAACAAGACAGGATCTTCAACATGAATCTGTTTTACGTGAAAAAATAAGTCGCTTTCTGCCGGGTCAGCGCCAATCAAGAGTAATAATAAATTATCGGCCTTTTAATTGACTCTGACCCTATTTAAATCAGAAGCGGGTTTTCAGGGTAGCGGTCAATGTCCGTGGCATAGACAATGTCATTCCCCAAGGTTGGTTGTACGTATATGTTCCTTCTGTATAAGCACGGTTAGCCAGATTAATGCCGCTCAGGATCAGATCGGTGCTTTTAGATAAGGCGTAACGCACGCTGGCGTCATACACGATATTTCCTGCCTGGGCATAAGGACCGCCTGCCGTTGTTTCATCATAATACATCGCTCCGATATAGCGTACAGCGAGGTAAGTCTGCAACTCACTGGTCGGACGCCACGTCACGCTGGCATTGGCCGTATTTACTGGTGTACCGGCAAGCTGGATTCCCAAAGGCGTAGTAATACTGGCAGATTCTGACGTTAAAATAGTCTGGGTTCTGGTGTACGATGCATCAAAATTCAATGCATGGCTATAAGCCCATTTAGCACTCAATTCCAGGCCGTGCGACTGACCATTCTGATCGTTGGTATAAAAACTGGCTGACCCGGCAGAACCACCGCAATTAACAAAACCGACGCCGCAAATCGTTTGTACCAAGGCTGGTGCCATTGCATACTGCGATGCCGCTATTTTATACGTCGCAATCATGTTTTTGATATCGTACTGAAAATACGTAGCACCAAACGATAATGCCCCTTTATGGAAATCCATACCGATTTCACGGCCGGTCAGGTTTTCCGGACTCAGGTCAGGATTGGCAATGGTCGGATTAGGCGAGCCATAGGTACGCATGGTGTTATTAAAACCGGGACCACGAAATGCTTTATACACTGCGGCACGAAATGCCAGATCGTCATTCACGCTGTAGCGTGCTGCCAGACTCGGATCAAATGCGGTTTTGGATATATTCGGTTCTGCGCCACCGACAGTGGTGCCAGCTGTATTTGTGCGCGTATCAAAACGCTGGGTATTAGTCCAGTTATCAACACGGGCACTAAACGTAATTTCCAGCGGATCTGTCGGCACAATTTTAGCCTGTGCAAATAATCCTGAAAACAATTGGTCGCCAGTGCCATAGGTACTGCTGTTGAAATTTTGCAGCTGAGTAAGCGAGGTAGGAGCAGAGTAAAACGTTTCATTATCGGTTGCAGATAAATGCCGTAAATCGGCACCGACCTGTACGCTGCGAATAACGCCGGCTAACTCCTTGGAGTAAA
>CAIWPG010000294.1 GCA_903914535.1 uncultured Oxalobacteraceae bacterium
ATCGCGGATTACCGGCAAGCCGGGCAACGGGCGCAAGACGATAGGCTCAGTCAATTCATTCAGGTTGGTCGTGCAGGCCAATCCGTTTTTGCCATTGATATTCATCGCATCGGAACCGCACACACCTTCACGGCATGAACGACGTAATGACAATGAATCATCCACATCTGCTTTAATACGTTGCAATGCATCCAACAACATCTTATCTGTGTCTTGCAATTCTACAGTTAAGTCCTGCATGTACGGCTTAGCATCCTTGTCCGGATCATAGCGGTAAATTTGAAATTTTAGGGTGCGTGCCATATTCTGCCTCTTCGCAATAATAATTTAGAATGTACGTGGTTTCGGTTTGAACGTATCAACGGTCAACGGTTTTAACTGGACTGGTTTATAGTCCAGGCGGTTACCTTCCGAATACCAGAGTGAATGTTTCATCCAGTTTTCATCATCACGTGCAGAGTAATCACGGTGGGCATGTGCGCCACGGGATTCTTTGCGTGCAACGGCTGACGTGATCGTCGCTTTCGCTGTTTCAATCAGATTTGCCAGTTCCAATGCTTCGATACGCGCAGTATTGAATACTTTAGACTTATCTTTGAACGAAACATTTTTGCAGCGCTCTGCAATAATCATGATTTCTTTGTAGCCTTGTTGCAACAACTCATCGGTACGGAATACACCGCAATACCGTTGCATTGTGCTGCGAATAGCATTAGCCACATCCTGAACACGTTCTGTACCTGTGCTGTTTTCCAGCGCATCCAGACGTGCCAGTGCTTTGTCGAGTGCATCGGCAGGCAAACGCTTGTGTTCTTTGGATTTCAGATCGGAAGCGATAACGTGATTACCGGCTGCACGACCAAACACCAGCAAATCGAGCAATGAGTTAGTACCCAGACGATTAGCACCATGCACGGAAACGCAAGAACATTCACCGATTGCATACATACCATTGACGACAGCGTTTGGATTGCCGTCTTTAGGCGCCACAACCTGACCGTAAATATTAGTCGGAATACCACCCATTTGATAGTGAATGGTCGGTACGACAGGAATAGGCTCTTTGGTTGCGTCAACGTTAGCAAATTTGTGTGCGATTTCCAGGATAGACGGCAAACGTTTTTCAATCGTTTCTGCACCGATGTGACGCAAATCCAGCATCACGTGATCTTTATTAGGACCACAACCACGGCCTTCTTTGATTTCCTGATCCATAGAACGGGAAACAAAGTCACGCGGGGCCAGATCTTTTAATGTCGGCGCATAACGTTCCATGAAACGTTCGCCTTCAGAATTGATCAGAATACCGCCTTCACCGCGAACGCCTTCAGTAATCAGCACACCGGCACCAGAAACACCGGTCGGGTGAAACTGCCAGAATTCCATGTCTTCCAGAGGCAGACCGGCACGTGCAGCCATACCCAGGCCATCACCGGTATTAATAAACGCATTGGTCGAAGCGGCAAAAATACGCCCTGCTCCGCCGGTAGCGAATATCGTTGTTTTACCTTCGAGCATCATCAATTCGCCGGTTTCCATTTCCAGCGCAAGCACACCCAGTACATCGCCTTCTGCATCACGAATAATATCAACCGCCATCCATTCCACAAAGAATTGGGTACGGGCACTGACGTTACGCTGATACAGAGTATGCAATAAAGCGTGACCGGTACGATCCGCTGCAGCACAGGCACGTTGTACTGGCTTTTCACCGAAATTGGCAGTGTGGCCGCCAAACGGACGCTGGTAAATGGTGCCGTCTGCGTTACGGTCAAACGGCATGCCGAAATGTTCAAGTTCGTACACTACTTTAGGAGCTTCGCGACACATAAATTCAATCGCATCCTGGTCGCCCAGATAATCTGACCCTTTTACGGTGTCAAACATGTGCCAGTACCAGTTGTCTTCCGACATATTACCCAGTGAAGCACCAATACCACCCTGTGCAGCAACAGTATGTGAACGCGTCGGAAATACTTTCGACAACACTGCCACATTTAAACCAGCTTCTGCCAATTGCAGTGAAGCACGCATACCTGATCCGCCTGCACCGACGATAACGGCATCAAAACGACGGGTAGGAATGGTTTTTTTAACTGTAGGATTAACGGCCACGATTACACTCTCCACAAAATTTGTACTGCCCAACCGGCACAGCCAACCAACCACAATATTGTGGCTACTTGTAACGCTAAACGAATAGATACTGGTTTAATGTAATCCATCCAGATGTCACGCATACCGACCCAGGCGTGAAAAAACAAAGATAACAGCACGACAAATGTAGCCAGCTTGAACCATTGTTGAGCAAACATACCTGCCCAGCCAACGTAACTGAAATCACTTGCGCATAAAAATTTAACTAACAGAATTAGTGTATAAGTTGCCATAATAATGGCAGTAACGCGTTGCGCTAACCAATCGCGGATACCGTAATGTGCGCCAACGACAAGACGTTTTGGTCCGATATTATTATTTGCCATGTCAGAATACTCCAAATAATTTCAAAGCAACCAGAAAGGCAAGAGTCAGACTCACTGCCAGTACGGTTGCACCAGATTTTTTGGCTGAATGTTTATCCAGACCCATATGCAAATCCATCAGCAAGTGACGAATTCCTGCGCAAAAATGATGCAAATAAGCCCACGCCAATACCAGGATGGCGAATTTAACAGGCAGATGTTGGGTGTATCCGGCGAAGTAGTTGAAGGTATCTTCAGAGGTGAGGCTATTGTCGAGAAGGTAGAGGATAAAAGGTAAAAGCAGGAACATTATGGTGCCGCTGACACGGTGCAAAATGGACACAACTCCGGCTATAGGCAAACGGTACTTGGCTAATTGTGTAACATGAATGTTACGAAACTCTGGCCGTTTTTTTGCGGCTTCAGGCATGACAACTTCTCCTTTTTGTTGAAATAAAGCACGAGAACGTAATTTTCTCTTATTTTGTGCAACGCACCAAGGCTTATTCGCCCCATCAGTAAAAATAGTATTTAATATTATCTATCAATTAACTCATTAAGGGGAAATAACCCCGGATATTTTGTAATTAACTCAGTTCGTTCTGGTAATGGTGGTTCAGCGTTAAATACAAACCGCGCCGAAATTCTACCGGTTTATCGCCATACGTGTACGACACGCGCTCAACATCCAGCAAGGGTGCACCGACAGGCAAATTCAACAGTTCAGCAGCTTCAGCATCGGCACATACCGCACGCAACTGCTCCGATGCCCGTATCATATGTGTACCAAATTCAGTTTCAAATAAACCGTACATCGGGCCGTTATACTCGTTAAGCAATTCCGCAGTTAAGCCTTTAAAAATAACGCCGGGCAGCCACAGATCTTCGAGAATAGTAGGAACGCCATCAAAAGATTGTACACGCCTGATGAAGACCACCGAATCACCGGCCTTGATTGCCAGCAGGCGCGCGACTTCACTGGGAGCACGCAGCCGCTTAACTTCAATAAACCGGTTAGTCGGGTATTTTTGTACGCCGACATCCGGCTTCAGATGCAAAAAACGAAATTGAGCACGCGCCTCATGGTGTGTGGCGACAAAAGTCCCTTTACCCTGACGACGCACCACCAGATTCTCGACAGACAGTTCGTCAATTGCTTTACGTACCGTACCCTGACTTACCTTAAATCTGACCGCCAGTTCGACCTCACTCGGAATCAATTCGCCTGGTTTCCATTCACCAGCCTGTAGACTTTGCGTAATGAGTGATTTAATCTGTTGGTACAGAGGACTAAAAGTCGGAGGCAGTTGTGCCGGGGCCGTTTGTGAGGCAGGCGTGTTGGTCGTACTCAATGCAGTCTGACCTGCTTGATCTGATTTAGAGGAGGAATTTGGTTGCTCAGGATTCATAGGGCATGATTTCAACACAAATTCCCCACTACGTCCAGATAAATAGCTTAACTTATCATGTCTTATATAAGACATATGATATGTATTGACATGTGCTTCATGACAACCTAAACTCGCGCCTAAGCTAAAAATTTTAATACAGTCTACACAGACTGGGTCGGAATTGCATCATTTACCGGTAATACGCAGGACGAATACGCAGGACACACTGATGCCCGGAAGTTCATAACCGGCGTCGGCAGCACTCACAGCAGGAACGCGACACGGCAATTGACTCAGGCTGGAGCTATCGCAGCATGAAGTTCAGCGGTATCATGGCGTGTTTCTAAACTACCTGACAGCAAACAAGCTGGCGGGCTTTTTTTAAGACCTGGATTTTTTACCACCCTGGAGATTGAACATGACTAAAGCACCTATGCGCGTTGCCGTCAGCGGCGCAGCAGGACAAATCGGTTACGCCTTATTATTTCGCATTGCAAATGGCGATATGCTCGGCAAAGATCAACCAGTGATTTTGCAATTGTTGGAAATCGCCGATGAAAAAGCACAGAAAGCCTTGAAGGGCGTCATGATGGAAATCGATGACTGCGCATTTCCTTTGTTGGCAGAAATGACTGCACACAGTGATCCACTGACTGCATTCAAAGACATCGACGTTGCTTTGCTGGTTGGTGCACGTCCACGCGGCCCGGGAATGGAACGCAAAGATTTGTTAGAAGCGAATGCACAAATTTTCACTGTACAAGGTAAAGCACTTGATGCAGTTGCTTCACGCAATGTTAAAGTACTGGTTGTAGGTAATCCTGCAAACACCAATGCTTACATCGCCATGAAATCAGCACCAAACCTGCCGGCTAAAAACTTCACAGCGATGCTGCGTCTGGATCACAACCGCGCCTTGTCTCAGGTTGCGGCTAAACTGGGCAAGCCAGTTGCTGCGATTGAAAAATTGTGCGTTTGGGGTAACCACTCTCCGACGAT
>CAIWPG010000295.1 GCA_903914535.1 uncultured Oxalobacteraceae bacterium
AGTTTCAAAAGCTGTTGACTGGTCCGGATACTCAACTGCGGGGCAAGCCGCCGGTAAGCCGCAACCTGTGATACAAAAATACCGTGTGCGCTTAAGGCATCAGACAATAATTCACGCCCGGTTTCTGCCCGCACAATTAACACTTCCCGCCCTTTTAACGCAGGAAGATCCAATTCATTCAGCAAGGTCTCAGAGTCAGTGCGAAATGGATCAGTAGGGCAATACACACAAAAATTTTCTGCTGTAATGCCGTACTGCGCCAATGCCATCCGGCTACCTTCACCGACAACAGCCAGAGCGACTTCCGGAGGCCAGACCACGCCAGGACCGAATACAGAATGAATCGCATTCGGGCTGACAAAGGCCACCATGGCATAACGCGATATATCCGCCAATGCAGCACGCAACGCTGTCGTGTCAGGCAAGGGATGAATTTCCAGCAAAGGAAACAACTCTGTGCCATACCCAAGGGCACGCAAGCGTTCTGCCAGCGGCAGTGCCTGTGCGACGGGACGAGTCAGCACTACTGTCATAACTCAGGATTCAGCCTGAGCTAAGCACTGCGCTAAAATCGCAGCGGCATCCTGCGCGGTCAACTGAGCAACAATATCGCTGACCAATCCGGCAGCAGAACCGATACTACCGTGAACCGATGCATTCGCCACACGGCGGCCATCAGTTGTCGCAACAAAAGCACGCAAATGCATATCCTGCCCGTTCACTGTGGCATACGCCGCCAGCGGAATCTGACAGCTACCGCCAAAAGCTCTGGATACGGCACGTTCTGCATGCACCGCTGCAGCAGTTGGCAAATGATTCAGCGGCTCCAGCCAGCCAGCCAGCTCAGGACGCGTATCCACAATTTCAATTGCCATCGCGCCTTGTCCTGCAGCTGGCAAGCTCTGTTCGGGTTCCAGATAAGCACGAATCCGCTCCGGCAAACCCAGACGCTGCAACCCGGCTGCCGCAAGTATAATGGCGGCGTAATCACCCTGATCAAGTTTACGAAGACGAGTATCCAGATTGCCGCGCAGCGGCTGAACCACCAGATGCGGATACCGGGCAGCGATCATCGCCTGACGGCGCAAGCTGCTGGTCCCGACTACGGCACCAGCCGGTAATTCTGCCAGAGAAGCAAACCCGGACGACACCAGGGCATCACGCGGATCGGCGCGTTCCAGCACTGCTGTCAAACTAAAACCGGGCAGAACCTCCATCGGCATATCTTTAAGTGAATGCACCGCCAGATCAGCACGGCCTTCTTCCATCGCAGTTTCCAGTTCCTTAACGAACAAACCTTTACCACCCACTTTGGATAAAGAACGGTCCAGAATCTGGTCGCCACGGGTAGTCATACCCAGCAACTCAATCCGGCAGGCAGGATAAAGCGCCTGCAAGCGTGTGCGCACATGCTCAGCCTGCCACAGAGCCAGACGACTTTCGCGGGTCGCGATAATTAATTTTTCAGGGGCTGCAATAGTCAAAACACGTTCCTTCCAAGCAATTCATAAATAGCAATAACCGCTGCCCTCCGCAATCATTGACATGGTTCCAGGGCAAATTAAGGTGCGATCGTTAAGGTGCGACCGAGATGAAATGCGACCAGACTCGCACGCTTATTTATCTGCCTTATTTCGCCGTCTTATCGCCATAGCTTCACCACAATTGAAGCAGTTTAACGGCCAACATCAGCTTATTACAGCAGGCTTGAATTTTATCATGTTCAGCCAGTGTAGCTTGCAGAACTTACAGCATGATTGCAATTATCATGCTATGACAACGATTTAAATTTGCCACAACAAACGCACTTCTCCATGCATCTGCTGTAATCGGCTTGACACCACCCGTACTGCACGGCATGATGTGCGCCATATAACGGGCAGCACTTCCCGCCCACCACCCCGGACCCTGCGACTCCCCTGACAGAGAATTGACTCTGGTCAGGCGGCCGGCAGTTGCAGCTCCGGACTGCGGCAAGACTGGAGAAATTCATGGAACAAACTAAACAACACTTAATCCTGACTGGTGACCGCCCTACCGGCCCTTTACATCTCGGGCACTATGTAGGCAGCTTATGCAATCGGATCAAATACCAGCATAAGTATCAACAGTACATCATGCTGGCTGACGCGCAGGCGCTGACCGACAATATGGACGACCCGGGCAAAGTTCACCGCAATGTCATGGAAGTCGCGCTGGATTATCTGGCGGTCGGAATCGACCCGGCCTTATCAACGATTTTCATCCAGTCACAAATACCTGAACTAACCGAATTAACATTCTATTACCTGAATCTGGTCACAGTAGCCCGTCTGGAACGCAATCCGACGATCAAGGAAGAAATTCGCCTGCGCAATTTTGAACGCGATATTCCTGCCGGATTTCTGACCTACCCGGTAAGCCAGGCTGCCGACATCAGCGCCTTTAAGGCCACACTGGTTCCGGTAGGAGAAGACCAGATTCCGATGATTGAACAGACTAATGAAATCGTGCGTCGCTTCAATCGCTTAACCAGCCAGGAAATTCTGGTGGAATGCCAGGCACTGGTTCCGGAAATTGGCCGGCTGCCAGGCATTGACGGTAAAGCCAAAATGAGTAAGTCCCTGGGCAACACGATCAACCTGGGTGCCAGTGCTGCCGAAATCCGTGCCGCGGTCAAAAAAACCTACACCGATCCGCTCCATTTGCGCGTGGAAGATCCGGGACATCTGGAAGGCAATATCGCATTCACGTACCTGGATGCCTTCGACACGGACAAAGCCGCACTTACTGAAATGAAAGCACATTACGTCCGTGGCGGACTCGGCGACGGCACAGTTAAAAAACGTTTAGAAGAATGTCTGCAAGAACTTATCAGCCCAATCCGGGAACGCCGCCAGGCATTATCGGAAGATCGCGCCTACGTGTTACAAATACTTAAAGCCGGAACAGAAAAAGCACGTGAAGTTGCCGCAAAAACAACCTCAGAAGTCAAGGCTGCTCTGGGTTTACAGCACTTTTAGAAACAAGCACTACTCTCCTGACTAATGCTGCAACTGTCTGTTTCAGACAGATGCAGCATCATATCCGTTCTGTGACTTTACTGTATCCGGCCCCTCTTTTTCAGCCTTCCTGCGTTTTTCTGCACCACACAACTATTTTAGCTGACCAGCATTTTGATTTCAGGCCACATGCGCCGTGAAATTGGCAGACGCTCTTTACAACCGCGTAAAATCACATGCCATGCACCGCTGGAAAAATCCGCCTGTCCTGCCACACCAATGCTACGCTCCACTCCCAGCAAAGCCGAGCGCGCCACCAGCGTATTACGATGTATGCGCACAAATACGTCCGGCATTTCCTGCCCGATAGCATACAAAGACTCTTCTATCAGATAATGTTGCTGCGCTGTATACAAGAGTACGTATTTTTGCTCCGCTTTCAGGTACAACACATCACTGACCGGCACCCGCAACATCCGTTTACGCACCATCACAGAAAAATACGCCCGTTTAGCGATGTTTTGCTGCTGCACTGTCAACGCACTCTCTTCTGATTTTATTTTTTTGCTCAATTGCACAGTGCGCAGCAACTCTTCTCCAAACCGCTGCGCCCGTGCCGGCCTTAATAAATAGTCCGTGGCAGGCGTATCATAACTCTGCCATACCTGAAACTCTTCTGCTTTCTGAGCAGGAGAAAAAGCCAGGTTGTGCAACTCGGTGTAATGCTGAAAAAACAAGCCGAATACCATCGCAATTGCCGCAATCAAAACCAACTCTTCATACACCAGATCAGATAATATCCAGTTTTGCGAGACAAATAAGGCAAAAGTAGCCGCTGCCACTACCGCAGGTACCACACCACACGCGATACGCTGCAACCAGGCCGGAGCCTGCCGGACCGAAGCAAACAAACGCAATCCGCTCAGCATTAACAGGGATAAAATGCAGCACACCTCTAAAAACGGCGCCGCCTGAATAAATTCCGACATCGCCAGCAATATATCGGTGTTGCACAACCAGACTCCGGAAAAAAACAGCCCGTTAATACTCAACAGAACAAAGTAAATCACACCAATATTGCAACAATCGGGGATGAGCGAAGGTACAGCCGACATAGGGTGCTTTATAATCATGCCAATTCTACGAAATATCCAGGACTCACTTCATATGATAACTTCACAATTTTCCAAAAAAAGCGAAGCGTGGTCAGCACGTTTTTCCGAACCCGTCTCTGACCTCGTCAAACGTTACACTGCTTCTGTGTTTTTTGACAAGCGTCTGGCGCAAGTTGACATACAAGGATCGCTGGCACACGCTGAAATGCTGCATTTTCAACACATAATCACCAAAGAAGATTACGATGCTATCGTCGGCGGCATGACACAAATTTCCAGTGAAATTGCAGCAGGTACATTTACCTGGCTGCTGGATCTGGAAGACGTTCATCTGAATATCGAAAAAAGATTGACTGAACTGGCGGGCGATGCAGGCAAACGACTCCACACCGGTCGTTCGCGCAATGACCAGGTTGCAACCGATATACGTCTCTACCTGCGCGGCGCCATTGATGATATTTTGATTCTTCTGGCGCAATTCCGCAGTGCCCTGCTGGATCTGGCAGAGCAACAGGCCGATACCATCATGCCGGGCTTTACGCATATGCAAGTGGCACAGCCGATTACATTTGGTCATCACATGCTGGCTTACGTAGAAATGTTTGGCCGTGATGCAGAACGTCTGGCAGATTGCCGCAAACGTGTTAATCGTCTGCCGCTGGGTGCCGCTGCGCTGGCAGGAACCACCTTCCCGATAGACCGCGAACGGGTTGCCGCCACACTGGGCTTCGATGAAGTCTGCTTTAATTCACTGGATGCCGTTTCTGATCGTGACTTTGCCATCGAATTTTGCGCAACTGCGGCACTCATCATGACCCATATTTCCCGCATGTCGGAAGAACTGGTCATCTGGATGAGCCCGCGTATCGGCTTTATTGATATTGCGGATCGTTTTTGTACCGGCTCATCCATCATGCCGCAAAAGAAAAATCCCGATGTACCAGAGTTGGCCCGCGGCAAAACCGGACGCGTCAACGGTCACCTGATCGCCCTGCTCACCCTGATGAAAGGCCAGCCACTGGCTTACAATAAGGATAATCAGGAAGACAAAGAACCGTTATTTGATACGGTAGACACCGTAACAGACACCTTACGCATCTTTGCCGACATGGCAGGCGGCATTACCGTCAAACCAGAAGCCATGCGTGTTGCAGCCCTGCAAGGTTACGCAACAGCAACCGACCTGGCCGACTATCTGGTCAAAAAAGGATTGCCATTCCGTGATGCACATGAAGCGGTTGCACATGCAGTTAAAACCTGCGTAGACAAAGCGTGCGACCTGAGTGACTTACCACTGGATGAATTACGGGTATTTTCACCGTTGATCGATGCAGATATTTTTGCAGTATTAACACTGGAAGGTTCGGTAGCAGCACGTGACCATGTCGGTGGTACAGCACCAAAACAAGTACGTCTGGCTATTGCACGCCTGCGCGCTAAACTGGGCTGATTTGTAGCTTATTACAGAGATGTTCGCGCTATGCGAACATCTCTGATTCACGAACATTGCATCCCGAACAGAATATAAGGCCGCGCTAATTCCCCGCTACCGTCATACTCTCAATCAAAACAGAACCTGTCTGCTTGGTACCACGAATCAGCGTATCTGCACCTACGGCAACGATCTGTTTAAACATATCACCTAAATTACCGGCAATCGTAATCTCTTCCACCGGATATTGAATCACCCCGTTTTCCACCCAAAATCCCGACGCGCCGCGAGAATAATCGCCGGTCATATAATTAACGCCCTGCCCCATCAGCTCCGGCCTTGAAAATTTACTCGGCTAATTTACATTTGACATTTTGCAGGCGTAGCCTCAGAATAGCGTGTGAGTTAGCCGGGTTTGGTTACATGCACAAT
>CAIWPG010000296.1 GCA_903914535.1 uncultured Oxalobacteraceae bacterium
CCATCCTCAACCCTGGACCGACCCCTCCGGGGGCAGCAAGTGGGCAACAATGCCCAGTCCTTCGAGAAACGGTAGTGTTTCCAGAGGAACCATCAGGAAGTTGAGCGCATCACCCAATGTTGCCTTTTCTATAGACATAATTCTTCTCCCAGCACATGAAAGCAGATAAGCGAGTATATCTCAGCTTCCATTCCCGGATCACGCTGACATGTATTTGTCTGATCTTAATGAAGAAGCAGAGCCGAAAACGTCGTAATTCCGCTTAATTTACTATCCCCCGCCCGTAAGTTCGTTTAGGATATGCCTACTTCATTACTGTCGGCCAATTCAAAATAATGCCACGTTTTTTTTACCCTGCTGAACTCGCTATCGGCCACACCGTTACCCTGCCCGATCAAGTTGCACACCATATCCGCGTCTTGCGTCTTAACACAGGCGATCCGATTTTTTTATTTAATGGTGACGGCGGCTTTTATGTTGCCAGCCTGAGCCTCATCGAAAAGAAACGCATCAGTGCGGAAGTCAAGACCTTCAATCCCGGTGAAGTTGAACTACCCTACGCCATCACCCTGGCTCAGGCACTGCCCGAATCATCAAAAATGGACTGGATTATTGAGAAGGCGGTTGAATTAGGGGTATACCGCATCCAGGCGCTGTCGGCACAACGCTGTGTAACACGCTTATCCGCCGAACGCGCTGAAAAACGACTGGGGCACTGGCAGGGCATTATTCAATCGGCAAGCGAACAATGCGGACGCAACCGCCTGACCCAGATGGGGCAGATAAGCGATCTTACTACCTGGGTATCCCAGCAGGATATGCACCGCCGCATTATGCTTTGCCCGGAAGCAAATCAGTCTCTTGCCGACTGGGCACGCCACCATCCGCCGCAGGCAGTGACCCTGATGATAGGACCTGAAGGTGGTTTTACTGAACAGGAACAGCAACTTGCTATACGTAATGGCGTCACCCCTCTTTCTATGGGTCCCCGTATTTTACGTACCGAAACTGCAGGACTTTCTGCCATTGCCACCCTGAATGCTATGTGGGATCACACAGAAACAAGGTAATTATCCCCTTTGCTGCCTTTATTTAGCTCCTGTTTACGCCTTATAAGCACCTATTCTGCAAACTCTGGCAAGCATTACACCGAAAACCTTTATAATCGTAGACTTTGCAGCGTTTTAGTTAATCACCAATGAAGGTATTTCGAGGACTCTCCCACGCTATGGCAAGCCGCCCCTGTGCGCTGACCATAGGCAATTTCGACGGCGTACACCTTGGCCATCAGGCCTTGCTGGCACAGGTGCGCCAGGCGGCAGATCGTTTTGACCTGTGTGCGTCGGTTATGACCTTTGAACCGCACCCGCGCGAATTTTTTGCCGGTATGGCAGGAGATCCGGACAAAGCACCCCGCCGTATAGCCAACCTGCGCGACAATATGAATGCCATGACCAGCGCCGGTATGGATAGCATCATCGTCGAACATTTCAATGCCACCTTTGCCAGCCAGTCTCCCGAAGATTTTATTAAAAAAGTACTGGTACAGGGTCTGCAGGTCAAATGGCTGATGGTAGGTGATGACTTTTGTTTTGGTGCAAAACGTGCCGGTAATATCACCATGCTTAAAGATGCGGGACTACAACTGGGATTTACGGTAGAAACACTGCCCACGGTAATGAATGGCGATCAGCGCATCTCCTCTTCCGCCGTCCGGTCTGCCCTGAATCAGGGTGACTTTGC
>CAIWPG010000297.1 GCA_903914535.1 uncultured Oxalobacteraceae bacterium
CCTCCTTCTTGTCTTGATTATCTTGTGTGTTTTTATCATGACCAACACGCGCTTCCGAAGCCATCTTTACGACGCGTACCCGGTCTTTGCTTTTCACTTTGACGGCTAATGCCGGATCAAAATGCTTAGTGTCTTTACGGCTGCGCAAAGTCAGTGCAACTGCCGCAACAATACCGAGCAACAGAATAGCTGCCGCAATTTCAAACGCGTAGGTGTAATGAGAGAAAATCAGTATACCGAGTGATTTCGTGTTGCCTGCCATATCAGCTTTAACCGGAACTGCGCCAGCCGGCGTCCAGAAGCCACGCAACAGCACCATGGACATTTCTAATACGATCAGTGCGCCAACGCTGGCTGCGAGTGGAAAATGCCCCCAGAAACCCTGACGTATCTTATCCAGATCGATATCCAGCATCATCACGACGAATAAGAACAGCACCATCACTGCACCAACGTAGACCAGTACCAGCACAATAGCTAAAAATTCAGCCTGCAGTAACAGCCAGAGTCCGGCTGCGGTAAAAAAAGACAGCACAAGAAACAGCGCTGAATGCACCGGATTACGTGCAGTAACGACACGAAACGCAGCACACACCAAAATCGCTGAGAATACGTAAAAAAGGACGGAGGTAAATTCCATTATCAGAGCACGCTTATAGGTTAACGATATGCTGCATCTTTGGCACGGGCCGCGGCAATTTCGGGTTCATATTTATCACCGACTGCCAATAACATCTCTTTAGTAAAGTAAAGATCGCCGCGTTTTTCACCGTGATACTCAAATATATGAGTTTCAACGATGGAGTCAACCGGGCAGGATTCTTCACAAAAACCGCAGAAAATGCATTTGGTCAAGTCAATATCGTAACGACTGGTGCGGCGACTTCCATCGGCACGTTGTTCCGATTCAATGGTAATAGCCATTGCAGGACAAACCGCTTCACACAATTTACAGGCAATACAACGCTCTTCACCGTTAGGATAACGACGCAAGGCATGCAGTCCACGAAAACGTGGAGAAATCGGGGTTTTTTCTTCCGGGAATTGCACGGTAATTTTACGTGCAAACATGTAACGCCCGGTAAGTGCCATCCCTTTTATCAGCTCGCGCAGCATCAGGCTGGCGAAAAATTCTTTAATTGCGGTCATTTTAGCTTCCATTCGCTCTAGGGTATTCCTTACTTCCAAATATTCCACGGGGTCTGCATCCACGCCGCTACAAAGACCAGATAAACCAGGGTGAGAGGAATAAATACTTTCCAGCCCAGGCGCATAATTTGATCAAAGCGATAACGTGGGAATGAAGCACGAGCCCAAATGAACATTGAAACCACCACAAAAGTCTTCACACCCAGCCAAATCCAACCCGGAACCCAGCTAAGGAAACTGACTGGCGCAGCCCAACCACCCAAAAATAACAGGGATGCAACAGCGGAAATTAAAATCATGTTGGCATATTCCGCCAGGAAGAACATCGCAAACGACATACCTGAATATTCAACCATATGACCGGCAACGATTTCTGATTCACCTTCAACCACGTCAAACGGATGACGATTAGTTTCAGCAATACCGGAAATAACATAAATCACAAACATAGGGAATAAGGGCAACCAGTTCCAGGATAAAAAGTTCAGCCCCATATCAAAAAAGCGGCCTTTACTTTGTCCCATCACGATGTCAGTCATATTCAGACTGCCTGACACCATCAGTACAATCACCAAAACAAAACCCATTGCAATTTCATACGACACCATTTGTGCAGAAGCACGCATAGCACCTAAAAATGCATATTTGGAGTTGGATGCCCATCCGGCGATAATCACACCATAAACTTCCATTGATGTAATTGCCATCATCAGCAACAAACCGGCATTCACATTCGCCAAAACAGTTTCGGGACCAAACGGAACCACTGCCCACGCTGCCAGAGCTGGCATAATGGTCATGACAGGTGCAATAACAAACAGTGCTTTATTTGATTTAGCCGGAATAACGATTTCTTTAAGCAGTAACTTAACTGCATCAGCAATAGGCTGCAATAAACCGGCAGGACCGACACGGTTAGGTCCCAGACGAATATGCATCCAGCCTATCATTTTACGTTCCCACAATGTGAGATACGCAACCAGACCCATCAATGGCAAGGTAACGCAAACGATTTTAATGACAGTCCAGACCGTAAACCAAAGCGGTCCCAGCAAACTGAGTCCAAGGGCATTAATCGCATCTATCATTATGCACGCTCCACAGTAAGAGTGGCGAACATGGCATCCAGTGCCGCCGTAGCAGGATGTCCTGCAGCAACCCGAATAACACCGGAAGGTAAACCTTTATCGCGCGCCACCGGCAGCAAGACACTCTTGTCTCCCTGACTTACTTTAACGATGTCACCATCTGTCAGATTATGCTCAGCCAGGTACTCAGGCGACAGCCATGCACGTGGCGGCTTAGCATCGGCAGTTTGCTGAATTACTGAGGAACGGCGTGCCAGCGATCGACTTCATCCCGAGCGCCAGCCCCAGACCGCCCGTCACCGTGACGTCGAACGAATAGTGCGTCGCCTTGCTTGTCGCCCCCGCGGCGAGCACGGGATCGAAATGCGAAGCCACTGTCACGCCATTGGCGAGAATGTCG
>CAIWPG010000298.1 GCA_903914535.1 uncultured Oxalobacteraceae bacterium
AGGCCAAGATCATGTTTGGTGGCAATTTCTGACGAAGCCTGCACATCCCGCACTGCATCAGAAATTGCCTCCGCATGATGCGACGACACACCAGCCTGTATCAGAGTTTTTACAAATTTCAATGTATCAAAAGCGACGACTGACATTGCAAAAACTCCTTTAACTGGTTTCATCTGATCCTGATTAACCACCCCGGCACAGAGCAGTACAGGCCTGCGATGTTATGACGCTATCAAATTTAATTAGTTTCATCTATCTGATTTTTCCGGCACATCGTAATGCTGTTACAAGCGCCCCGTCACCGAAGATTCCTCATCCCCCAGCAAATTCCCCGGTAAATTTTTAGTTGGCTTTACCCCCAGCATCTTCACTTGTTCGGCCTGGCGGATCAGGTTTCCGCGGCCGCTGACCAGTTTAGATCTGGCATCATCGTAGGCTTTTTGCGTGTAGCCGAGTTTTTTTCCGATGTCTTCCATATCATCCACAAAACCCACAAATTTATCGTACAGTTTTGCACACTGCGCAACAATCTCCTGCGTGTTACGATTTTGTTGTTCCTGGCGCCAGATATAGGCAATGGTACGCAAATTCGCTAATAGCGTACTTGGGCTGACCAGCAAGACATTCTTTGCCAGGGCATCGTTAAAAAGATGCTGATCATGGCTAAATGCCAGCATAAAAGCCGGTTCTACCGCGATAAACAACATAACAAAGTCGGGGGCTCTTAAGCCGGTCAGAGTTTGGTAATTTTTTTCAGATAAACCTTTAATATGGGCTCGTACCGAAATTAAGTGCTGCTTTAAACTTTCCGCCCGGTCAGCATCGTTACTTGCACTCATATAGCGTTCATACGCCACCAGCGACATTTTGGCATCCACGACCATATGACGGTTTTCCGGCAAATGAATCACCACGTCCGGCCTGTGGACTCCCCCTTCATCCCGGTCAAAACTGGTTTGTACCTGATACTCTTCGCCGCGACGCAATCCGGAGGATTCCAGTACGTTTTCCAGCACCATCTCACCCCAGATACCCTGTGTTTTATTACTGCCTTTTAAGGCTTCGGTCAAATTAACGGCATCAGCACTCATTTTCGTGTTTAACGAAGCCAGGTTTTCAATCACATTTTTTAATGTCAGGCGCTCTTTAGAGTCCTTATCATACGTAGCCGCCACCTGACTTTGAAACTCCATGATTTTTTCTTGTAGCGGGCCAAGTATCCCACTCAGATTCATCTGGTTTTGTTCAGTAAATTTTTTACTTTTATCTTCCAGTATCTGATTACCCAATACCTGAAACTGATTCACCAGCTCGGCACGAGCCGCATTGAGCAAAGCCAGCTTTTCTGCTGATTGCTGCCGCTCCCCTTCCAGACGGGCCGATAAGTCGGCAATGTGTGCCTGTTGTGCCGCTAATTGCTGCTGTTGCTCCTGCTCTTTACGCTGCGCCTGCACCATTTGTCGCTGAACCTGCTCCAGCTCGCCCCGCTGCCCGGTCAATCGTTCTTTTAGCACCGCCAGCTCCATGGCGCCCTGCTGCAAAAATGCATTCCGCTGTCCACGCAACGATAACCACATCCCGGCACAGCCCAGGCCCAAACCGATAAACAATAACAAAATAGCTAGCATTACAGTGATTCCTTAGTCTTGAATATCTCAAATAAATAGCAAACAGAACAGTAAAAACGATAAGAGTACCTTTTCCGGAATGGCTTTGGCTGATTAACTCACCAATCAGGTAATTTATCATTCATTCCTATCTGTTTTGTGTTCTACTACTGACCTGACTTAGTTTATGAAGTGCATCATGTCTGACCGAATTATTCCCATAATTGATCTCCGGGCGCTGAATACTGCGTCAGCACCACTGGCACCATCGTCAAACGACTCAGACGGCACAAAAGCGAACGGCGTGCTGTCGGATACATTACACAGGCCTTTACACGACTTACGTATCTCCGTCACAGACCGGTGCAATTTCCGCTGCGTGTATTGTATGCCACGTCAGATATTTAACAAAAATTATGCGTTCCTGCCACATCCCTCTTTACTCACCTTTGAGGAAATTACCCGTGCAGCAAAGTTATTTGCAGCGCACGGTGTACATAAAATTCGCTTAACCGGTGGGGAACCACTGTTGCGCAAAGACTTACATAAATTGGTCGGCATGCTAAGTAATATACGCACACCAGCCGGTACTCCGCTGGATCTAACCCTGACAACCAATGGTGCATTACTGGCTAAAAAAGCACAATTACTCAAAGATGCAGGATTAAACCGGGTCACGGTATCATTGGATGCGCTGGATGACGGTATTTTTAAACGCATGAACGATGCCAATTTTTCGGCATCCGATATCTTGCACGGACTGGATGCAGCACACAAAGCGGGGCTGGAACCTATCAAAATAAATATGGTCGTCAAAGCGGGAATGAACGATCAGCAAATTATCCCGATGGCACGCCATTTTAAAGGATCACCGTTTATTTTACGTTTTATCGAATATATGGATGTCGGCAACTCTAACGGCTGGAACCTGAACGAAGTCATGCCCTCACGCGACGTCATCAAGCTGATTTCCGGCTCCGCTCCGGATATGCAACTTATTCCGGCAGACAGCAACACAGACATCGCTAATATCATTAATAACAACATCAACGAAGCAACTGCACAACGCTGGAAATACCGCGATGGCAGCGGTGAAATAGGTGTCATCTCCAGCGTAACGCAAACGTTTTGTCACACATGTTCACGACTGCGGCTTTCTACCGAAGGAAAACTCTACACCTGTCTGTTTGCCAGTGCCGGGCACGACATGCGCCAATGGCTGCGTAACGGTACCGCTGATGAACAGATTTCCGATATGATCGCACAACTGTGGCACCAGCGAAGTGACCGTTATTCCGAATTACGCAGCAGCCAGACAACACGGCCGGACAAAATAGAAATGTCTTACATAGGCGGATAAACCATGCCAGACCACACGACTACATATACACCACCACATACAGCTCTGCAAATTACCGGACTGATCCTGGCAGGCGGGCGTGGCAGCCGCATGGGAGGAACAGACAAAGGTTTACAAGAACTCAACGGAAAAAGCATGGTCAGACACGTATTGGAGCGACTCCGCCCGCAAGTGACCAGGATAGCCATCAGCGCCAACCAAAATCCGGCGGGTTATGCGCGTTTTTTATATCCCGTACTGGCAGATGTCAGGCCCGGGTTTCTTGGCCCGCTCGCCGGACTGGAAGCCGGGCTCATTCATTGCACCACCCCTTATCTGGTTACAGCACCGTGCGATTCGCCTTTTTTACCTCTTGATTTGGTTAGTCGTCTGATGGATGGTTTAATTGAGCAGCATGCAGATCTGGCTGTTGCCTGCACCGGCGATATAGCCGGCCCGCAGCCGCAACCGGTGTTTTGTCTGCTCAAAACCACCTGTCTGCCAGTACTGCAGGCCTACTTGCGTGGAGGCGGACGTACAATGCGCCACTGGCACAAACCACTAGCCATGGCACAGGTGCATTTTTCCGATGACATGGCCTTCAGAAATATTAATACGCTGCGCGAATTACAGGAATGTACGCTGCCTGTATCTGCCAGTTGACTCAAACAGAAATCAGGTAAGACATCAGACTCGCAGCGTAATAACACAGACCTGTCCGCACCCCATTACCTTTTTTAGCAAAAACCATTAAATATAATGTCCATAACAAATTCTTCCCTGCCCCGTGCCGGTTCTTTATCGGTAGAACAGGCGCGACAACTGATTCTGCAGCATACGCAAGCGCTGTCCGGCAGCCAGCAATTACCTGTACGCAATGCGCTGGATCGCATACTGGCTGAGGATCTTATTTCTCCCATTAATGTCCCGGCCTGTGCTAATTCAGCCATGGATGGCTACGCGTTTGTCAGCGCTGATCTGCCATCACACCCTGAACTCACACTGGCCGGCACTGCTCTGGCAGGACAACCGTGGCAGGGGCAGCTCCTCCCGGGGCAAGCTATCCGCATTATGACAGGGGCGATTCTTCCGGCACCATGCGACAGCGTAATACCTCAGGAACAGGCTGTTTTAAAAGATGAGCGTACTTTAGATATGCGACATATTCCGGTACGCCCCGGACAACATGTGCGCTTGTGCGGCGAAGATCTGGCAGCCGGCTCTGTCGCAATTTCATCAGGAAAACGGCTGGGCCCGGCAGAACTGGGCTTGCTGGCTTCACTGGGACTGGCTGAGATCGCCGTACGGCGACGTCTGCGTATTGCCATTTTCTCTACCGGCGATGAATTGCGCTCACTGGGTCAGGTACTCGAGACTGGCTGCGTCTACGATAGCAATCGTTACACGCTGTATGGCATGCTCACCCGGTTAGGTGTTGATATTATTGACCTTGGGCTTGTACCAGATGATCCGGTCGCGCTGGAGCAGGCACTCCTGACAGCGTCAGATCAGGCAGATGCCATCATTACTTCCGGCGGCGTGTCTGTGGGCGAGGCAGATTACACCAAAGACATCATGGCAAAATTGGGAGAAGTAGCATTCTGGTCCATTAACATGCGGCCGGGACGTCCTCTGGCCTTTGGACACATTACCAGCGGCGGCAAAAATACCCTGCTGTTTGGACTGCCGGGTAACCCGGTCGCTGTCATGGTCAGCTTTTATTTTTTTGTACGCCCGGCATTATTAGCACTAGCTGGCGCCCAGGCGATGAATTTACCGGTGTTAAGAGCAGTTGCCAGCTGCACCATTCCCAAACGTACCGGACGTACTGAATTTCAGCGTGGCATATGCAGCAACAACCTGCAGGGACAATTAGAAGTCCGTATCACTGGTCAGCAAGGTTCAGGTATTCTCAGCTCCATGTCGGAAGCGAACTGTATGGTGATCCTAAAACCGGAACAAGGCACAGTTACCCCGGGGGATACCGTAGAAATACTGTTTTTCGACGGCTTCATCTGAGTTTGTTTTGAATCAAGTCCTATGTAGTCTTACAACGGTAAGCTTGCGCCAAGATAAACCGTTGGAGAAAATAGCATGAAAAAAATTACCTTAGTTCTCATCCTCGCAGCAGCTGGCTTAGTAACTAGCAATGCTATGGCACAGGAAAGCCCATGGTTGGTACGTGCACGCGTTGTCAACATCAGCCCTGACAATGGCTCTGATCCAATTCTGGGTTCTGGTGCCGCTGACCGTATCAGCGTTTCTGAAAAAGCAATTCCAGAAGTAGACGTTTCCTACTTCTTTACTAAAAACTGGGCAACAGAACTGATTCTGACCTACCCGCAAAAACACGATGTGTTCTTGGATGGCAATGCCATCGGCAGCTTCAAAGAATTGCCACCGACTCTGACTGTACAATACCACTTCAGCCCTGACGAACAAATCAGTCCTTACCTCGGTCTGGGTCTGAACTACACACGTATCTCTAACGTAAGCCTGCTCGGCGGCGCACTTAGCCTGGACAACCATAGCTTCGGCGCAGCAGCTCAAGCTGGTGTAGATTACAAACTGACTAAAAACTGGTCATTGAATCTGGATGTTAAATACGCAAAAATCACTAGCGGCGTATACGAAGGCGCAACACAAATCAGTAATGTACAAGTTAGCCCATGGCTGGTTGGTGCTGGTGTCGGCTATCGCTTCTAAGAGCAAATCCGTAGCAGTACAGTAGTAATCAAGCAGCGGAGATTCTGTCCTCTCTCCCGCAAATGCAAAAAAAACCCTGTCTTTTTATTAAGCAGGGTTTTTTTGTTTCATCTGCTGCTTTTACCGGATATTTTCAGATGCCGGGTCGATTTTTGAAAAATTTCCTGTTAGAATCCGGTCACGAGATGGCATTCCTCCCGTAACCACCTTCAAGGCTGATGATGCCTGCATTCATAGCTGATCAAGCGGGATGGCGTGGGTAGGTAGTGTGGGTACATATCTATATTCCCTTCCGGATTGTCCAGGTTTTAGCTTTTTATTACAACGGACAAACATGACCACTTCTTACGATTCCGAACCTGTCAATGTTATATTTTATTTAGCCAAGTGGCTTTTTCTTGCCAGCCTTGTCGCTATTTTCTCAGGGCTGGCATCGACTTTTTTTCTTTTTGCTCTTGACTGGGCCACGACGACACGCATAGCACACCGCCAATTGATCTGGCTGCTCCCTATAGCCGGTTTTGCCGTGGGCTGGCTGTATCTGCGTTTTGGAAAACAGGTTGAGGCAGGTAACAACCTGCTGATTGATGAAATTCACGACCCTAAAAAAATTATTCCATTGCGTATGGCACCACTGGTTCTGTCCGGTACCGTGCTATCGCATTTATTTGGTGCTTCAGTCGGCCGCGAAGGTACTGCGGTACAAATGGGGGGCACACTTGCCGATCAGCTCACCCATTTATTTAAACTTAAACAGGAAGACCGGCGCATTATGCTCATGGCCGGAATTAGTGCCGGTTTTTCCTCTGTCTTTGGCACTCCGCTGGCCGGAGCCATTTTCGGGCTGGAAGTGCTGGCAATCGGACGTATGCGCTATGACGCTCTGCTGCCTTGTATTATATCGGCCATCGTGGCAGATCAAACCGGCATTCAGTTAGGTGTACATCACACGCACTATGCTATTTCATTCATTCCTCACATGAGCATATGGGGGTTTTGTGCCACTGTCATTGCAGGAAGCCTGTTTGGATTAACAGGCCGGATTTTCGCCAATAGCACACATAGCTTTGGTGCTCTGATGAAAAAATACATCGCCTATGCACCGCTACGCCCTTTTTTAGGAGGCAGTGTCATTGCATCAGTAGTGTGGTTTCTTGGTGCAGATCGCTACATCGGCCTTGGTATTCCTACCATCGTGGAAGCATTCCAACAAGCGCTGTCCCCGGCAGATTTTGCAGCAAAAATGGCATTAACGGTGGCATCCTTAGGCTCAGGATTCAAAGGCGGTGAAGTCACGCCACTCTTTTATATTGGTGCCACACTCGGCAATGCACTTGCGCCACTGCTATCCATGCCCTTCCCCTTACTGGCAGGAATAGGTTTTGTGGCGGTATTTGCAGGGGCAGCAAACACGCCCATCGCTTCAACCTTCATGGCGATAGAGCTATTTGGTGCCGAGGTTGGCGCTTATGCCGCGATAGCCTGCATTGTCAGTTACCTGTTTTCCGGGCACACAGGCATTTACCGCTCCCAGCGCATTGGTCATGCCAAACACCGTCGGGTACCGGAAGGGATGAAATTAAGTGAGATCGCCGCTTTTCGCCAGGAGCAATCCCAAATAAAAGCACAAGAAAAAAACAGGCAATAATAAACTACAGGTATCGTTCAATATAAATACCCGGGCCACAGTCAGTGGTGACCGGGCATACTGATTTTTTGCCGTACTTGCTCAAAAAAACAAATCGCAGCACACGCAGCGACATTTAAGGATTCAATCTGACCCTGGTGAGGAATCGTCACCTGCTCAGTCGCACAATCCATTAATTCATCAGCCAGCCCTTGCCCTTCGTGTCCGAATAACCAGATCACCGGCCCGGTTAAATCCGCCTGATAAACCGATTGTGTCGCATACGAGCTGGTTGCCAGTACCGGAATGGTACTGGTATTTAATACCGCTAACAAATCCACATTTTCATAAATATCCAGTAAAAAATGTGCTCCCATACCCGCTCGCAGCACCTTTGGCGACCACGCAGAAACCGTACCGGTACTACAAAATACCTGGGTAATCCCCGCTGCTGCTGCACTACGCAACAACGACCCCATATTACCGGGATCTTGCAAATTATCTAGCATCACGGCTGTTTTTATTACACTATCCGGCAACGACAAGACAGGTGTTGTCGCAACAAAGAATATGCCGACACCATGTTCAACCTGACTCACGCCCTGATAAAGCGCATCCGCCAATACCAGCACATGCTCTGCCTGCGCCGCCAGAACAGCGGCTTCAGGGTGTGTCTGTGCCGACTCGCTGATCACGCACCAGCGTGGCTGCCCGCTATGCGCCAGATAAGCCTGACATAAATGTACGCCATCCAGCAGCGAATAACCGGCTTTGCGACGTGCCTGTGAGCTGGTGGCTAATTGTTTTAATTCTTTGTACAACGCATTTTCACGCGAGCTAATCAATTTCATGTTAATTACTTACCTTATCCGTAACAGGCAACAGCAAACGTACCGGCGCATACGACTTCCGGTGCACAGGAGAAACACCATGCTCGCGTAAACGAGCCAGATGTAATGCAGTCGGATATCCTTTATGCCGGTCAAACGCGTATTCGGGATAAATGGCGTGCAACTGCATCAGAGCTGCATCACGGGCCGTCTTAGCCAGAATCGATGCAGCAGAGATTGCCGCAACTTTATCATCGCCTTTGACGATAGCCTCCGATGCCATCGGTAATACCGGACACCTGTTGCCATCAATTAATGCCATCGTTGGTGTCACGGTTAAACCAGATACCGCACGTTGCATAGCAAGCATGGTCGCTTGCAGGATATTAATCTGATCAATTTCACCTTCAGATGACTCCGCAATACACCATGCCAGTGCATGTTTCTTAATTAAAATAGCTAACTGATCCCGCTTAGCTTCACTGAGTTTTTTTGAATCACGTAAACCATCAATCGGATACGCAGGATCAAGAATAACCGCAGCAGCAAATACCGCCCCCGCCAACGGGCCACGCCCTGCTTCATCGACACCACACACCACATATCCCGGATACGTGTAATCACCCGCTTCATCACTATTACGCACCATAAAAAGCCTTTACTGTTGCTGCATCTAAAAAATAGTGACATAACTGCTGATCTGTCCCTGACGGTTTACGGGCAAATAATACCGGCACTAATTCATCATACAAGGCCAGCAACGCCGGGTCCTGATCAATATCGACCATGCTTAGTTCATAGGGTAAATCGCTCAGCAAAACATGCAGCGCATCGCGCATGTCATCGCACAAATGGCAATAACTCCGGCTGTATAAGGTAAAGGTAATCATACTAAAACCATAAAAATAAATCGGCTGCGCGTAACTGACGCAGCCGA
>CAIWPG010000299.1 GCA_903914535.1 uncultured Oxalobacteraceae bacterium
AGCCTGATTGTCAATGCGCTTATTGCGGTGACGGCCGGATCAATTTCTGTCTTCTTGTCGGGGCGTCCGCTATGGTTATTGGTGCAACGCTGGATGATGGGGACAGTATTGGCAGGGCTGGCCGTGAGGATGGCTTACGAATCCAGAAAATAACTGAAGTGACTCTCTTGCAGGGCGCTCGTAATGTTTTTTAATTCAGTGTGCAGGCATTACTTTGCCTGCACATTAACTGTTTGCAAATTCGCTTTTTTACTTCTATAATTCGATTTTTATAGAAATATAGAACTGAAAATACAAAGGATTCTTATGGAAACCAAACAAGCCATTTCTGCGTTAGCTGCTATTGCGCAAGAATCGCGTCTTGCCGTATTCCGCTTATTGGTGCAGACCGGGCCTGCTGGTCTGACTGCCGGCAAAATCAGCGAACACTTAAAAATTCCCCCGTCTTCTTTATCTTTTCACCTGAAAGAGTTGACCTATGCCGGGATGGTTAAAGTCAAGCAGGATGGCCGATTCATGATTTATACGGCAAATTTTGACACGATGAATAACCTGCTAGGTTTTCTGACTGAGAACTGCTGCGGTGGCACCCCTTGTTCTCCATCGCTTTCCTGCACGCCAGGCACATGTAACGAAGCGATTTTTTCTTAATTTATCAGAGTTTCAGGCGAGGCTATAAATGTACTTTTTTTGTGTAGATAATTTTTTCCGCTACGATGCATATGAGTTTGGCACAGCGGATGCGCCGCATATCCAGATTGGAGCAATACAGGCATGAGTATCGTTAAACGTTTAGTATCCGAGGGATTAGGCACCGCTTTTTTGCTCGCTGTGGTAGTCGGTTCCGGCATCATGGCTGAACGTCTGGCTGGCGGTAATGTCGCGGTCGCTTTACTGGCGAACGCTATTGCGACCGGTTCCGGACTGATTGCACTGATCCTGATGTTTGGGGCGATTTCCGGCGCGCACTTCAATCCTGTCGTCACGTTATCGGAAGCATGGCAAAAAAACATGTCCAGATCTGAAGCATTGCCGTATATTGTGGTACAGATTTGCGGTGCGTTTGCCGGTGTGGCGGTGGCGCATACCATGTTTGGCGAGCCGGTATTTTTTGCGTCCGTGCATGTGCGGGCCGGATGGCCTCAATGGTGGAGTGAATTTATCGCGACCTTCGGTCTGATCGCGGTGATTATCAGCACCTCAAGAAGCCGGCCGGGGGTGACGCCGTTTGCGGTAGCGGCGTATATCACAGCGGCTTACTGGTTCACCTCATCAACCTCATTTGCTAATCCGGCGGTGACGCTGGCACGCGCGGCCAGTAATACTTTTGCGGGAATACGCCCGGCTGATACAACGGGGTTCATCGCTGCACAGTTGTGCGGTACTGTGGCCGCCACATGGCTTTTTACGTGGCTGTATCCCTTATCGCACAACACCGATATCAGATTACCAGTGTGCACTGATGAAATAGTATATATGCTGGATATCCTCTATGCGAAATCATTCTTTAGCCACTGTTTCGGGTAGGCGCGTGACTTCACCCAAGACCATCTGGGGAGGCCGTGG
>CAIWPG010000300.1 GCA_903914535.1 uncultured Oxalobacteraceae bacterium
CCATGCGTCTGACCAATCGGCACGATCATCATTCATCACGGCTCCGGTAGCCCTACCGGAGCCGTCGCGCCATCGTGTCGCGCTATTTTTCTCCGGCAAGCCCGAAATTAATAATGATACGGCCAATAATCCCATTATGGCTCCCTGGAGGGAACTGGGCGCTAAATATGACTGGAAATCGAGCGCAAGTTTTCCAATATTCCGCAAAGGAACAATTTATGCGGTTTTCACGGTATACACGCATGTGCTGAATATGTTTGACGAAGAAGTCGTTTCTTTGTTAAGTGCCATGATCAGGGATGTTACCTTTGCCTTTGATGGCCTGGATGCCAGGTGTGCATTGAAGGAGAGCGAGGAGCATGCTAATTTACTGCTTCAGTCTGCCAGCGGTGGTATTTATGGCATTGATATGAATGGAAATACGACCTTTGTTAATTTAGCTGCGACGCAGATGCTGGGTTATACCTCAGATGAATTAATGCATAAGCAGTTGCATGCCATATTACATCACAGTCATTCGGATGGTACGGTGTATCCCCGGGGCGAGTGCCGTATTTATGCGACGCTTGTCGACGGGCGCGGACGTCATGTCAGTGATGAAGTGTTTTGGAAAAAAGATGGTAGTCAATTTCCTGTTGAGTATTTCACACATCCCATTATCAGTGAAGGTGAATTGATTGGCGTCGTGGTCATGTTTCAGGATATTACTGAACGCAGGGAAACGGAAGAGCAGTTGCACAGACTGTCACTGGTTGTTGAGCAAAGTCCAAACTCGATTATTATTGCCGGTCTTAACGGCGGGATTGAATACGTCAATAATGCCTTTACTGTCAACACGGGTTATTCGCGTGGAGACGTTATCGGTGCCAACGTCAGCGTTCTTAAGTCTGGAAAAACGGAAGAATCTGTATACCAGTCAATGTGGGAAACGCTGCTTTTGGGGGGGATATGGCGGGGTGAGCTGGTCGGTGTCGCCCGGAGCGGACAGGAACGGATTGAGGGAGCAACCGTAATTCCTTTGCAAAATGGCGATGGTAAGGTAACCCATTATGTCGCTATTAAAGAAGACATTACGCAAAAAAAACAGATGAGCGATGAATTGGATCGCCATCGTCAGCACCTGGAGCGGCTTGTTGAGATACGGACTGCCGAATTGAATACGGCAATATCAGAGCAAAATGCCTTATTTGATGCAGCCAGTGCCGGTATCGTGTTAGTTAAAAATCGGATTATTGTGAGTTGTAATCGTCGTCTGGATGAGATTTTCGGCTACGCTTGTGATGAGCAGATTGGCAAGTCCACGCGCATCTGGTTCGTTGATGATGCGGATTTCAAGTTTGCGGGATCAGCGATTTATAAGCAGGCTGCACGTGGTGAAATTGACGTGCGGGAGTTATGTTGCATGCGCAAGGATGGCAGCCGGTTTTGGGTGCGTGTGTCCAGTCGGGCAGTTAACTCTTCTGATTTGAGAGACGGCGTGGTCGTCATGTTTGAAGATATCACTACAGAACGGACACTAAACGAAGCATTACGCCTGGCTAATGAGCAGCAGCAGGCTATTTTCGATACCGCCAATTCAGGCATCGCCCTGATTAAAGGCCGGTTTATTTTGCTGGCAAACCGGCGCTTACACGATATGTTTGGCTGGGTAATTGGTGATATGGTCAATCAGCCCACGGCCATCTGGTATGCAAATGATGCTGACGCTGCAATTGGTGGTAAAGACGTTTATGAACAAATCTGGCATGGGGATGTGCATCGCCGTGACCAGAAACTGATGCGTAAGGATGGCAGTCTTTTCTGGGCACGCCTGACCGGAGCCGCGGTTGATACAGGCGATAATTCGAAAGGGTCGGTGTGGGTTATTGACGATATCACCATCGAACGCACGACCATGGAGCACATGCGCCATGCCAAAACGCTGGCCGAAGACGCTGCCAGAATGAAATCGGATTTTCTGGCTAATATGAGCCATGAAATCCGTACCCCAATGAACGCTATTATCGGTATATCACATTTGGTGATGCGAACCGCGTTAACGCCGCGCCAGCGTGATTATCTGAATAAAATACAGGGTTCCAGCCGTCATTTATTAGGTATCGTCAATGATATCCTGGATTTGTCCAAGATCGAGGCTGGCAAGATGGCGGTTGAATCTATCAGTTTTGAGTTGAATAGCGTGCTTGAGAGCGTTGCTGATTTGATTTCAGAAAAAACGTCGGATAAAGGGCTGGAATTCATCATCGATATCGATGAAGGTATTCCTGCTACCCTGATTGGCGATCCGTTGCGCCTGGGACAAATTCTCATCAATTACGTCAATAA
>CAIWPG010000301.1 GCA_903914535.1 uncultured Oxalobacteraceae bacterium
AGCATGTGCAGGCGGCTGATTATCTGCTGATTTTTGATGCGATTGATTATGGTCTGGCTCCCGGTGAACTGAAGGTAATTGACGGTGACGATGTGCCAAAGTATCTCGGCGCAAAGAAAATGAGTCTGCACCAGACTGGTTTTCAGGAAGTGCTGGCACTGGCGCAACTCACCGGAAAATATCCTGAGGAAGTGGTGCTGATCGGTTGTCAGCCGGAAGAAATCGAGGATTATGGCGGGAGTTTACGGCCGCTATTAAAAGCCGCAATCGAACCGGCTTTGCACTATGCACTTACACGGCTGACACGCTGGGGAGCGGCGCCCGTAGTTCGGGCGGTACCGCTGGCATTGGGTGAAGCGATTACCTTACCGCATCTGGCTCTGGAGCGGTATGAATCGGGACGGCCGGAAGAAAGCATGGCCTGTCGTATCGGTGATGAACGTTTTATGCCGGTTCAGGCTTAAGGGAGTATTCATTATGTGTATGGGAATTCCTATGCAGGTCGAGACGCTTGTGCCGGGTTATGCCTTTTGCCACGGGCGCGGTGAACGTCGTCGCTTGTCAACGATGTTAGTGGGCGATTGCGTTCCTGGTGAGTGGTTACTGGCTTTTCTTGATGACGCCCGCGAAAAAATAGATGGTTCCCGCGCAGCGGAAATAAACGAAGTGCTGGATATGCTGCAAGCCGTACTTAACGGATGTTCTGATGACATGCTTGCGCCGGGCTTTACTTTGCCTTCCAGTATGAGTCATGCCGATATAGCGGCATTTGCACCTCAAGCCACGAAAGATAATTGATGACGACAACTATTGCTATGCTGGAAACGCCAGCACCCCATACCGTGCCGGGCACGCCGCCGCTGGTGCAGCGCCTGGTAGCTGAGTCTGGCGCTGTCTGGGTGAGTAAGGAGAGCAACTGCCTGGCGATGGCAGGGGATTGGGTTTTATTTATTGCAGGCGATCCGGTGCGCTTTCCGGAGTGTCTGGATGTGGCTGTTGTGTTGCCTGAATTGCAGCGTCACTTTTCTTCGTGCTTCCGGATTGCTGTCGCGCAGCGTGATGATGAAGATACTTTGGCTAAACGCTTTGGCGTAGTGCGCAGACCGGCGCTGGTATTTTTACGTGACGGGCAGTATGTGACTACGGTGGCGGGTATGCAGGATTGGGATGTGTATCTGAGTGAAGTGGCGCAGGCACTGGCTATGCCGCCATCGCGCGTGCCGGGAATAGGCATTCCGCTTGTTGTGTCTGGCGCAGATAGTGCCTGTCACTGATGTTATTACCATCACAGGATAGTATAAATATGAAACCATTTCCGATACCCGTTGTAGGCATGGGATCAGCAGGCACAGGAGTAGGGCCGGGCAGTCAGACTGAAGAAGTTGAGCTGGACTATATGGCGATGCCGCAAGGTATGCAAACCTATGCTATGCCAGTTTTGCCGGAACCGGAAGAAATGGTGAATCTTAAAGAGGCGCACCGGGTATTGCGTGCTATTGTGGCGGCGCTCGAAGTGGCTGCTGCCGGCGGACAGGCAGCGCCGGTCGGCTTGGGCGGTCTGGATACGCATAACCTGAATCTGGTGAATCAGGTGCTGGGTGAGGGGGAGGTGAGTGTGCGCGTCGAGGGTGCCGCATCGATCCGGATTCAGGAAGCGATTTTTGCCGGTGTCTGGCGCAGCATCATCAGCCGTGATGGTCGTGTTGTGGCTGATCAGATTGAGGTCGGGCCTGTGCCGCAGATCGTCATTCGTGCCGCATATGACAGTGCCTGTGCCGCCTGTGCCACCGGCTTAATTGCTATGCCTGCTGAGTTATTGCCGCAGGTGATGAATGCACCTTCTATTATCGCCGAATTGAATGAACACATTGCAGCCTGGCAGCCGGGCGTACCTGCCCATGTCGTTAATCTGACCCTGTTGCCTTTATCGCAGGAAGATGTTTCTTTTCTTGAAGAGCGTCTGGTCGGCGGAAGTGTGCTGATCTTATCGCGGGGGTATGGAAACTGTCGTATTATCAGCACATTGGTGCCTAATTGCTGGCGTGTGACGTATTACAACTCATCCGATACGGTGATTCTTAACACGGTTGAGGTGATTGATATACCGGAAGTGGCGTGTGCTGCATTAGAAGATTTGCATGATTCTCATGAGCGTCTGGTTGAGGTGATTCAATGGGTGGAGGGCGGATGAATTCTGGTTTTAACAGCGGGATGCATTTTGAGGGCAGTTATCTCGGGGATACTAGCAAACTTTCACCGGATACCAGTCTTGAGTGCAAAATTTGCTGGTGGGTCTATGATCCGGCCGAGGGCGATCCGGTCTGGCAAATTCCATCCGGCACACCATTTTCTGCCTTGCCGTCACATTGGCGCTGCCCTAATTGCGACGGTGCGGCAGAGCAGTTTATGGTGTTGCATACGGATGTGTAAATGAACAATATACCCTGTATTGATCTGGCCGTGCAGGAAGCTGCGCTGATACGTGCTTTTAGTGTGATTGGCCGTACCCGCATGCAGGGTGTGCCGGTATTACATCCCGGTCTGGTGGTGGAGGCGATTGGTTTTCAGTCTTATACCGATACCGGTGGCGCGCTGGCAGCATTAGGGATCTTGGTAACCCCCTGGTTTATGAATCTGATCTGGCTGCCATTGCAGGGGCAGTCTGTGATGCCAACAGGATTGTGTTGTGAGCGCCATTTTGGCGGAGAATGCTTTGAATTTATCGGTGCGCATGAAGCTTCTTTCGGCAGTTATGAGATGTGCTCATTATTCTCACCTATGTTTGAATTTGCGAATCAGGCAGCGGCTTGTGCGACGGCGTTAGAAGTGCTGGCACTATTGCGTAAACCTGAGGTGTCTGTACCCGCAACAACCGTATTACACGGGCGGCGCGCTTTTCTTTTGGGAAGAGTAGGGTCGCTTGCCGGAAATCTGCCATGACAATACAGTTGCAGCCTGGACAGCTGGTCTTTCGTCCGGGGCAAAAAATATCGGCTATCAGTAGTAACCGTATTGCTCTGGCCGGTGCTTTGTTGCGCGGAAAGCCTGCTCAGGCTGCTCCCTTGTATTTGCCACGTCTGTATGCCTTGTGTGGTCAGGCACATCATTTGACTTCACGTCTGGCGATTGATGCTGCTTGCGGTATCCGGTGCGACACGACGATGCAGGAACAGGCCAGTCTGGCTGAAGAGACGGCACGTGAGCATGTCAGGCGCATCTGGCTGGATTGGCCGCGTTTATTTGGTCGCAGTGACGATAATAAGGCGGTACTTGCCGGACTGGAGTCGCTGCGGGCATGTCCGTTGTTGCAGGGCGGGGCTTTGGCAGGCGTGCCGGTTTCTTTGCAGGCATTCTGTTCATGGCTGGAACTGGCTGTGCTGGGTCAGCCTGTGACTGAGTGGCTGGGGCACTGGCAGCTTAATCCGGTTGCGTGTATGCAAGACTGGGTGGCGCGTGCCGATACATTTCCTGCACAGCTCTTGCGTGACATTAAAGACGATGCGCTGCAATTGCAGCCATGTGCCATGCCGCTTTTGCCGCACGCTGATGAAGTCGGTTTGCGTGCTCTGGCCCGGAGTATTATTTCTGATGAAAATTTTTGTCGGGCGCCGACGATAGGCGGGGAAATACGTGAAACGGGAATAGGAAGCAGAATAATCTGCCTCGGTAAAGCCGGGAATATGGATGCTCCGTCCGTGATTAGTACCTGGCAACGTTTTGGTGCCAGGATTGCAGAGCTGGCGTTGCTGAGTGGTGCCACGCTGGACAATCTGGCGCTCGGATCTATAATGCTGGCTCCCGGTGAAGCACTGGCATGGAGTGAGATGGCACGGGGATTATTATTGCATTGGGTGCGTCTTGAGTCGGCTGACCCGCAGGCTGCTATCGTGGATTACCGGATCGTGGCGCCTACGGAATGGAATTTTCACCCATCCGGCGTGGTCGCAAAGGCGCTGGCTGCTATGCCGCTTGCGACATGTGCCTTGTCAAGGGAGCAGGAGATACGTCATATTGGTATATTAACGGCTGCCTTTGATCCTTGTATTACTTATAAAATTGAGTTTGATCATGCATGAAATGAGTCTGGCAGGGGGAATTTTAACGATAGTCGAAGATGCGGCAAAGCGTGAGGGTTTTGCACGTGTCACGCTGCTGCGGCTGGAGGCAGGCGCTTTATCCGGTGTAGAAGTGCGTGCATTGCGTTTTGCGCTGGAAGTGATGGCGAATGATACTTGCCTGCAGAATGCACGTATTGAAATAGATACACCGCCTGCGCAAGCCTGGTGCATGCAATGCAGCACAACGGTGGATATTACAGCCCGTGGTGATCCTTGTGTACACTGTGGTTGTTATCAGTTGCAGCCGACCAGTGGTACTGAATTACGGGTCGTTGAGATGATGGTTGAAGATAATTAGCATGAAAATAATAAATCGGTATTAATTGGTCTGAATTTAACTAAATTGACATTGATTTCGGTAAATTCTTTCAGGCGACAGAGTAAAACAGGAGAGAAATGATGTGTGTTGTATGCGGATGCGCTAACGAAACTAAAGCCGGTCAACCGGAAACCGCTCAGGATGAGCACCACGCGCATGATCACAGCCATACGCATGAGTACGTGCGGGTTCTCGGGCACAGCCACGATCTTCATTATACGCACAACGGCATGCACAGCCACGGTACTCACACTCATACCCATGCAGCAACGCATATTGCCGTCGATCCGGCTACCGGTGATCTGCATTACGGTGCCGGTCTGGCCAGTGTGTCTGTGCCCGGTATGAGTCAGGCACGTGCGATCCGGCTGGAACAGGATGTACTCGGTGAAAATAACCGGCACGCTGCTCATAACCGCGCCCATTTTGCCGGGCACGGTATCCTGGCGCTTAATCTGGTGTCCAGCCCCGGTTCCGGCAAGACGACACTGCTGTGCGCTACTATCGAAGCACTGAAAAAACGTCCCGGCAGTTTATCGGTCGGCGTGATTGAAGGCGATCAGCAAACCAGTAACGATGCCGACCGTATCCGTGCTACCGGGGCTCCTGCCATTCAGGTGAATACAGGTAAGGGCTGCCATCTGGATGCGCAAATGGTCAGCGATGCGTTTTCACGGCTGCCGTTTCATGATCATCATCACCATGATGCTGCCGGTGCCGGGCAACAAGGCGGAATTTTGTTTATTGAAAATGTCGGCAACCTGGTGTGTCCTGCTATGTGGGATTTGGGTGAGTCGTCCAAAGTGGCGATTTTATCCGTGACGGAAGGTGAAGATAAACCCCTTAAATATCCGGATATGTTTGCTGCGGCACGCCTGATGATATTGAATAAAATTGATTTATTGCCTTATTTGCAGTTTGATGTGGCGCGTTGTATTGAATATGCCCGTCGCGTTAATCCACAAATTGAGGTATTACAACTGTCGGCCAGTAGCGGACAAGGCATGGATGCGTGGCTGGACTGGATAGAGTCCGGTGATAGTAAGGCCGGTAAGGTGCAGACCGGGAACGACTGATCATGTTGCTGCAATCTTTACCCGTACCGGTATCCGCACCTGTACCAGCCACGATACTTGCCTGCGGTGCCTGGCTTAAAAATGCAGCCTGTCTGTTGCAGGGCGATGGTGTACGCTGGTCGCCTGTGCATGGTGATCTGGGTGACCCTGCCAATTGTATTGCATCAGAGCAGTCGGTGGAACAGCTGTTGACGTACGCAGACGGTACGGTAGCTGCTGTCGCACATGATTTACATCCCGATTTTTTTAGTACCCGCCTGGCACAACAAGTCGCTGACCGTCTCGGCGTTCCGGCAATTGCAGTGCAACATCATCATGCACATATCGGTGTGTCGATGGCGGAGTATGGTTTGCAGGGGCCGGTGATTGGCCTGGCGCTGGATGGCGTGGGGCTTGGTACCGATGGCCTAGCATGGGGCGGTGAATTGCTGCTGGTGGACGGGCCTGTCTGGCAGCGGCTGGGGCATTTTCAGCCATTGCAGTTACCCGGCGGCGATGTTGCGGCGCGCGAACCCTGGCGCATGGCTGCCGCTGCTTTGCATACGCTGGACCGTGGCGATGAGGTCATGCAACGCTTTGCCGGTGATGTCGGCCCGATGGCGGCACAAACCGTACAGGCGATGCTGAAACGCGGAATAAATTGCCCGCTGACTACGGGAGCAGGTCGCTGGTTTGATGCCGCAGCAGGCGTACTTGGCATCAGTATCAAACAACAATTTGAAGCGCAAGCCGCTATCGAGCTGGAAAAAATGGCGGCAAATTATCTTGCTGTACATGGCGAATTACAGCAAACCACGCACTATGTGCTGGATGCCGGTGGTACGCTGGATTTACGGCCATTGCTTACTGTGATGTTTGCACTGGCTGACAGTAATAATTTGCAGGCTATCGCGCGTGGTGCTGCCTTGTTTCATCTGACGCTGGTCAGTGCGCTGGCAGAATGGGCCGATCAGGCTGCACGATGCCACCATACGCAAACCGTTGTATTTGGCGGCGGATGTTTTTTGAACCGCATCATCACTGCTCGTCTGCGTGCAGAGCTTGACAGGCGTGGATTGCGTGCAGTTATGCCGCAGGCCGTGTCATGTGGCGATGCCGGACTGGCATTAGGTCAGGCCTGGGTGGCCCGGCAACAACTTTGTGTGCATCCCGGCTAATGCGGGTGTTGTTTACAACTATTTTTAATGAGGTTGCCTTATGTGTTTAGCTATCCCTGTCAAGGTGGTAGAAGTGCTGCCTGGTCAACAAGCAATTATTGATTTATCTGGTGTTCGTAAAGAAATTTCCACTGCGTTGCTGGATTCTGTGCAAGTGGGTGATTATGTGATTTTGCATGTCGGTTATGCGATTGGTAAATTGGATACCGAAGAGGCTTTGCGTACGCTGGCGTTGTTTGGTGAATTATCCATGATGGATTCAGCCAGTCCGGAGGATCTGTCGTCATGAAGTATATTGATGAATTCCGTGACGGCGATATTGCACAAAAAATCGCTGACCGTATTCGTGCTGAAGCTGTCCCTGAACACACATACAGTTTTATGGAATTTTGCGGCGGTCATACCCACGCTATTTCACGCTATGGCATCAGTGAATTATTGCCGGATAATGTACGCATGATCCATGGCCCCGGTTGTCCGGTCTGTGTATTGCCGATCGGGCGTATTGATCATGCGCTGACTCTGGCACTGGAGCGTAATGTTATTGTCTGCACGTACGGCGACACCATGCGCGTACCGGCTTCCGGCGGCGTGTCGCTGATTAAAGCCAAGGCCCGCGGCGGCGATATCCGCATGGTTTATTCGGCGGCCGATGCTTTGCGTATTGCGCAAGAAAACCCGGAACGTGAAGTCGTTTTTTTTGCTATCGGCTTTGAAACAACCACACCGCCGACAGCACTGGTGATCCGTAATGCCCATGCGCTCGGTTTAAGTAATTTCAGTGTTTTGTGCTGCCATGTGTTAACGCCCTCAGCGATTACCCATATTCTTGAGTCACCCGAAGTCCGTGATTACGGTACGGTGCCGATTGACGGTTTTATCGGACCGGCCCATGTCAGCATTGTGATTGGTTCTGAGCCTTATGTACATTTTGCAGAAGAATACCGTAAGCCGGTGGTGATTGCCGGTTTTGAACCGCTCGACGTGATGCAGGCTATTCTGATGCTGATTCGTCAGGTGAATGAAGGGCGTTGTGAAGTTGAAAATGAATTTGCGCGTGCCGTAACTGCACACGGTAATCTGACTGCGCAGGCTCTGGTCTCTGAGGTGTTTGAATTGCGTCCGACTTTTGAGTGGCGCGGCCTGGGAGAAGTGCCTTACAGCGCACTACGCATCCGTTCTGCCTATGCGCAATTTGATGCGGAACGGCGTTATGCCCTGGCCTACAAACCGGTACCGGACAACAAAGCCTGTGATTGCGGTGCGATTTTGCGCGGGGTAAAAAAACCAAGCGATTGCAAATTATTTGCTACGGTGTGTACCCCGGAAAATCCGATGGGTTCGTGCATGGTATCCAGTGAGGGTGCTTGCGCTGCACATTATTCTTATGGTCGTTTTAAAGACATCACGGTGGTGGCAGTATGAGTGGCATTATTAAAAAAACCTATGTACGTCCGCTGGATATTAAAAATGGCTGCATTGATATGGGACACGGAGCCGGTGGTCGTGCTTCGGCACAGCTGATTGAAGAATTGTTTCTGGCTGCCTTTGATAATGAATGGCTGCGTCAGGGCAATGATCAGGCTAGTTTCACGATACCTGCCGGCCGCATGGTCATGGCAACCGATGCGCATGTCGTCTCGCCTTTATTTTTCCCCGGTGGTGATATAGGCTGTCTGTCTGTGCATGGCACAATCAATGACGTAGCGATGTCCGGCGCGCAGCCTTTGTATCTTTCTGCCAGCTTTATTATTGAGGAAGGTTTTGCCCTGTCTGAACTGAAGCGTATCGTCGATTCGATGGCACAGGCAGCGCGTGACGCCGGCGTACCGGTGATTACCGGCGATACCAAAGTGGTGGAGCGGGGTAAGGGAGATGGCGTGTTTATCAGCACCACCGGTGTCGGTATGGTGCCGCCTGGTATTATGATTGATGGTGCGGCGGCCCGTGCCGGTCAGGTGATTCTGGTTTCCGGCACGATAGGTGATCATGGTGTCGCCATCATGTCCAAACGTGAATCGCTGGATTTTGAGACGGAAATTAAATCGGACACAGCAGCACTGCACGGTCTGGTCGCCCATATGCTGGCGGCTGTACCCGGTGTGCGTGTCTTGCGTGACCCGACCCGCGGCGGGCTGGCAACCACACTGAATGAAATTGCCAGACAATCCGGCGTCGGTATGTTGCTGGAAGAAGCCGCGATTCCGGTATCGCCGCAAGTGGATGCCGCCTGTGAATTTCTCGGACTTGATCCGCTGTATGTAGCTAATGAAGGCAAGCTGGTGGCGATTTGTGCGCAGGAAGATGCGGAGTTGTTGCTGGCGACCATGCGTGCTCATCCCTTAGGCATGAATGCAGCGCGTATTGGTACGGTTATCGACGATGCCCACGGTTTTGTACAAATGCAGACGCGTTTTGGCGGACGCCGTATTGTTGACTGGCTGTCCGGCGAACAATTACCCCGTATTTGCTGATTATGCGTATTCTGCTTTTAGCGCATAGTTTTAACAGCCTGACGCAGCGGCTGTTTGTGGCGCTGCGCGGGTGCGGTCATCAGGTATCTGTTGAATTCGACATCGCTGACTCTGTTACCTCAGAAGCCGTGGACTTGTTTAAGCCAGAGCTGATTATTGCTCCTTTTTTAAAGCGTGCAATCCCTGCTTCTGTCTGGCAGCAGTATGTTTGCCTGATTGTGCATCCTGGTATTGCCGGTGACCGCGGTCCGTCATCTCTGGATTGGGCTATCCTCAATGGCGAGTCTGAATGGGGTGTGACGGTATTGCAAGCCAATGCCGAGATGGATGCAGGCGATATCTGGGCCCAGGCCACGTTTGCCATGCGGCTTGGACGGAAAGGTAGTCTGTACCGTAATGAAGTGACTGTTGCCGCAGTCAGTGCCGTATTGGAAGCGATTGATAAATTTAACCGTGGTGTACAGCCTGTTGCGCTGGCCGATGTTGTGCAGGCACGCGGCATCTTGCGGCCGCCGCTGCAACAGACCCAACGAGGTATAGACTGGCAGAATGACAGTAGTGCTGTCATTTTATCAAAAATACATAGTGCGGATAGTTTCCCCGGTGTGCTGGATGCTTTATTTGGGCTACCGTGTTATGTCTATGATGCACATATAGCGACCCCGTCTACGCTAAATCTGGTGAGTGGGATGGCTGGTGATATCGTCGCCCGGCGTGAGCATGCCGTGCTGCGCCTGACCAGCGATGGTGCTGTCTGGATCGGTCATGCACGTATGCTGCGTGCCGCAGATGAACTTGAAAAACCATTTAAATTGCCGGTAGCGGATTGTTTCCCGGAGCAGGTGGCATTGCTGCCGGAATTACAGACTGAACTGGCGCACGCCGTTGATGAGTGGAGCGAGTTACGTTATTACGAACAAGGAGATGTGGGTTTTTTATCGTTTGATTTCTATAATGGTGCGATGTCCACCGGGCAATGTCAGCGTTTGCGCGCCGCAGTTCAGTATGCTAAGCGTCAGCCAACCCGGGTCTTGGTGTTGTCGGGAGGAGAGGATTTTTTTAGTAACGGTATCCACCTGAACCGGATTGAAGCAAGCGCGCACCGTCCGTTTGAGAGTGCCGCCGATGAATCCTGGCATAATATCAATGCGATGAATGACCTGGCACTTGAAATTCTGACTGCGAGCAATCATCTTACTGTCTCGGCATTACGTGGTAATGCCGGTGCAGGCGGCGTCTTTCTGGCGCTGGCGTCCGATAAAGTCTGGGCGCATGAACATGTTTTGCTTAATCCCCATTATAAAAATATGGGTAATCTGTACGGATCGGAATACTGGACTTATCTGTTGCCGCAACGGGTAGGAACGCAGGCGGCACACAGCCTGATGCAAAACCGGCATCCGCTGGCTGCACCGGACGCGGTCAGTATGGGCGTGATTGATGCCGTGTTCGGATCTGATGTGCGCACGTTTTCTGAGGAACTTGCCTCGCGCGCAGCAGCGCTGGCCCGGGCACCTGATTTTAATGAACAGCTTGCAGCCAAGCGCGCCCGGCGTGAACGGGATGAAGCCATCAAGCCTTTACAGCAATACCGGGAAGAAGAACTGGCAAAAATGCGCCGTAATTTTTACGGTTTCGATCCCAGTTATCATGTTGCCCGCTATCATTTTGTGCATAAAATGTTATATTCCTGGACCCCGCGCCACTTGGCTATACACCGTAATAATTTGTTGAAAGCGACCGTTCCTTCACCATGAAAAATTTTGATGCCACCAGATTGCCGACCATTCTCGTTGTGGATGATGAGACGGGTTCGCAAGATGCGATCCGGCGTACCCTTGATGAAGATTTCAATATATTGACGGCGGGTTCTGCTGATGAGGCAAGAGCTCTGATGGAACGTCAGGAACCTGCGGTTATTTTGTGTGATCAGCGCATGCCGGGTACCAGCGGTGTGCAATTCCTTAAAGAAGTGCGCGAACGCTGGCCGGATGTGGTGCGTATTGTGATTTCCGGTTATACCGATTCTGAGGATATCATTGCGGGCATTAATGATGCCGGTATTTATCAATATGTCCTCAAACCGTGGATGCCGGATCATTTGCTTGATTGCGTGCGTGGTGCAGTTGAAGCCCGCAGCCTGCAACTCGATATGCACCGGCTGCATCTGGAGCTGCGAACCAGTACCTCGGTACTGCGTGCCCGAACGGCGGAAAAACAAACCACGGTAAAAAATACATTTGATTTTGCCCGTATCATACGGGTGCCCGGCAGTCCTATGGATGGGGTGTGCGAACTGGCTGCCCGCGTTGCACGTTATGATTTATCGGTACTGGTGCTGGGAGAGTCTGGTAGCGGTAAAGAATTGCTGGCACGTGCTATTCATTACACCAGTCCGCGCGCCGAGCGTGTTTTTGTGATGGAAAATTGTGCTGCCATATCGGATAACCTGCTTGAATCCGAATTATTTGGTCATAAGCGCGGCGCATTTACCGGTGCGTATGAAGATCATATCGGTATTTTTCAGCGTGCCGATGGCGGTACCGTATTTTTAGATGAAATCGGCGATACCTCATTCGCCTTTCAGGTTAAATTATTGCGTGTATTGCAGGAAGGTGAAATCCGGCCGGTAGGCGCAACGCGGGCGATTCCGGTTAATGTACGTGTGATTGCGGCGACGCACCGCAACCTGGAGCAGGAAGTGCATGCAGGACGTTTCCGGCAGGATTTATATTATCGTCTGGCCGGGATGACGCTGCTTATGCCGCCCCTGCGGGAACGCTCTGCTGATATTGTCCCGATTGCTGAATCGCTGCTGGCGCAGGCATCCCAGGAAATGGGTTTGCCGGTGCGTCGTTTCGGGCCTGATGCGATGGCAATCCTGATAACATATCCCTGGCCGGGCAATATTCGTGAACTCCGTAATGAAATATATCGTGCCGTCGCCTTAACACTGACAGAAAACCCGCAAATCAGTGCGCAGGCATTTTCTGCTAAGGTATTGCAAGGCCAGTCCGGTGCTGTCACTGTCGCAGATAGCACGATCACGGTGAATGGCGCACCATCCGGCGCTACCCTGCAAGAGCGGCTGGAGGTGCTTGAAGCGGCTATTCTGAAAGAAACGCTGCTCCGGCTGCGCTGGAATAAAACCCATGCAGCACAAGAACTGGGATTGTCGCGCGTGGGTTTGCGTAACAAAATGCTACGTCTTGGATTGGATAAAAAATGATTTGCTCCGATGTATCTTCGCGCCGCAAACAAGCCGGTTTTAACGTCTTGTGGCTGCAATCCGGCGGCTGCGGCGGATGTAGTATGTCGCTGCTGTGTGCCGATACGCCTGATTTTTTTGGAGCACTCAATGATGCCGGTATTACTATGTTGTGGCATCCTTCTTTATCGATTGAAAGTGGTGCCCGGGCATTAGATATTCTGCGGGCTTGCATTGCAGGTGAAATACCGCTACATGCCTTATGCGTAGAAGGTGCCATGCTGCGTGGTCCGCACGGTACGGGTCGCTTTCATCTTTTGGCCGGTAGTGATAAACCGATGATTGAATGGGTGCGGGCACTGGCTGCTGTGGCTGACTACACCATCGCGGTCGGTACCTGTGCTGCCTATGGTGGTATTACGGCGGCGGGCAGTAATCCCACGGACGCTTGTGGTTTACAATATGACGGTGATCAGTCTGGCGGATTATTAGGCGCAGCCTACCGTTCAGCTCAGGGTCTGCCGGTGATCAATATTGCCGGCTGTCCGACGCACCCGAACTGGGTGTCAGAAACCCTGATGGCGCTTGCGGCAGACCTGTTTGATGCAAGGCAGATGGATATGTTGGGACGCCCCCGATTTTACGCCGACCATCTGGTACACCACGCTTGCACCCGTAATGAGTTTTACGAATTTAAAGCCAGTGCAGAAAAACCATCCGATCTTGGCTGCATGATGGAGCATATGGGTTGCAAGGGAACACAGGTGCATGCCGACTGCAATATTCGTCTGTGGAATGGCGATGGTTCCTGTACCCGTGGCGGTTATGCCTGCATCAGTTGTACTGAACCGGGATTTGAAGAACCACACCATCCGTTTCACACCACCCCGAAAATTGCCGGTATCCCGATTGGTCTGCCGACTGATATGCCGAAGGCCTGGTTTGTGGCGCTGGCATCCTTGTCGAAATCGGCAACACCCCGGCGCGTGCGTGCCAATGCGACCGCCGATCATTTAGTTATTGTGCCAGCCATACGTAAGACCCGATTAAAATAAAAATGAAGGGAATGCAATGACAAGGTTGATTGTCGGCCCGTTTAACCGGGTTGAAGGTGATCTGGAAGTGCGCCTGGATGTGGTGGACGGACAGGTACAGAGCGCATACGTCAATGCACCCATGTACCGGGGTTTTGAGCAAATTCTGCAAAAGAAACCGGCGCTGGATGCCCTGATTTATGTGCCGCGTATTTGTGGTATTTGCTCGGTATCGCAATCGGCCGCCGCCGCCCGTGCTTTGTCCGATGCCATGGGCGCGGCTCCGCCGCCAAATGGTCTGCTGGTGACCAATCTGATGCTGGCCACAGAAAATATGGCTGATCATCTGACGCATTTTTATTTATTTTTCATGCCTGATTTTACCCGTGCCGCTTACGCGCAGCAAGCCTGGTATGCCGCTGTACAAGAGCGTTTTACGGCACAACAGGGCAAACATGCACGTCTGGCGCTTGCTGCGCGTCAGCGTTGGTTTACCTTACTGGGTACGCTGGGTGGCAAATGGCCCCACACGCAATCCATACAGCCAACCGGCTCATCCCGGGCCATTGATGCGGCTGAGCGAATCCGTCTGCTGGCACGTATCCGTGAATTCCGTTCTTTTCTTGAGCAAACTCTGTTTGGCACGCAGCTGGAGCACATTGCTGCCATAGACAGTGAAGCGGCCTTACGGGCATGGCATGCGGCGGCAGCTCCTGATAGCGGTGATTTTCGCTTATTTTTAACACTGGCATGGCAGAGCGGGCTTGATTATATGGGGCCGGGGCCGGGTTTATACATGTCGAACGGAGCGTACCCCTTAGCCGATAAGACCTTTACGTTTGCGCGTGGCACCTGGGATGCCAGCCATCAGGGAGTGCAGGAACTGAATGTGGCTGCAATTGGCGAAGATGCGACACACGCGTGGTTGTCGGATGCCGGCGGCGCGCGCCATCCTTCGCATGGTTTAACCTTGCCGGACATGGATAAGCCGGATGCCTATACCTGGAATAAAGCCCCCCGGCTGGATGGACGGGTGCTGGAAACCGGTGCACTGGCGCGACAACTGATCAATGGACATCCGCTGGTACGTGATGTTGTCCGGCGCTGCGGCGGCACAGTGTATACCCGTGTACTGGCACGATTGCTGGAACTGGCATTAGTTGTACCGGCAATGGAACAATGGCTCAAAGCACTGCGCATAGATGAACCTTATTTTGTAGCAGGAGAATTGCCGGATGACGCCAGCGGTGTGGGGCTGACAGAAGCCGCACGCGGCAGTCTGGGACACTGGGTGGCAATCCGTGATGGAAAAATCACCAATTACCAGATTATTGCCCCGACATCCTGGAATTTTTCACCACGCGATGCGACAGGAGTACCGGGTGCATTAGAAGCGGCGCTGGTTGGTGCGCCGGTATTGCCGGGAGAAGATACCCCGGTAGCCGTGCAGCATATCGTGCGTTCGTTTGACCCATGTATGGTATGTACTGTGCATTGATTGTATTTAAAATTAAACAGATATTAGTATGACGCGCCCTAAATCCATATTGGCTGACTCTGCACCGGCCCCGACAGTTGAATTGCCCGGTCTGATGCCGCCGGACGGTATTGATGAGGCTATGTGGATGGATGTTATCCATAAAATGGATGAAGTCTATTCGCAGCTGGTCAGCGATGAAATCATATTGCAGGAAAAAAATGAACAGCTGGAAAGCTCACAGCAATTCATTTTTAGCGTATTGTCATCGATGTCAGATGTATTGCTGGCCTGTAACCGGGCTGGCGAAATTGAAGAAACCAATGTCGCTTTGCGTGAACTGGTCGGTCTGGATGAAGCTGCCTTGCGCGGTATGTCGATTTATAAACTGTTTGCCGATCAGGCCAGTGTCGGCTGTATTCGCCGGGTGATAGAAAAAACCACTCCACAGTGTGCCAGCGAGGTGGTCGAAATCAATTTAATCCATCCGGTCCACAGTGCGGTTCCGGTGGATGTTAATTGTACGCAGCGACTGGATGGAACCGGGAAACGGGTAGGGTATGTGTTTGTCGGCCGTCCGGTGGGCGAACTTAAACGTGCTTACCGTGAACTGAGTGAAACGCATGAGGCGCTCAAGCGTACACAACAGCAATTACTGCATTCAGAAAAAATGGCTTCTCTCGGCCGTCTGGTTGCAGGTGTTGCACACGAATTAAATAATCCTATCAGTTTTGTGCTCGGTAATGTTCATGCGCTCAAACGCTATAGTGAACGGCTTGCTGCTTATGTCGATGTTTTGCACAGTCACGCAGCCGCAGAGTCGTCAGATACCTTGCGTGAGAAATTGCGCATTGATCATATCCTGAACGATTTGCCTTCGCTTATTGATGGCACGCTGGAGGGAGTACAGCGCACTACCGATATTGTTAACGGGTTAAAACGCTTTTCTGCGATTGATCGTGAAGAACGGGTTAAGGTGGACCTGAATGGCGTTATTGAGCGTGCCATTCATTGGGTTAGTAAAGGCGCATCGCTCACTTTTACCGTACATTGGATGCCGGGTGCGGCACTGAATGTGATGGGGAACGCAGGAAAGCTGCTGCAAGTCTTAATGAACCTGATCGAAAATGCCTATGATGCCGCTTCGGCTGTCAGCACAGTTACACCGCAATTATGGATCGCGGCGCAAACGGATGGCCGGTTTGTGACCTTATTCCTGCATGATAATGGCGCCGGTATTTTACCTAATCACTTATCCCATATATTTGATCCGTTTTTCACAACAAAACCGGTTGGCAAAGGAACGGGTCTGGGGCTTTCCATCAGTTACGGCATTATAGAGCAGCATGCAGGCAAGCTCTATGCACGCAACCATCCGCAAGGCGGAGCTGAATTTGTGATTGAGCTGCCACTGGTGTAGCTTAACGGGTTTTTATTTCAGGCTGAGCCGGTAAAAACTGCCGGTATTATTATTGTGTTGGTTTAGTGCCCATCCTGTTTTGATTGCTAATATAAAAACAATTGATTAAAGAGCTATACGGGCGTACTTTATCGGTTGGGAATGTATGACACAATTAACGTAGAACAGGAGGATTAGTAATGTTGAGAATGGTTATTCTAGCTGTTGTTTTAGCTGTATTTGGTATCGTTGCGAGTACCCGTGCATTGAGTCAGGACGTGCCAAAGAAAGGAGGTGTTTGTTCGGCCTCTCTGGGCGCTAAAATGATGCTTGATCCGTCAGTGCAATTTACGTGTGAGCACATAGGAAAGCGTACAATCAGTCAGATTTATGAGCACGGCTACCGGGTTGTGACGGTAGAATTTAACCCACAAAATTCCGGATTTGTTTCTATGGTTATTGAAGAACATAAATAACTGCTTGACGAAATTGGCAGTATTCAAATCTCGGTTTTAGGCACTATTTCTGATAAACCCTAAATTCTTATACACACAAATACACAAATAATTTGTCTTTAATTTTTTTGTGTGTATAGTTACACAAAAAAAAATTGACAAAGCCTCTCTTGATGACGGTTCCACACTCGAAGAAAGATTTGCCAGTCAGGACAGTTAACGGCGTCCTAAAAAAAGCCGGACGCAGATGAGTCTGGTTTTTCTGCGCGAGCTGCTGTTAATTTTATTTGTAGAAAAACGCCACGAAACAAGAAGTGGCTTTCTGTCCAGAGCTGCTTTATTCTGGTTACCACTTGTCGTGGCTGATTGTTATCAGATCTGTGAACCGGTTTGGTCTGGACTTTAAGGACGCGGTGTTTTTTCACGTTGTAATAAGTCGCGTTTGCGCTCTGTACCCCAGCGGTAGCCTGTGATACTGTCATCGCGCCTGACAATCCGGTGGCACGGAATGACAACGGCTAGCCGGTTGGCGCCGCAGGCATTAGCGACGGCGCGTACCGATTTTGGTAAACCGATGCGTTCGGCTATCTCTGTGTAGCTTGCCGTTGCACCCGGGGGGATTTTACTTAGTTCCTGCCATACGCGTTCCTGAAATGCAGTGCCGTGTACGTCGAGAGTAAGGTGGCACTCCGGTGTGGGAGCGTCTATAAAAGCCACAAGCTGAGACATTAGCGGCCTGAGTTCTGCGCCGCTGTCATGCAGGCTGGCTTTGGGGAACATCTCCTGCAAATCGTGCACAAGCGTATCCGGATCGTCACCCAGTGATATTGCACAGATTCCGTGCCGGTTGCGCGCCGCCAGTACCGTCCCCAGTGCGCACAGGCTGACAGCAAAACAGATTTCATTGTCGTGCCCTGTGTCGGACACCTTGCTGTGCTTTGTTGTTTTTATGGCACTGGATGGCGACTGGTTCAGAGGATGCATGGTACGTTCCGTTTGTTGATTATAGTGTTTTAGATTTATAAAAACATGCCGCCAGAGGCTTCGATGCGTTGAGCGTTAATCCAGCCATTATCTGTGTTTAGTAACGAGGCAATCACTCCGCCAATATCATCCGGTAATCCTACCCGTCCTAAGGCAGTTTGTGCAG
>CAIWPG010000302.1 GCA_903914535.1 uncultured Oxalobacteraceae bacterium
ATAAAAAGACGCCATTCAGTACAGAAACAATCGTTTTCTGCCATTGCACGGGAAATGGGGCTTTCCCGCCCGACCATTCGCAAACATCTCACTACTGTTGAACAGCCTAAATATGAGCGGTTGCTAACAGTTTCACCCCGCCTCGATGAATTTAAAGGCCAGCTCACTTCCTGGTTACGGCGTTTGTCAACCTATCTGCCACAAAAGCCTTGCTGCTCATGGAGCGCTCGGCGGATGGTGGTGGCGTTGATTCCCTGTGCGTGCCATTTTAAAATGGCATTCCGGTAGGCTTCGACACTGGAATTATTCTGTGGTGCTGTGCGTGGCAGGGTAAAGAACGTTGCCAGAACACGGTCATCCGGAAGACTGACCAAGGGATCTAGCCACTGCTGACTGGTGGCAATGGTGTGAATTAGCTTCACCTTTGCCCGACCAACTTGCTGAGAAACAGCCACTTGGCGTAATGATTCGCCACGCCGTAGACGCTGAATAATTTGGCGGATTTCGAACATCTCAAACATCCTGTAAGTCATTGCGTCTCTCCAAGGGAAATTCCTTAAAGTAACGCAATCAAGAAGTTCATGTGTCAAAAATCAGGCTTTACTGGTACTTTCTGGCCGCCAATCGACTGGTACGATCTGGCTGCAATTCAGGTGGTACGATCTGGCTGCGACTGAGTGGTACGATACGGCCGCGAATTCACACTACCCAAATTTCTGCCATCAAAACTACTTAGCCATAACTTGAGCACTGGCAATCAACCCACGAAGGAATAGCATGATCATGCTGCCAGTTGGGTCGGGATGGATAGACGCACGCTGTAACCCCAGCCCTTGTGCCAGTGCGATGAACCCGGCCGCCAGTTGCCCGGGTTCGGCTGGCGGCACAAGCGCAAGATGTTCAAACAAGCGTTCGATAAAGCGACTGAGTGCATTGCGATGTACTCTCCATATCGCCCCATACTCTGCAGCGAAAGCAGGACTGCGATTAGCATGCAGTTGCAGTTCAATAGAGAGCATGGCCCAGTCGCCGTCCGCGTGCAGCGTGAGAGCCCATGCATCCAATTCCGCAAGCACCTCATCACCAGTAAGCACGTCCGTAGCAAATACGGAGCTAAGTTGCATTACTTCGGCCTCCATATGTCTGCGTAATAGTTCAAGCAGAATAGCTTCCTTATCAGGAAAATTTGAGTAAAAGGCTCCCTGTGAGTAACCGGCTTCTTCGGCAATGTCGCGAATCGATGCCCCCCCGAACCCGTGTTGTACGAATAGTTGCCGTGCTGCCTGAATCAGGCATTCACGTGTCTGCGCCTGGCTTTGCTCACGGCTTAAGCGCTTTTTTGTTATTAGCTTAGTCATCTCATCGAAAGTTAAATTCAAATATCAATTGAACTTTGAATTTCAATTGATATAATATACGGATATCAAGTGCTATATTAAATCTAATTCTCTTTCGATTACAACATGAAAATACACACAGCTTTCGTAACAGGAGCCACTGGGCTTCTTGGTAATAACCTTGTTCGGGAACTGGTCAGTCAAGGTGTGGCCGTCAAGGCGCTTGTCCGCTCACAAGAAAAAGCTGCCCGCCAATTCGGCAATCTTTCAGGTATTGAACTCGTGATTGGCGACATGGCGAATGTCAACGCTTTCTCCGCGGCTTTGCAAGGCTGCGATGTAATTTTTCATACCGCAGCTTTTTTTCGTGACAATTACAAGGGAGGCAGTCATTGGGAAATGCTAAAGCTTATTAATATAGACGGAACCCTGGCACTTATTGAGCACGCCTATATGGCGGGTATCAGGCACTTTGTACAGACCTCTTCCATTGCCGTTCTGAATGGTGAGCCTGGATCACTCATTGATGAAACCAAGCTTCGTGACCTCGCAAATGCCGACGATTATTACCGCAGCAAAATTCTTGCTGATCACGCGGTACTGAGCTTCCTTGAAAAATATCCGGAAATGCATGCGAGCTTTGTTCTGCCGGGATGGATGTGGGGACCAGGAGATATTGGCCCGACATCCGCGGGACAGGTAGTCCTCGACACGGTACTTGGGAAGTTACCGGCACTTGTACCCGGGAGTTTTTCTGTGGTTGATGCCCGCGATGTCGCGTTGGCACAAATTGCCGCAGCAGAGCGTGGGCGCAGCGGTGAACGTTATCTTGCCGCGGGGCGCCATATGACAATGCGCGAACTGATTCCAATGATCGGACGGGTTGCTGGAGTTGCCACGCCGAAACGGATGCTTCCATTGCCAATGTTGTTTGCTTTTGCAGGTTTGCAGGAAATCTATTCGAGGCTCACCGGCAAGCCAATCCTGCTCAGTATCGCCACTGTGCGACTGATGGTCAATGAGGCAGACCGTACCCACTTCAATCACACCAAGAGCGAACACGAACTAGGCTTGAAGTTCAGACCCATCGACGACACCCTGCAAGAGGTCATTTCCTGGTACCGGGATCACGATTGGTTACCAGGTAAAAACGTAGGATAGCCCAAGCCTTCACGCTGGCAATAAGCACACTGCGTCAGTCCTGCCTGCTCCGGAATGCCCGTTTCTCTGTTGTGATCATCCTATTCACCTCTTGCCATTAAAAAGAAGTGGGTTTGCAGCTTGTGATTAGAGATTGCCAGATGGTAGCGTCGGAGGCTTACCTTCATTCAATGAATTCGTCCGAAAATAACGGTGCATCGGATTTTTACTAAAAATTGACCACGTAAATTCACTGAAAAATGGCGACCAGATTGATTCTGGCGAAAATTCTGGTAATCAAATCCACGTGCAACAAGGATATTGAAAAACACCTGCGACTGCAAATTCACATTCACAAACCGTGGTGTCATGCCGAATCTGCTGCGATGAGCAGATTCGGATTATATTACCGTCAGCCGCGGACTGCGTTCAGTGCCGCATTAAACGTTGCGCTCGGGCGCATCACTGCTTTGAGCTTGTCTGCATCAACGAGGAAGTAACCGCCAATGTCTACCGGTTTACCCTGCACCGCTTTGAACTCTGCCGTGATAACTTCTTCATTTTCGGTCAGGTTTTTAGCCAGTGGTGCAAAATGTGCCTGCAATTGCGCATCTTCGGTCTGTTCAGCTAATGCCTGTGCCCAGTACAAAGCCAGGTAGAATTGGCTGCCGCGGTTATCCAGTTCACCGGTACGTGGTGAAGGTGATTTTCTGTTATCCAGTAGTTTACCGGTAGCGTCATCCAGGGTTTTTGCCAGAATCTTAGCCTTGTTGTTGCCGGTTTTGATGCTAACATCTTCCAGCGATACAGCAAGAGCCAGGAATTCGCCCAGTGAATCCCAACGTAAATGATTTTCTTCTATCAGTTGCTTAACGTGTTTAGGAGCCGAGCCGCCTGCGCCGGTTTCAAACATGCCGCCACCAGCCATCAATGGGACGATAGACAACATTTTTGCACTGGTGCCCAGTTCCATGATCGGGAACAAATCGGTCAGGTAATCACGCAGAATGTTACCGGTTACAGAAATAGTGTCCTTACCGCGGATCACGCGCTCCAGGGTGTAACGCATAGCACGAACCTGCGACATAATCTGAATATCAACACCGGTCAGATCGTACTCTTTCAGGTAGGTTTTCACCTTTTTGATCAGTTCAGCTTCATGCGGACGGTATTCATCCAGCCAGAATACCGATGGGATGCCGGACAAACGGGCGCGGTTCACTGCCAGCTTGACCCAGTCACGAATCGGTTCATCTTTGACCTGACACATACGCCAGATATCGCCCTGCTCCACGTTTTGTTCCAACAGTACGTTACCGTCAAAGTCAACGATACGCGCCACACCATCAGCAGGAACTTCAAAAGTTTTGTCGTGGGAGCCGTATTCTTCGGCTTTTTGCGCCATCAGACCGACGTTCGGCACAGTACCCATCGTGGTCGGATCGAACGCACCGTTGGTCTTGCAGAAGTTAATCATTTCCTGATAAATCCGGGCGAACGTGGATTCCGGTATCACCGCTTTAGTGTCTTTTGGACGTCCATCCGGGCCCCACATCTTACCACCGAGACGAATCATGGCCGGCATCGACGCATCAACGATCACATCGTTAGGTGCATGCAGATTAGAAATACCCTTGGCCGAATCTACCATAGCCAGTTCCGGACGGTGTTCATGGCAGGCGTGCAGATCGTGGATCACTTCATCACGCTTGGATTCCGGCAGAGTGGCGATTTTTTCATAGACACTGCTCAGGCCGTTATTCGCATTGACACCCAATTCATCAAACAACTTACCATGCTTAGCGAAAGCATCTTTGTAGAAAATTTTGACCGCATGCCCGAAAACGATAGGATGCGAAACCTTCATCATCGTCGCTTTAACGTGCAGTGACAACATCACGCCGGTTTCACGCGCATCTTCCATCTGCTCTTCATAGAAAGCACACAGCGCTTTCTTACTCATGAACATACTGTCGATGATCTCGCCTTCGAGCAAAGAAACCTTGTTCTTCAAGACGATAGTTGCGCCATCTTTAGTAACCAATTCCATCCTGACATCACAGGCTTTGGACAACGTCAGGCATTTTTCACTGGCATAAAAATCACCGCCATGCATGTGAGAGACGTGAGTACGTGACGCAGGACTCCACTTAGACATAGAGTGCGGGTTTTTGCGTGCATAACGTTTAACAGCCGCCGGTGCGCGACGGTCAGAATTACCTTCACGCAATACCGGATTAACCGCGCTGCCCAGTGTTTTTGAATAACGCGTTAAAACAGACTTCTCTTCGTCGGTCTTCGGATCTTCAGGAAAATCAGGGATATTGTAGCCGCGTGTCTGTAACTCACGAATCGCTAAGATCAACTGAGGAATCGATGCGCTGATGTTTGGCAGCTTGATGATATTGGTGTCAGGCTGAAGAGTCAGACGTCCCAACTCAGCCAGGTTGTCCGGAACTTTCTGTTCTTCAGTAAGAAAATCAGAAAACTCAGAAAGTATCCGTGCAGCTACCGAAATATCACTCTCGACAACATCAATGTCAGCCGATTCCGCGAATGTTCTGATGATAGGTAAAAAAGAACTGGTCGCCAGCAGTGGCGCTTCGTCAGTAAGCGTGTAGATGATGGTTGATTTACCTGCGGTCACTATAAACTCCTTGCGGTGGGTGGTTATGTTTGTTTTTTTGCGTATTTACTTGTTTTTGTTTGTTTTTATTTATCCGTTTTGCTTGCGCATCCATATTGTGGTGATGCCTGCCACAATATGGATGCACTCCGTAAGTTTAACTTGGTGTTCAGCTTTTAACAATCAACTAAGCCACAGGCAGGCAAACACGACTTGATATTCAATAATAAAAGTAAAAATATGGCAACTATTGTTGCTTTTGATAACGGGATCAACCCGAACCGGATGAGCGTGGGGATATGTCCATAAATTACATAAACTTACTTAACACCGTGTAATTTGTTGAAATTGCGCTGTATCTGATGCATTAGTGACAAAAACTTATGGCCCAATTCAGGTACTTTATTACCAAAAAATAATTATTTTAGCCTGCATAGATGAATTTACAACTACGGACCATTCATCGCCAGCGATCTTATTGCAAGTTAAGCAATAATTAAATTATTAATATTAAAGTAATTTCAATTCCACTCAGAAAGTAGTTCAAAGATCACACTACGTAACCACTGATTACCCTGATCGTGGTGATTTCGTTGATGCCAGTGCTGTTTCACTGCGTATTCCGGCAGCGCAAACGGAACAGGAAAAATCCGGAACGATCCACGTCCTTGTAGTACATCTCCCAAACGTTTAGGGATGGTGATGATGAGATCCGTATGTTCAACAACAAAAGCAGCTCCGAGAAAATTTGGAATCTGCAACGCAATACGACGCTTGATACCCTGACGGGCAATTTCATGATCGATGATCAGCGGTGCCAGGCCTGAAGAGCTTATAGCTGCGTGATCCTCCGCTTCGAATTGTTGCAAGCTGAGATGATCTGTAATCCGTGGATGATCTGTACCCACTATGCATACGAAATTCTGCCGGAATAACAGCTGCTGATAAAATCCGGCTTCCAGTTGTGGCATAAATCCCAGCGCCAGGTCTGCTTCACCTTCCAGCATGCGCGCCGTATCGCTTGACAGAGGAAAAATTTCGATGCGAATGCCCGGCGCTGTCACACGCAACTTTCTCCACAACCTGGGCAACAACACCAACTGACTGATATCAGTCATACAAATACGAAAATTTCGATCCGATAACATGGGATTAAAGTCATTACGATGACCTGTCACCAAATTGAGTGCATCGAGTGCTTCGCGCACAGGACGGGCCAGACCAACACAAAAAGGCGTCGGATCCATGCCGCCTGAAGTACGTACGAATAACGGATCGCCAAACTGATGGCGTAGTTTGGCAAGAGCGATGCTGACCGCTGGCTGCCCTAAATTGAGGGCTTTTGCCGCTGCAGTGATGCTTTTAGTCTTGTAGATTTCATCAAACACAGATAACAGGCGATTATCAATTGCATTCATCTTAGAGGACTATTCGAATTTTGAATACATTATATTAAACCTATTGGATTTACAGTGATATGAAAGATTTCTACAATCAATTCCATCATAAAGCCCGGTACCCGCTGCGAAACGAATTTCTCGGATCGACAAGCGACAGGTGCCATACGATGGAAAAGGAATCATCATGCTGGAACTTGGCAGTCTCGAAGATCTACCAGAAGAATACCGCGCGGCACTGACTGAGCAGAACCTGGTCCCGCTATGGCCTAGTCTGCGCGCAGTACTCCCGCCGGGTAAACCAATCCCCCGGACCAAGCCGGTTTGCTGGCCGTACAAAGGGCTGCGCCCGTTGCTGCTCAAAGCCGGCGAACTGACGCCAATCGAAAAAGCAGAACGCCGGGTTTTAGTACTCGCCAATCCCGGGCACGGTTTAGAAAAAATGCAGGCCAGTTCGACCATCTATCTCGGCATGCAATTACTGCTCCCCGGCGAATGGGCACCGGCACACCGCCATACACCAAACGCCGTTCGGATGATTGTCGAAGGTGAAGGTGCTTACACCACCGTTAACGGCGAAAAATGCCCGATGAACCGTGGCGACCTGATTCTGACGCCAACCGGTCTTTGGCACGAACATGGACACGACGGTGAAAAACCGGTCGTCTGGCTCGATGTGCTCGATCTGCCGGTGGTCTATTACATGGAAGCATCATACGTAACAGAAGGTAATGCGCAAACGGTGTCCGTTGAGGCCGCCGAACATGCCTATCAACTCGGCGGCGTAGTGCCGGCACCCGTATTCACCCGTAACGACCAGCCCTTTCCGATGTTGCGCTACCCCTGGGCCAATGTGCGTAAAGCTCTCGAAACATTAGCAGTAAATCAGCCGGAAATCGAAGCCGTTCAGGTCGCCTACGTAAATCCGGAAACAGGTTCCGATTGCCAAAAAATTCTGGGCTTCTCAGCATTAATGTTACGCCCCGGCGAACATTTAGCGCTGCCGGCCCGTTCCTCAGCCATGGTATTCCACCAGATTGAGGGAAGCGCCGATGTCACCCTGGAAGGCCATCAGTTCTGTCTGTCGGATGCAGATACCTGTTGCATCCCGGGCTATATCCAAGTAACGCTAAGCAATCGTTCCGCCGATCTGCCAGCCTTTATTTTTATCGCTGACGACGCTCCGCTACAGAAAAAACTCGGTGTGTACGAAGTCCGCAACTAACCGTCAAGAAAGAAGAAATATGTCTGATATTAACTATTTGTGGAATCCACCGCCAGTTTATTCGCTACCGGTACATGGCAGCGATGCACGCTATCCGATCAAGCGTATTTTCTGCGTTGGCCGCAACTACCACGCCCACGCCGTTGAAATGGGGCGACCGGTAGATAAAGCAACAGCCAGGCCCTTTTACTTTACCAAATCGCCGTCAACCCTTGTTGAATCCGGCGCTACTGTTCCTTACCCGGCCGGCACCACGAATTATCACTATGAAATGGAACTGGTTGTTGCCATCGGGGCATCCGGCTTTCGGGTTACCGAAGCTAATGCTCAGCACCTGATCTACGGTTATGCCGCAGGTCTGGATATGACGCGTCGGGATCTGCAACTGGTTGCGCGAGAACAAGGTCGTCCGTGGGATCTGGGCAAGGACTTCGAAAAGTCTGCTGTTTGCAGCGAAATCGTGCCAATCGGCAATCTCGGTGTATTAAACAGTGGCGCAATTAATCTTCAGGTAAATGGAGAAACCGGACAAACCGGCGATCTCAGCCAACTGATCTGGAACATTCCTGAACTGATCGCAGACTTATCCCAGTTCTACCACTTAGAACCAGGTGACCTGATTTACACAGGCACGCCGGAAGGTGTCGGCGCGGTCCGGTCAGGCGACAAAATTACCGGTTATGTAGACAAGGTCGGAGCCATTATGCTGACCATCGGCCAACCGGAATAACTGTGGGAGGCGGGGCAGAATCCCGCCATCACATAATTTACTGAATTACCAGAAGGAGACAAAATGACTCAACAACTTCCCGTAATCGTCGCAGGTGGCGGCATCGGTGGCCTTGCTGTTGCCCTTGCACTGGTGCGTCAGGGCTTTTCAGTCAAGGTGCTGGAACAGGCACCCCAGATCGGTGAAATTGGTGCCGGCATCCAGCTCGGCCCTAACGCTTTCCATGCTTTCGATGCTCTGGGTATCGGCGAAAAAGCACGCAGCCGTGCTGTCTACACCGATGAGATGGTGATGCATGATGCGCTGAATGGCGCTCTGATCGGCCGCATTCCGACCGGCGAGGCTTTCCGTCAGAAATTCGGAAACCCTTACGCGGTAATCCATCGTGTTGATGTACATCTTTCGCTGCTGGAAGGCGCTCAGGAAACCGGTCGCGTTGAATTCCTGACATCAACCCGCGTTGAACGGGTTGAACAGGATGCCGATAGTGTAACGGTCTACGACCAGTACGGTAACGCCCACCGCGGCTCAGCACTAATCGGTGCCGATGGCGTGAAATCGGCGGTACGCAAACAATTCGTAGGCGATCCGGCGCGTGTCACGGGTCATGTGGTATATCGTGCGGTAATCGATAAAAAAGATTTCCCGGCAGACTTACAATGGAACGCTGCCAGCATCTGGGTCGGTCCGAACTGTCACCTGGTACATTACCCCTTGCGCGGCGGCGAACAGTACAACGTGGTCGTGACCTTCCACAGCCGTCAGCAGGAAGAATGGGGCGTCACCGAAGGCAGCGCAGAAGAAGTGCAGAGCTACTTCCAGGGCATCTGCCCGCAAGCCCGTCAACTGATCGATCTGCCAAAAAACTGGAAGCGGTGGGCCACCGCCGACCGCGACCCGATCAGTCAGTGGAGCTTCGGCCGCATCACGCTGCTGGGCGATGCCGCTCATCCGACTACCCAATACCTTGCACAAGGTGCCTGCATGGCGATGGAGGACGGTGTAACCCTTGGTGAAGCCTTGCGCGTCAACAATAACGACTTTATCAAAGCATTCGACCTGTACCAGCGTTCACGCGTTGCCCGCACTGCCCGCATCGTACTATCGTCACGCGAGATGGGACGCATCTACCATGCCAAAGGCGTAGAACGCCTGGTACGCAACGATTTGTGGAAAGGCCGTACACCAGAGCGCTTTTACGATGCAATGGAATGGTTATACGGCTGGAATGTCGGTAACTGCCTGGCTGCAGACTGACACGGAGTACGATAATGCAACTCTACAATTTCTTCCGAAGCGGCACTTCGCATCGTTTGCGCATCGCGCTCAACCTGAAAGGGCTCGATTACGACTATGTTGCGGTGGATCTGCGCACTGAAGAACATCTCGGGACCGCCTTCCGGGCACTTAATCCGCAAGGTCTTGTGCCAGCGCTGGTTCATGATGAACTGGTTCTGACGCAGTCGCCAGCCATCATCGAATGGCTGGAAGAACGCTACCCGGCACCGCCTCTGCTGCCCGGCAACCCGGAAGACCGGGCAAAGGTCCGGGCGATGGCAGCACTCATTAGCTGCGATATCCATCCGGTCAACAATCGACGGATTCTGGAATATCTGCGCAAAACGCTGGGATGCGATGATGCAGCAGTATTGGCCTGGTGTGCCACCTGGATCAATGCCGGCTTCGGGGCACTTGAAACCTTGCTTGCTGCTGACAAACAACGCGGTGCTTTTTGCTTCGGCAACACTCCGACCCTGGCCGACGTCTGCCTCATACCGCAAGTGGAAAGTGCCAGACGCTTTAATATTGATCTGACACCGTTTCCGAACATCGTCATGACTGACAAAGCTTGCGCTGAGCTGAAGGCCTTCCGGCGTGCCGCACCTGCAGTTCAGGCTGATGCACGCTGACTCTGCTGTGCTGAAAGCTTAGCGCTGGCAGTTAAAGTCAACGCATTAGTCTTTCTTTTTGTATGGACGGTGTCGCCTGATAAACCACACCGGAATTAACGTCGCAAAGAAGGCCGTCATATCAGTCAGGCCTTCTTTGCGTCATCACTATTAGTCTTACCGTACAAGCGATGCTCTTCTGCTGATGCCGGCAGAAGGATTTTGCCATGTCGGGGCAGATTAACAACATAGTGACCTGACGAAGATCAGGTGCGATTGTCTTTCTCTGGCCAGGTGATTCAGGAAGAACTGAGCGCCCCTCTGAAAAAAGCAATTATCAGTACTAAAAAAATCGAGGAGATAAAAATTGAATAAAATTACAAATGATTTTGTGATCGATGTACAGGACTTCATCGATACACATAAATTATCCTGGCCACAAATACTAACGTTGCTACTTTGCTTTCTGATCGTTGCCGTGGATGGCTTCGACACTGCCGCTATCGGTTTCATTGCGCCTGCGATGCGTGAGGAGTGGCATCTGAGTCCGGCTGCTCTGGCACCGGTATTCGGAGCAGGATTGTTTGGACTAACAATAGGCGCTCTGATTTTTGGCCCGCTGGCAGACAAATACGGGCGTAAAACCATTCTGATGTTTTGTGTTGTTTTTTTTGGTCTTGCAAGCCTGGCATCAGCGTATTCAGCTTCATTTAGCATACTTATTATTCTGCGCTTCCTGACCGGACTTGGCTTAGGCGGTGCCATGCCCAATTCTGTGACACTCAGTTCTGAATACGCTCCGTCGAAACACCGTTCGGTTCTGGTCACGACCATGTTCTGCGGCTTTACCTTTGGTTCCGCGCTCGGTGGCATCGGTGGCGCCCACCTGGTAGGAATTTTTGGCTGGCGCTCGGTACTCATTACTGGCGGTATCTTACCGCTGGCATTGTTACCGCTACTGGCACTGTACCTTCCGGAATCAGTACGCTATCTGGTAATGCGCGGGACACATTTCAACCAGGTACGTCGTATTCTGCAGCGTATCGCTCCGGGAGAAGATCTTAGTCAGGCACGCTTCAGTACCCCTGAAAAAGCCAGACCCGGTTTCCCGGTCGCACGTTTATTTGATCCTGCAGTACGCCGCGGCACCCTTTTTCTCTGGTTAACTTTTTTCATGAGTTTGCTGGTGATTTATTTGCTGTCGAGCTGGCTGCCGACTTTAATCAAGAGTTCCGGCTTATCACTCAGGGATGCGTCACTGATTACCGCAATGTTTCAGGTCGGCGGAACCGTTGGCGCCATCGTGTTGGGTAATATGATGGATCACCATGGTCCGCAACGTGTTCTTGGCCTTACCTATATATTAGCCGGTGTGTTTGCTGCGGCCATCGGGAGTTCCACAACAAATATGGCACTGCTGGTAGCCATGGTATTTGGTGCCGGATTTTGCGTTTCAGGTGCACAAGTTGGCGCAAATGCATTTGCTGCCGGATTTTATCCGACAGCCAGCAGAGCTACCGGCGTCAGCTGGGCTTCCGGCATAGGCCGTATCGGGTCGATTCTTGGCTCAATGGCAGGGGGGGTTATGTTATCGCTCGGCTGGGGTTTACCATTGATTTTCGTACTCGTCGCCATTCCGGCAATCATTGCCGGTATCAGTATGTTGATGATGGGACGCCGGACGGCGCTCACTGCCTGACTGCCGCAAGCAGGTAAATACCGGAGTACAATTTTCAGAAAAAAGATATCACTCAAATTTTCTCTGACAAGAAGATGAATATCCGTAGTAAAAAGCAAAGCTGCTCCGGTCAGCAATAGCTGACCGGAGCGTAACACCAGAAATTTATCATCAAAACATTGGCGATTTTTTATCAGCCAGTTTCAAAATCTCCCCGAAAAAACGTCTGCGCGGGCTGATCAATATGAATCACGATCACCCCGCCAGCCCCCGCCTCAGCGTATATACCACAGCCGTCAGCGAATCACTGCCTGCAGCATTTTCCTTCAACAGATTGCATCGGGCAACTATGCATTTATAGTTAATTTTGGCAAATCATGTAACAATAATAGTGTCTATAGGAATCATTTTCAACATAAATGGGATGGATGCCGGACACGCCATCATCCCGACACAGCGATAAAAGAGTTCTTTTACAAAAAAAGTCCTTTGCAAAAACAGGGTATTAAATGAGTAATAATAAAGCACCGGAACCAGCTACGGCAGTTGATTCACCAAAACATACAACGCGCAGAAAATATTTTTCGCACCGCCCGAACAAAAGCGTGGCGGCATTAAGTATTGGTGCATTAGGGGTTGTTTACGGGGATATCGGTACGTCCCCCTTATACGCACTGAATTTGATGTTTTTTGGTCATGAAGGCGTAGCGTTAACTCCGGGAAACATCTACGGCGGGATATCATTGGTTATCTGGGCACTGACGATTGTGGTTGCGCTCAAATACGCTATTTTTGTTTTAAGAGCAGACAACGATGGCGAAGGCGGCGTATTTGCATTGTATGGATTACTGGATAAATTCAATACAGGCCGCCTGGCGATGTTATCCTGGTCTCTTCTGATCGGAGCGGGATTATTGCTGGGTGACGGGATGATTACACCGGCCATCAGCGTATTATCTGCAGTGGAAGGCATTGCTGTCGCCACCCCCATATCCAGCCAGGTCATTATCCTGATCACACTCGCCATTCTCACGCTGCTCTTCGCTTTTCAATATAAGGGCACGGGAGGCATCGGCAAGATTTTCGGGCCGGTTATTGTTGTCTGGTTTATCGTGATTGCCGTATTGGGTGTCAGACAGATAGAACATCATCCTGAAATACTGAATGCATTTAATCCTGTCTATGCGATTAATTTTTTACGGTATGGAGATTTTCATCACAGTTTGTTTGTTCTCGGTGCCCTGATACTGGTGTTAACAGGTGGTGAAGCAATGTATGCCGATATGGGACATTTTGGTGCCAGACCCATCCGCTTAAGCTGGTTTCTTTTAGTTTACCCCTCCCTGTTATTAAATTACCTTGGGCAAGGTGCATTTTTATTAGGTGGCGGCGCGCGTTTAGGCGGGAATCTTTTCTTTAGTATGGTGCCTGAAAACTGGCTTTATCCCATGGTGGCACTTGCTACTATGGCGACCATTATTGCTTCTCAGGCACTGATTTCCGGCGCATTTTCTTTAATAGCGCAAGCTATCGCACTGGAATTAATGCCACGTTTAAAAGTCCATCACACGCATCAGTCACATGTGGGACAAGTCTATTTACCATTCATAAACTGGTCGCTGTTTATTGGATGCTCTTTGCTGGTGATTAGCTTTGGCTCAAGCGAAGCACTGGGCTCTGCTTACGGACTGGCTGAATCCGGCGTTATGATCATTACCTCAACATCCATGTTTTTTATCGCCAGACGTTACTGGAACTGGGGTGTCATTAAAAGTGCATCCATATTCGGTGCACTGGCATTAATTGATTGTTCTTTCCTGGTCGCTAACACCTTCAAATTTTGGGAAGGTGGTTTTATACCTATGCTGATAGGCCTTGCCGTATTCTTGATTATGGTGACCTGGCGTTGGGGCAGAAAAGCAACTTCTGCCGGATATGCGGCAAATCACACCATGAAACTGGATGAATTAATCCGACTTCACCGTAGTGCGGATACGCTGATGGAACGTGCTTCAATTCTGATGATTCCCTTAATCGCAACACATGGTGATAAAGAAAAAACACCGACCCTATTACAAATGATTTGGAAAAGAACCGGGATATTGCCGCGCAATCTTATTTATGTTCAGATCATCCACTTAAAAGTACCGTATATTCATGAAAATCGCTATTCGGTCACAGTATTGGAGCGCAATAAACGAGGCAGCATTCTCCTGGTTCAAATTCAATTTGGTTTCTTAGAAGATCCCAATGTAGAGTATGCTTTGAACGATATGTTTTCACATAAAGAAATTAACCTGCCTCTGGATAAGCATCAATGGGTCATTCACGTCGCTGTTGAAAATTTACTGCCTTCTAAAAAAATGAACCTGCTTCGCCGGTTCCAGCTTAAAGTTTTCATGCTTTTGAGAAATATTTCACGTCCGGCTTATTACCAATACGGGCTGGGAGACAAAGTAGCATTATCTGCGGAAATCTTCCCCATTAACGTACATTAAACAAACACTGCCGAATTTACGACCTTACTGAAACACATCAAAATAGCAGCATAGATAGTTAAAGATTGACAAAATTCACGACGACTCGCTATGCTGCAGATGGTTAATACTTGGTTAATGTATGAAATTCTCTCGCTCAAGCTGCCTTATTGCCGTTATCGCACTGCTCAGCATGCTGTTTATGCAGCTGGCCGTGGCGGCGTATACGTGTCCCGCCACAGCAACAGAAAATCATACTGTGGTAATGATGCCGGGGTGTGAAGGAATGGATGAAGCACAGCCGGGACTATGTTACACACATGCACATGGTCAGCCGGATGAGCAATCCGCAGATAATCTGCAATTACCGGCAATTTCACCATTTATTTCTATCGGCCTGGTGTTAGCGGTATACATGGAAAATAACACTGTCCATGAAACAATGTCGCCTGATTTAAGCACACTGGCACGCACAACTGCACCACCTATCGCCATTCGTCACTGCTGTTTCCGCATTTAAATCACTCCGTTTTACCCGATTTGTCGTCGTGACGCCTTATACGCGCACGTCCCTGTCTTTTGCTTTCCGGAGATTTTTATGTTCGTTCTGCCTGTCACGCAAACGCGTGCGCACTCTGTTGTTTCTGCAAACGGAGTAATTACCTTATTACGCACCCTGCTCATTACCATAGCCAGCATGCTAGTGCTGCCATCGCCTTTGCTTTTTGCCACTGAAAAACCGCTCACACTGACAGATGCGCAACAAGTGGCGCTAACCCGGTCACGCCAATTATTTTCACAAGATCAGGCGATAGCAGCATCGCGTGATATGGCTGTCGCTGCCGGTCAGCTACCGGACCCGGTACTATCAGCGGGCATTGACAATCTGCCGGTAAGCGGCACCAGTCAATGGAACCTGACCAGTGACTTCATGACGATGCGGCGCATTGGCCTGATGCAAGAAATAACCGGAGCTGACAAACGCCGGTTACGATCAGAACGTGTTGATCGTGCTGCTGATAAATTATTGGCAGAAAAAGCCGGTATTGCTGCCAGGCTTGAACGCGATACAGCAATAGCCTGGCTCGATCGCTACTATGCGGAAGAAATGAGTCGCCTCGTTACGGAACAAACCGCGCAAGCCCGCCTTGAAATTCAGGCAACTCAGGGAGCTTATCGTGCCGGACGGGCCAGTCAGTCCGATATCATTGCGGCACAAAGTGCCTTAACTATGGAAGAAGATCGTGCCAGCGATATCACACGACGCCTGCGTAATGCCCATACAATGTTGCTACGCTGGGTAGGCAATGCCGCTGCCCAGGCCCCTCTTGCCGGTATACCCGGGATAGACTCTCTCCGATTTGATACCAATGCATTGGATACCCTGCTGTTACAGCACCCTCAGATGCTGGCATTAGGCGAACAAATCGCTATAGCAGAAACAGAAGCAAAACTTGCTCAAGCCAATAAAAATGCAGATTGGAGTATTGGAGTCACATTACAACAGCGTGGTCCGGCGTATTCTAATATGATTTCCGTCGGTATTTCCATTCCATTCCAATGGGATCAGCCACATCGCCAGGATCGCGAAATATCGTCCAGACTGGCGATAGCCGGGCAAGCCAGAGCGGAGCGGGATGACGCATTACAAACATTTATCGCACAGATACGCAGTGTACTCAATGAATGGGAAAGCAATCGTGAACGCATCATCCGCTTCAATCATGAACTGATCCCTCTGGCAAAAGAACGTACTCAGGCTGTAATGAGTTCCTATCGTGGCGGCAAAGCCAGCCTGATTGAATTACTTGCGGCCCGCCGCAATGAAATCGAAACACAACTCCAGTCATTGCAACTTCAGGCGGATACGGCCCGTCTGTGGGCACAACTCAATTTTTTATTTCCGCTAAGTAAAGAAGAACTGAGCACGCATACCATTATTAACCGGGATCAGCCATGAAAAACCACCTCATCGTTAAGATCTGTGCGGGTATTATTATCGTTAGCACTCTCACACTGGGTGGCTATGGCCTGTACACACTGGGAATCAGACAGGGCAAGCAAATTACAGCCTTAACAAATAACCGGAATCCCATTAAAAAAATCTTATACTGGCATGATCCTATGGTGCCAGAACAGCGTTTCGATAAACCAGGAAAATCGCCGTTTATGGATATGCAACTGGTACCTGTCTACGCCGGCAACGAAAAAAATACACAGGAGAATAGTAACAGCGTCAGCATTAACCCGCATATACAACAAAATTTAGGTGTGCGTACTGCTCTGGTCACACAAGCCGATCTTAGCCCTAAGGTCGTTGCAGCAGGCAGCATTGCATATGACGAACGCGATATGACGGTAATGCAAGCGCGAAGCAATGGCTACGCAGAACACGTATACGTGCGCTCACCCTCAGACTCTGTACACATTGGTCAGCCCCTGGCAGATTTGTATGTGCCGGACTGGGTGGCCGCACAAGAAGAATACTTAACCGTCAAACATATGCCCCCCGGCGGTCTGGATAATTTGCTTGATGGCGCAAGACAACGCATGCGTCTGGCTGGCATGAGCGATGAGCAAATACGCTTAATTGATACCAGTGACAAACTACACCCGCGTATCACCATCACCGCACCGATAAACGGTGTTGTGACAGAATTATCAGTACGCGAAGGCATGACCGTAACAACAGGCACTCCTATGTTCCGGATCAACGGTCTCAGTACTGTCTGGATCAATGCCGACATACCGGAAAGTGTGTCTGAACAAGTGCAACCGGGCTACGCTGCACAGGCAACAACGCCATCCCTGCCCGGCATCATTTTTCACGGTAAAATCAGTGCCATTTTACCGGACGTGAATAACACAACACGAACACTAAAAGCACGTATCGTACTAAACAATCCGCAGAAACAACTGATACCAGGTATGTTTACTACTGTCAGCATCACCTCCCATGTGCATAAAAACAGTATGCTGGTGCCGTCCGAAGCAGTGATCAGGACAGGAACCCGCAGCATAGTGATGCTTGCCGGAGAAAACGGACAATTCCATTCAACTGATGTGACAACCGGCATAGAAATGAATGGCCAGACCGAAATCCTCAGCGGACTGAAAGTTGCTCAGAAAGTCGTGATTTCCGGTCAGTTCCTCGTTGATTCCGAAGCGAGCTTAAAAGAAACCGCTAACCGGATGAGCGATACCCCCTCACAGGCAACAGGAGCACAACAATGATCACCCATTTGATCAGGTGGTCGATAAAAAACCGCTTTCTGGTACTGTTAGTGACCGTATTCTTATGTGCATGGGGCGTATGGTCACTCTGGCGCACGCCTCTGGATGCTATACCCGATTTATCTGATGTGCAGGTAATCATCCGCACCAGCTACCCGGGTCAGGCTCCGCAAATTGTAGAAAACCAGGTTACCTATCCCTTAACCACAACCATGATGTCAGTGCCGGGAGCCAGGACAGTGCGTGGCTATTCATTTTTTGGCGATTCATTTGTATATGTATTGTTTGAAGATGGTACTGACCCGTATTGGGCACGTTCGCGCGTGCTGGAATACCTGAATCAGGTGCAGTCGCGTTTACCGGCACAAGCCAAAACAGCGCTGGGACCAGATGCCACCGGGGTCGGCTGGGTATACGAGTACGTTTTAACAGACCGCAGCGGAAAAATGGATTTATCGCAGTTGCGCGCACTTCAGGACTGGTTCCTTAAATTTGAGCTAAAGTCAGTTAACAACGTAGCTGAAGTAGCCAGTATCGGTGGTATGGTACGCCAGTATCAGGTAGTACTTGACCCTTACAAACTCAACGCTTTTTCCATCACGCACGCCAGTGTGCTTGATGCTATACAAAAGGCCAACCAGGAAACAGGTGGTTCGGTACTGGAAATGAGTGAAGCGGAATACATGGTGCGCGTTTCCGGTTATTTACACACATTGGATGATTTCCGGGCTATCCCTTTAATCACTACAGATGCCGGTGTATCCGTTCGTCTTGGTGATGTAGCGACCATACAGACCGGCCCGGAAATGCGACGCGGCATCGCCGATCTGAACGGCGAAGGCGAAGTCGCTGGCGGCGTAATTATCATGCGCTCCGGTAAAAATGCACTTGTCACGATAGACGCGATTAAAGCCAAATTACAAGCCTTAAAATCCAGCTTACCTCCCGGCGTAGATATCGTCACGACCTATGACCGTTCTAATTTAATCAGACGTGCAGTTAAAAATCTGCAAGAAAAACTGATTGAAGAATTTATTGTCGTTGCTATTGTGTGTGCTATTTTTCTGTTTCATGCACGCTCTGCATTAGTCGCCATTATCACACTGCCAGTCGGAATATTAATCGCATTTATCGTGATGTATTACCAGGGCGTCAATGCCAATATTATGTCGTTAGGCGGCATTGCGATTGCAGTGGGGGCGATGGTGGATGCTGCTGTTGTTATGATTGAAAATGCCCACAAACACATCGAAGCATGGAATCATGCACATCCTGCCGAAACACTCAGGGGAGAAGCGCATTGGCAGGTGATCGGCAATGCGGCTGCAGAGGTGGGACCTGCCCTGTTTTTTTCATTACTGATTATTGTATTATCATTTATTCCGGTGTTTACACTGGAGGCACAGGAAGGTAAATTATTTGCGCCATTGGCATTTACCAAAACATACGTCATGGCAGCTGCCGCTGGTCTGGCTGTCACCTTAATTCCGGTACTAATGGGGTACTTAATTCGCGGAAAAATACCCAATGAGCGAAACAATCCTGTTAACCGTTTTTTTATCCGCCTGTACCGGCCGTTACTTGATATCGTACTGCGCGCACCTAAAACAACACTGGCTATTGCGCTGACGCTTGCCATGCTCACGATCTGGCCCGCGCTACATTTAGGCGGAGAATTTATGCCGCCGCTCGACGAGGGTGATTTGTTATATATGCCATCTGCCCTGCCGGGAATCAGTACCGGGAAAATGGCAGAATTATTGCAGCAGACTGATCGTTTAATCAAAACCGTCCCTGAAGTCGATACTGTCTTTGGTAAGGCAGGACGGGCAGAAACGGCAACAGACCCGGCACCGATGGAAATGCTTGAAACCACGATACAATTCAAACCACGCGATCAGTGGCGCGCAGGAATGACAATGGAAAAACTGACTGATGAACTGGATCGCATCGTTAACGTGCCGGGCTTATCGAATATATGGGTGCCGCCTGTCAGAAACCGCATTGATATGCTGGCAACAGGAATTAAAAGCCCGGCAGGGATCAAAGTGTCGGGGGCAAATTTAGCCGTGCTTGATAAAATCACGAGTGACATTGAACATGCTGTAAAAAATGTGCCCGGCGTCAGCTCTGCTTTAGCAGAAAGACTCAACGGGGGGCGTTATATTGATATAACCGTCAACCGTGATGCTGCTGCACGCTATGGTTTAAACATTGCCGATGTTCAGAGTATTATCTCTGCGGCGATAGGCGGTGACAATGTGGGTGAAACGGTGGAGGGTTTACAACGTTTTCCTATTAATGTGCGTTACCCGAGAGAGATGCGTGATTCGCTCAACAAATTACGGGAACTTCCCATACGCACCGGACGCGGAGCACAATTACGCTTAGGCGATATCACCACACTACGCATTAACGATGGGCCGCCTATGCTGAAAAGTGAAAACGCCCGGCTCTCTTCCTGGGTTTACATTGATATCCGGGGACGCGACCTGAGCTCAGTAGTACGCGATATGCAAAAAGTAGTCGGTAACGAAGTCAATTTGCCGACAGGGTATTCTATTGTATGGTCAGGTCAATTTGATTATCTGGAACGTGCTGCAGCAAAACTCAGACTGGTGATACCAGCAACCCTGGTAATTATTTTCATACTACTGTATCTGGTTTTCCGACGCATGGATGAAGCGATTCTGATCATGATGACATTACCATTTGCACTGGCAGGCGGTATTTGGTTACTGTGGATGCTGGGGCAACATCTATCGGTGGCAAGCAGTGTCGGATTTATTGCACTGGCAGGTGTTTCGGCTGAATTTGGCGTGATTATGCTGCTTTATCTGAAACACGCATGGGAAAACCGGCTTGCGGACGGACTGAGCAGCGATACAGAGCTGACAGAAGCAATCAAAGAAGGTGCCGTTCTGCGCGTGCGTCCCAAAGCGATGACAGTTGCTGTCATTATTGCAGGACTCGCACCCATCATGCTAACGTCGGGCACCGGTTCAGACGTGATGCAGCGCATCGCAGCACCTATGCTTGGAGGCATGATCAGTGCCCCCTTACTCTCTATGTTCGTCGTACCTGCCATGTATCTGTTATTACGGCGAAAACAGCTATCATCAACACCCTAAGGATCAATTACCGCTGCGCAGGCATCCGTCGGCACAGCGGCAACGTGCCCGACGACGGGAACCATTTTAAGCCCGGCTGAAACGATCCGGCAAGGTGCTGCCACCACCCCACAGCCGGCGACTGCGGTAATAATTGGTGCTGCAATCAGTATTTTTAATGCTTTTATTGTCGTGGATTTCATCAATTACTCCGGTAACTCACTTTTCAGCCTGCTTTTTCCGACAATATCATTCACGGACTCTTTACCATTACCCCAGGAGTCTTCAAATACAATGTCGCTCAGTAAACGACGTTTATCCCAACCCTCCATTTCCAGCATGGGTGCAGGATAAAATGCTTCTACATGACCAACGCAGAGTAGCGCAATCGGTTGACTGCCTTCAGGCATGTTACACAGACTGCGTATCTGCGCTGGGTCAAACATGGAGACCCAGCCTACGCCGACGCCCTCGGCACGTGCTGCCAGCCAAAAATTTTGTATAGCGCAGGATGCCGAGGCCAGATCCATCTCTGGCATGGTACGACGCCCGAAGATATAGTTTTCACGTTTATCGACCAAACCGACAACCAGCACTTCAGCACAGGAAAGAATGCCCTCAACCTTAAGCTGCATAAATTCATCAGAGCGTTTTCCCAGTGCCTCCGAAGTCAATATACGCTCTTCATTAACATGTTCGTACAAACGCTGACGGAGTTCCTTATTTACAATACGAATAAATCGCCAGGGCTGCATATAGCCCACACTGGGAGCCTGATGCGCGGCCTCGATAAAACGTAGCAATTGTTGCGGGTCAACGGGGCGTGTCTGAAAGTGACGCATATCACGACGCTCCCGGATTGCACGGTAAACACCCTGAATTTCAGAATCGGAATACTGGTGAGAACTTGCTGCATCATGACATAAAGACAAATCAGCGATGTTAGCAATATCAGCTACTTTTCCGGTGCCGTGACAGGCATTATTTTGATCATCACGCATGACTGAACTTTCCACAAAAAACATCTAAGGTGCAGGACTGATGAAAAATTATTATGGTTAAACAAGGATAACTCCGCGTAAATAATTTTATGTCAGTCCTAAAGAAATCTCACTATTTCAGAGCTGGTGAATTTAATCCGCAGCACTACGCCACTGCTGCAAAGCGAGCTCCAACTGTTGCCAGCCAGCCTCATCAGGAGGTAAGCCTAACCGGATACCGCGTGCTGCCTGCACAAACAGACGCACCAGAATTCCACACTCGGCCATATGAACCCAAAATGCTTCCGGCTCCGGCTCCGGCCACCACTGATACAGGGCACTGCCGGTCGCATGTATGCCATAACGATGCAATAATGTATGTAAGCGCTGACCCGATAGCAGTAAACGGGCCCGCATGGCATCCTGCCAGGCTGTATCCTGCAATGCCGTACAAGCAATTTGTTGTGCCGGTCCGCTAATAGCCCACGGCCCCAGCATATCTTCCAATTGCATCAGTAGCCTGGGGTGAGCCGCAACAAAACCCAATCGTAAACCAGCTAATCCAAAAAATTTACCCACTGAACGCAATACAATCAGACCCGGTCTGTCACTATGATTCGCTATGCTGTGCTGCGGAGTTGTATCAGCAAACGCTTCATCAGCAATCAGCCATCCGCCGCGTGCCGTAAGAATATCAGCCCAGGCCAACAGGCGTTCGGGTTCAACAATTGCACCGGTAGGATTATTCGGATTACAAACAACCATCACATCACAATCATGCACAGCCTGATCCAGATCGTCGTAAGAAACTTGCCGCATCTGATGACCGTGTGCGCCCCAGTGATGAGCATGTTCAGCATAAGACGGCGCAGCGACAATCACGCGTGACGGCGGGCGCAAACGTGGTAATGCCTGAATGGCAGCCTGCGTTCCGGCTACCGCCAGCATCTGTGGTGCCCCGTAATAACGCGCAGCAGCATCTGCCAGAGCATTACTTTTTTCCGGAAGACGGTGCCAGACATTCTCTGCCAGTACGGGCACCGGATACCATTGCGGATTTATACCAGTTGATAAATCCAGCCAATCTTCCCGCGCGCGATCAAAACGCGCAGCAACATCGTTTAAATTACCGCCATGTTCAAGCATAAGTGGCCCCGAGCAGAAAAAACACCATACTGGTCAATGCCATAATTACCAGCCAAAGCGTGGTCGTCGCAGCCACCAGACGCCAGGCACGCGCAATATCCTGCTCCTGTGCCGGACGACCGCCCCCCAATACCGGACGTTGCTCCGTCACTCCGTGATAAACAGCTGCACCACCCAGCGCCAACCCCAGTGCGCCGGCGCCACTAGCCATAACAGGACCGGCGTTAGGACTATCCCAGGCCGGTGCCTGGGTACGCCAGCAATGCCAGGCATGGCGCTTATCCGCCATTGTTGCAGCCAGCATAACGTAAGACAATGCTGTCAGACGTGCGGGAAACCAGTTGAGCACATCATCAATGCGTGCCGCAGCACAACCAAAATTTAGAAACCGGGGAGTGCGATAACCCCACATGGCATCCAGCGTATTAGCCAGCCGGAATAAAAGCGCACCGGGCCCGCCGGCAAGCACAAACCAAAATAAAGTACCGAATACTGCATCATTACCATTTTCCAGTAAAGACTCAGTGCTGGCTTTAGCCAGATCCGAAGCATTGGCTTGTTGCGTATCACGACTGACAATACGACTTGTCAAAAAACGTGCCAGGGTCAGATCACCCTGTTTTAATGCAGCCAAAATTGGTAAATTATGATCACGCAGACTACGCAATCCGAGGCAAAAATAAAGCAGGATCACATGCACGGCACAAGCCGTATCGCCAATACCGGCAAATTGCACATAATGAATACAACAACAGGCCAAAACAACAAGAGGCAAGACCACCAGCATCCATGCCAGTAAACCGCGCCCAAAGCGGAACCGGCCAGAATTAAGATAATGTTCTGCAAAGCCAGCCAAGCGGCCAAAACCAGCCAACGGATGCCAGCGCGGCAATTCACCCAGCACCAGATCGAGAATAACACCAGCTAACACCATCAGTGCCACCGACTGAATATGCAAACCGGTCAGCATGAAGTGCCCTGCTTCACATTCGGGTCAGTACCGTCCTTACCACAATCTTTAAGTACCAGAGGCAATCCGGCCACCAGTAATACGGCACGCTCGCAACGGGCGGCCACTTCCTGATTCAGACGACCTGCTTCATCGGTAAAACAACGTGAAACAGCGCCGTAAGGCACGACCCCCATACCTACTTCATTTGATACCAGCACCAGATCCCCCCCGATTTCCCCTAGTACCTGTAAAAATCGTGCACGCTGCTGATGAAACAGCGGTGACAAAGGAATAACACCCACGTCCGGAAAATGTGCCATACCTGAAAATAGAATATTCGACAACCAGAGCGTCAGACAATCAACAATCACGATACGGTCTGGTGCGCACCACTGCACCAGTGCATCTCCCAAAGCCAATGGTTCTTCAACAGAAATCCACTGTACCGGGCGACGCTGTTTATGATGGGCAATCCGTTCCTGCATTTCCGCATCTCCGGCCTGTGCTGTAGCCAGGTAAATAACTTCTTTACCAGAATCTGCTGCCAGTCTTTCTGCCCAGGCACTTTTACCGGAACGGGAACCACCCAATACCAGAGTACGTGTTATGTGTAAAGTCATGAATTTTCAATAAATAATGGTAATACGGATGAATCAGGTCGTCTGGGCATGGATTGTACAGAAATTCACCACCAATCGGCATGAGTTCAATACCATACGGCATCATTCGATGCGTATTAATAACAACTCTGTATCGCTATCGTTACAAGAGCACCACAAATCCAGCCCATGTCATACGTCATGCCCCAAAATACGTTAGTCTGACTGTTCTTAAACCTGAAATAAGGGAACCCGAATGAAATTCATCAAATTCTGCCTGTGTTATTTACTTTCATTTTTAGCATTTTCAGCATATGCTCAGTCCGTTGATTTTTCTGAACCAAAAAATGGTGCAGTAGTAAGCAGCCCGTTTAACGTGGGATTTGTCGTAACAGGAATGAAAGTAGTTCCTGCCGGTGATATGACAGCAGATACAGGTCATCATCATCTGTTAATTAATCTGGATAGCATTCCTGAAGGTGTGGTGATTCCCTCAGATGAACAGCATAAGCATTTTGGCAAAGGCCAGACCGAAACCCTGGTAACACTGGCTCCGGGAAAATATAAACTTACCCTGCAATTTGCTAACGGACTTCATCAGTCCTATGGTCCGAAAATGAGTAAAACTATTGAAGTAACTGTGAAGTAAATTTAATGCAACTTTAAAACAGCAATGCGGGTATGTAATACCGCATAAGCTTGCCTGGTGCTTTTTTGTTTTTTCCAGGGGAAGCCAGGGCATACTGGCTTCTTTCCTGCATCCGGCTGCCATTGCCCCGGCAACGAATAATAAATAAAAAAAGGGAAGCACTGATCGCTGCGCAGTACCTCAGCCAATCAACACCCCCCTTCTGTCTTCTGTCAGTTGCTCTTCCGATTATCCCCTCCTGCCATCGTCTAATCACGCACCTCCAGGACACGATTCAGGCTCAATGCTGCAAGCGTGCATACGGCACCGGAAAGCAAATACAGGCTGACGTAAGCTAAGCCGAAATGCGCAGAAAGACCTAAAGCAAGCAACGGCGCAAAGCCCGCTCCGGCCAGCCAGGACAGATCCGCAGTAAGCGCTGCACCGGTATAACGGTATTTGAGCGGGAAGTTCGCAGTAACGGCGCCTGCTGCCTGACCATAAGATAAACCCAGTAAAACAAAACCCAGCAATATAAAGATATTTTGTTTAATATCCCCGCCCCCCATCAGAGAAGGGATAAAGCCACTAAAAATCACAATCAGAATAGCAAAGAGACTCAGGGTAGTATGCCGCCCCAGGCGATCAGAAATAATACCGGAAGCAACGATACCCAGGATCATTAGCACAGCACCGATAATCTGAATAATCAAAAAATCCCCGATCGGACGTGTCGAATACAGGCTGATCCATGAGAGCGGAAATACCGTCACCAGATGGAACAATGCATAACTGGCCAGAGCAGCTAAGGCACCAAGCACTAAATTTCTCCCCTGAAATTTTGTAATTTCGACGACGCTGGTCGGCTCCAGCTCCCGCTGCTCCAGCATACGGGAAAAAGCATCCGAAGACACCAGTTGCAAACGCGCAAACAGTGCGACGACATTAATAGAAAATGCAACATAGAAGGGATAACGCCAGCCCCAATCCAGAAAATCTTCCGTACTTAACGCCAGGATCAGGTAAGCGAACAATCCACCGGCAAGTATAAAGCCTACAGGAGCTCCCAACTGCCCAAGCATCGCATACCAGCCGCGCCGGTGTGCCGGTGCACTCAGCGCCAATAAGGAGGGCAGTCCATCCCATGAACCGCCGATCGCAATACCCTGACCGATCCGTAACACGGACAACAATACGATGGCAGCAAAACCTGAGTGTGAAAAAGCCGGAAGAAAAGCAATGCCGGCCGTAGAGATGCCCAGAAAAAACAAAGCAAGGGTCAGTTTAGCACCGCGACCAAAGCGACGCTGAATGTCCATAAAAATGACTGTACCGACAGGCCGGGCCAGAAAGGCGAAAGAAAAAATCAGGAATGAGAGCAGGGTAGCTTCCAGACGCGGCTCAAACGGAAAAAAAACAGATGGAAATACCAGAACTGACGCAATGGCATACACAAAAAAATCAAAATATTCCGAGGCACGGCCTATAACCACGCCAATAGCAATATCACCCGGTGAAATCGCTGCGTGATCTGAACTGCTATGATGTGTGTCATTCATAAGCGACTGTGACAAAAAGACGGCAGGGTTATCGCCGTCACGGCCCAAAGTTCCGGACATAATCGTCTCTCCTCCAGTTATATAAAACAGATCAGCAACGGCTATATTGCCCTTCCAGATTCAGCATACATACAACCGACATACAAACAACCCGGGTAGGACAAAACGTCCAATCGCAAATAAACATCGCTTGTTGTACATTAACACTATTTTTAAGTTCAAATGGAATTTTCCGGCATGATTTTCTCAATTGCTCGCCGCGGATTGTTTCTTTTATCCGCTATCCTATTGGCCGGATGCAACACAGTAGTGTTGAATCCGTCAGGTGACATTGCCGCACAGCAAGGGCACCTCCTGATCGTCTCTACACTCTTAATGCTGCTAATTATTGTTCCGGTGATCGCACTGACATTATTTTTTGCATGGAAATATAGAAAAAGCAATACTGCGGCGCGCTATGAACCAGAATGGGATCATTCAACAAAACTTGAGCTGATTATTTGGGGAGCACCGCTGCTCATTATCATCGCGCTGGGCCTCCTGACCTGGATAGGTACGCACACGCTGGATCCATACCGGAAATTATCCCGTCTGGACGCCAAACGCCCTATTCCTGCCAACGTTAAACCCATCACGGTGGAAGTAGTCGCACTGGATTGGAAATGGTTATTTATTTACCCCGATCTGGGCATTGCTACCGTCAATGAACTTGCTGCTCCTGTCGATGTGCCTGTTGAATTCAAAATTACAGCCTCGACAGTCATGAATTCATTTTACATTCCGGCGCTGGCCGGTCAGATTTATGCTATGCCGGGCATGCAGACTCAGCTCAACGCCGTCATTAATAAACCCGGTGAATTCGATGGTTTTTCTGCAAACTACAGCGGTGCCGGATTTTCAGATATGAAATTCAAGTTTCACGGTATGAGCCAGGCCGACTTTGATCTGTGGGTAAAAACGATCAGAACCGGCAATGCACTCAACCGTACCAACTACGCAGAACTGGAAAAACCAAGTAAACGCGATCCTGTACGTCATTATGGTTCGGTAGACGCTGATTTGTACCATGCTATTTTAAATCGCTGCGTTAACCGTGACGCAATGTGCATAGACAAAATGATGTCGATTGATGCAAAAGGCAATATGGGAATGGAAAAAGAATCCATGAACCAGCGTAAAGGTGCTGCACCACTCACCCTGGCATTACGTTCTGCCAGCACTGACAATGCCATTTGTACCGTTCCCTCTTCTTCTTCGGAAAGTAATAATGCTAGACCAAATTAATCTGACCAAGCTGATCTTCGGTCGGCTCACCTGGGATGCCATTCCCTTTCATGAACCCATTTTGCTGATGACCTTTGCCATGGTGGCACTCGGCGGAGCGACCGTCGTTGCTGCAATGACGTATTTCCGCCTGTGGCTCCCTTTGTGGCGTGACTGGGTAACCAGTATCGATCACAAACGTATTGGTATTATGTACATCGTACTTGGCCTGATTATGCTGGTACGCGGCTTTGCCGATGCGCTGATGATGCGCGCCCAGCAAGCCTTATCTTTTGGTGATTCCACCGGTTTCCTGCCACCGCATCACTACGATCAGATTTTTACCGCGCATGGCGTGATCATGATCTTTTTTGTAGCTATGCCTCTGGTAAACGGATTAATGAACTACGTAGTGCCGCTGCAAATCGGTGCCCGTGACGTTGCCTTCCCGTTTCTGAACAACTTCAGTTTCTGGATGACGGCATTTGGCAGCATGCTGGTCATGGCATCTTTATTCGTTGGTGAATTTGCCCGTACCGGCTGGCTGGCTTATCCGCCCTTATCCGGCATTCTTGCCAGCCCGGATGTGGGAGTGGATTACTATATCTGGTCATTACAAATTGCCGGGGTCGGCACTTTGCTGTCCGGTGTCAACCTGATCGCCACCATTGTTAAAATGCGTGCTCCAGGCATGACTATGATGAAAATGCCGGTATTTGTCTGGACATCACTTTGCACCAACGTCCTGATCGTCGTTGCTTTTCCGGTACTGACTGCGGTATTAGGCATGTTATCGCTGGATCGTATGGCCGGCACCAACTTCTTCACCAATGATCTGGGCGGCAGCGCCATGATGTATGTGAATCTGATCTGGATCTGGGGTCATCCTGAAGTATATATTTTGGTTTTACCTGCGTTCGGCGTATTTTCTGAAGTAGTTCCTACTTTCTGCAGCAAACGTATTTTCGGCTATACCTCCATGGTCTACGCCTCTGTCGTTATTACCATTTTATCTTACCTCGTCTGGCTGCATCACTTCTTTACCATGGGTTCCGGTGCCAGCGTTAACTCGTTCTTCGGTATTACCACTATGATTATTTCGATCCCGACCGGCGCGAAAATTTTCAACTGGTTATTCACCATGTACCGTGGCCGGATTCGCTTTGAACTGCCTATGATGTGGACAATTGCGTTCATGATCACCTTTGTTATCGGGGGCATGACAGGCGTGATGCTGGCTGTACCGCCAGCCGATTTTGTCGTACACAACAGCTTATTCCTGATTGCCCATTTCCATAACGTGATTATCGGTGGTGTCGTATTTGGTATGTTTGCCGGTATTAACTACTGGTTCCCGAAAGCATTCGGCTACAAACTGGATCCATTCTGGGGCAAGTGCTCTTTCTGGTTCTGGGTTATCGGATTCTACGCTGCATTCATGCCATTATATGTACTTGGTTTGATGGGCGTGACACGTCGCCTGAGCCACTTTGACGATCCGTCACTGCAAATCTGGTTTATCGTCGCAGCTCTGGGTGCGGTATTAATTCTGTTCGGCATTATCTCCTTCGTAATTCAATTGATCGTCAGCTACATGCGCCGTGAATCCTTACGTGATGTGACTGGTGACCCATGGGGTGGCCGCAGCCTGGAATGGTCAACATCGTCACCGCCGCCAGTCTATAATTTTGCCTTCACGCCAAAAGTCTACGATCTGGATGCATGGACCGATATGAAGAAAAATAACTATATGCGTCCGCTTAAAGATTTTGTGGCAATTCATATGCCTAAAAATACAGCAGCCGGTTTCACCATCGCAGGACTCAGCACTATTATGGGTTTTGCACTGATCTGGCAAATGTGGCTGGTCGCAGGTGCAAGCTTCGCAATCATGATCGCTGCCGTTATTATTCATACCTTTAACTACAACCGCGATTACTATATCTCGGCGGATGAAGTCATCCGTACCGAAGGTGAACGCACAAATTTGTTGAGTAGCCATGTCTGAGATAACTTCTTCTGCCAGCGCTATAAGCGCCACATCTTCCTCACGTTACTACGTGCTGGAACATCATCCTGAGAATGGTACTTTGCTTGGGTTCTGGTTATATCTGATGAGCGATTGCCTGATTTTCGCCTGTCTGTTTGCTGCCTATGCGGTATTAGGCCGTAACTATGCAGGCGGACCGTCCGGTGCTGAACTGTTCGACCTGCCGCTGGTCGCACTAAATACATCGTTGTTGTTGCTGTCTTCAATCACCTATGGCTTTGCCATGCTGGAAATGCAGCGTAAAAACCTGCGCAGTACCATGATCTGGCTGGCGGTTACCGGTGTATTGGGTGCCTGCTTTATCGGCTTTGAATTGTTTGAGTTCGTCCACCTGATTCATGAAGGTGCCGGTCCGCAGCGCAGTGGTTTCCTGACCTCATTCTTTTCACTGGTCGGTACCCACGGTTTGCACGTTACCTTCGGTATCATCTGGCTCATCACCTTGTTGTTTCAATTAGGAAAACACGGTCTGAGTACCGAAAACTGCCGTCGTCTGATGTGTTTATCCATGTTCTGGCATTTCCTTGACGTAGTCTGGATCGGCGTCTTTACCTTTGTTTATTTGATGGGAGTCTTGCCATGAGCGGGCATCACGAACACGCTGCGCACCACGACCACGGTGACAGCCACCACACTGACATGCATGCCAGCCACGGCAGCCTGAAAAGCTATACGACCGGTTTCATTTTAGCGCTTATTCTGACCGCCATTCCATTCTGGCTGGTGCTGGGAAAAGTATTTGATAAATCCAGCACGACAGGGATGGTATTACTGGCATTCGGCGCGGTGCAAATCGTGGTTCACATGGTGTATTTCCTGCACATGAATACCAAATCCGAAGGCGGCTGGTCCATATTGGCGCTGATGTTTACGGTAACACTGCTGGTCATCGTCATGAGCGGTTCACTTTGGGTTATGTATCACCTGAATCACAATATGATGCCGGGCATGATGTCAGAAGCAAGCTCGGAATCCGTGCCGGAATCGATCAGCAATATGGCTGCTCAGACACCGGAAATCAGTGCAAGGCCTGATGCAGCATCGGCTGTATCAGCACCGGCAGCTGCCGGTACTATGCGTTCCATGCAATGACCCCAAAGTCACGCGAGCGGGAAACAACAGACGTAGCAGCCACACAAACTGCTACCGCAGTTATACAGGATGTTGCGCCTCGTCCCCGCTCCGTGACTATGTTGCTCCTGCTGGGGGTGTGTGCAGCGTTGCTGTTTTTTAGCTTCACTGCACTGGGCACCTGGCAGCTTAAACGACTGTTCTGGAAACGCGACCTGATCGCACGGGTTGAACAACGGGTACATGCCCCGGCGGTTGCCGCTCCCGGCCAGGATCGCTGGCAATATATTTCTGCTGAAACAGATGAATACCGTCACGTGTTGGTGAGCGGCACTTTTCTGCATCAGTTTAGTGTGCGTGTTCAGGCAACAACGGAACTTGGCAGCGGCTTCTGGTTACTTACGCCATTACGTCAAACCAAGGGCACAATTGTCCTGATTAATCGCGGCTTTATTTCCTCAAAAACATCTGAGCATACGCAACCGTATGCCGGTAAAAATCGCACTGAAGACAATTTCATCAGCAACGTTACCGGATTACTACGCATCAGCGAACCCGGCGGTGCTTTTTTACGCCGCAATGATCCGGCCACGCAGCGCTGGCACTCGCGCGATGTACAGGCCATTGCAACAGCACAGCACCTGGCGCTGGTTGCACCTTATTTCATTGATGCCGATGCCGGTATTAATAGCAATTCAGGTACTGATTCAGCTAAAAATCCGGCATTACTGCACACCGCTACAAATCAGCCGATTGGCGGATTAACAGTGATCGCCTTTAATAATAATCACTTGGTTTATACTCTCACCTGGTACACGCTGGCGCTCATGGTCGCCGGTGCCGCATACCTGGTTGGTCGCACCGAACTGCGCCTGCTACGCAACAGTACCAATTCAGGTACCCGAGCCGGTGCCGGAACCTGTGCGATAAAGCGAGAGAATGAAAATGAAGAAACTGAGTAAAATTTTTGCCACCGCCGAACAGCGTTGGGCCGTTGCGACCAGTTTTGGAAATACTGTCGGACGTCAAAATGCACTGCAACTCATTCAACTGCGCTGGATAGCCGTATTTGGTCAGATCACCACCATTACCATAGTTCACCTCGGTTTTGACATTCCTCTTCCTACACCGCACATGCTACAGGTACTGGCTTGTCTTATCGCCTTCAACATTGCCAGTGAATTACGCTGGCATGAATCCCGGGTAGTTGCTAACCGTGAATTATTTTTTGCCTTATTGTTTGATGTCGGCATACTGACAGCTCAATTATATTTAAGTGGGGGAACCAGCAATCCATTTGCTTTTTTATATTTACTTCATGTAATTCTCAGCGCAGTATTGCTCGAAGCTTGGTCGACCTGGTCGATTATCGGCATTACCCTGCTGTGTCTGGCAGGCTTATCGCTGTTTTCTGAGCCCTTATCATTGCCGCTTAATCCCGGCAGCAGCTTACCCAATTTATACGTGGCGGGCATGCTTATCTGCTTTGCACTGAATGCAGCCCTGCTGGTTATTTTCATCACCCGTATCAGCCGCAATCTTCGTGCCGGTGAAGCACAGCTTGCCGATCTGCGCCAGCATGCGGCAGAAGAAGATCACATCGTGCGCATGGGTTTGCTGGCATCGGGAGCCGCACATGAACTCGGAACGCCATTAGCCACATTATCTGTCATATTGGGCGATTGGAAGCGCATGCCCGAGTTTACAAAAAACAGTGAATTAATGGAGGAAATTACTGAAATGCAGACTCAGCTACAACGTTGCAAAAGCATTGTCAGCAGCGTCCTGCTTTCTGCCGGTGAAGTACGGGGTGAATCGTCCGTCAAAACCACACTCAATATTTTTTTAAATGATCTTGCCGAAGAATGGCGATCCACCCGATCTATTGTTTCATTTATATATAGCAATCGCATTAGCCACGATATTCCTGTCGTATTTGATTCCGCTCTCAAACAAATGATTTGCAATGTACTGGATAACGCGCTGGAAGCATCTCCCCAATGGGTCAAACTTGATGCCATATGTGAGGCTGATTCACTGACACTGCTCGTCACAGATCAGGGTCCGGGGTTCCCGCAGTTCATGCTGGAACGTATAGGAACCCCTTACCAATCCAGCAAAGGGCGGCCAGGCAGTGGTTTAGGATTATTTTTCGTGACTAATGTTGCACGTAAGCTGGGCGGTACAGTCACGGTATGCAACCGGGCAGATGAAGAAGCCATGTACGCAGAAAATACAGACACATGCAATCACGCTGATGCCAGCATAAACGATAGCCACAAACTCCATATGCACGGTGCACTGGTCCGTCTTACTCTGCCATTAGCAGCCATACGACTGGAAAAAAAATCACAAGAAAGCCTGGCCTATGCCGACTGACCGCCTGCTGCTTATTATTGAAGATGATGCCGCATTTGCACGCACGCTGGGACGCTCTTTTGAAAGACGCGGCTATACAGTACTGCTTGCCGCCAATATGGAACAAGCCTCAGAACTGCTGCTGCAACATTCACCCGGCTATGCTGTAGTTGATCTTCAGCTCAATGGTCACGCCTCCGGACTGGCATGTGTACAAATGCTGCACAAACATGATCCTGCCATGCTCATTGTCGTGCTGACCGGCTTTGCCAGCATCACTACGGCAGTAGAAGCAATCAAACTGGGTGCCTGCCACTATCTGGCAAAACCGTCCAATACGGATGATATCGAAGCAGCCTTCGGCCACGTTGCAGGTAATGCTGAAGTTGAACTGACACGTCGCGCCACTTCAATCAA
>CAIWPG010000303.1 GCA_903914535.1 uncultured Oxalobacteraceae bacterium
CACCGCCGCTTCGGCTCACTTCCTCTCGTAGCAGAGAAAGGGCATTCCCGGTATAACATCAACTTCTTGCCGGGTACTGCATTCCAAACATGCTCAAGCAGCTTCACCCCCAAATGGGCGGGCTACGCTGGCTGGGCGTACTATAGGTGATATCTGAAACATAAGCCACGTTTGGTGCAGCAGGATTGAATTGCCTGGCAAGTATGTTTTCTGCAATCGGCAATTCATGCTTGCTGTCGGTGGTATGAATAAATTTCCGCTTCCATACGGGCTTCAGATTCGATTGATGCATAAGCTGACGCACCTTGTAACGACCAATATTTATTCCTTTTTCCTTCAGCGCCACAACCAGACGGCGGCTACCGTAACTTTGGTGACTGGCACAGAATGCGGCACGTAGATACACACTGTTCTTGCAAAACAACGGTTTGGAACGCTGGCGACGTGCCTCATAAAAGCCGGAACGACTCACACCCAAAACACGACAACTCGGGTTGATCGGTACGGCCTTCTTTTGCAATGTATCAATAAGTTGGTAGCTCACTTCAGATCGCGGGCAAAGAAGGCCGAGACTTTTTTTAATAGATCGACATCCGAACGTAACTGCCTATTTTCATTTTCTAACTGGCGTATTCTCTGCTGCTCTGGGGTCAGCGGATTACCAATGCCGCTGCGTCCAGTTAATTCGGCCTCATATTGTGTCGCCCACCGACGGACTGCCGTCTCACCAATCCCCATCGTTTGGCAAACTTGCGCAACACTTAGTCCTTGCACTTTTATCATGCGCGCAACTTCAAGCTTGAAATTGGTATCAAATCTTCTGCGATCTTTTTTCATTTAACTTTCCTCGGATAGTGAATTTTCCTCCTATCGAGGTGTCCGTGCAAATTAGACCACTACAGTACGATTATGCGGAGAAAAAAGTCTCAAGAATGAAGCGGAGGCGGGATCTCCGAAACGGGACTCCGCATAAGATTAAACTCCGCATTACAATTGCCGGTTGAACACTGGCACGCCTGGTTAGGTGATGCCACGATTGCCGATGCTATTCTGGATCGCATCATGCAGAAAAATCACCGATTTACGCTGACTGGAGATTCGTTGCGTGTAGGTAGACAAAAAAACAGCAAAAAGGAGGAAATTATGAACCCAACGTGACCGAAGACATTACAATTTAGTCGCGTAACACCATTTTAGGCGCGTCGGTCACGTTCACCGGAATACGCAGACAGCTTTCGAGAGCACCATCTGTCGCGTCAGGGCACGGACTTGTCAGTCGCTTTAAATTTCATCCGGCAGCAATCCAAGTTTAGCGGCCATTCAATATCACACAACCCGCTGGACCTTTGCGTTGCGGTTTAAAGGAATCTGAAAATTTCGTGGATTTGGGCTTATAACCCCTAGTATAGCCCAGCGTATGCCATCGTTCTTCATAATCGCTATGTGCGGCATCAAATATGGTTAATGCCTGTGCATCTAAAAATGGCACATCGATGCCGTTTGAAAGAGGGCATTCATTCCATTACAACGCTTTTTCGCGCATATAAACGCGTAAATATACATTATTATGCGCATATTAATGTATATTTACGCATTTTAACGCGCATTATAATGTAAATTCAAGTATAATGAAATCCAAAATCTTGCACGAAAAATATATCGGCGCCGCTGATATTGGCATATTCCTGAGGGGGATACCATTGAAACGACAATTACTTGATAAGCTAATCAATTGGAAATCGCAGCAGCAACGCAAGCCATTATTAATTGACGGGGCGCGTCAGACCGGAAAAACGTATCTACTGAAACAATTGTTAGGACAGGGATTTACCCACACGCTCCATCTCGATTTTCTGGAACGCCCTGATCTTGCCCAAGCATTTGCGGGATCACTAGCCCCAAACGATATTCTGTTAAATATTGAATTGCTTACAGGACAAGTTTTTAATCCTGCTACCGATTTATTAATACTCGATGAAATTGGTGAGTGTGAGCGTGCAATATCATCTTTAAAATATTTTGCAGAAAAAACTCCAGACTATTACATCGCTGCCAGTGGTTCTAATATCGGATTACTCAATTCTTTCCCCGTTGGCAAGGTCGAGCAATATAATTTGCGTCCCCTGACGTTTTACGAATTCCTACTAGCTTCAAATGAGCCTGCACTGATCAAAGCTTTCGAAACGCAAGTTAATAGCCCCGCAGCACACAGCATATTGTTTGATAAACTAACTGATTACTATTTCACCGGCGGACTGCCTGAGGCAGTAGCAGCTTGGTTTGCAAATCCAGACGCAAGCATACTCGAACGTATTTCAAACGTCACACAGATTCATGTAAATTTAGTAGAAGGGTACCGTCGCGATTTTGGAAAGTATTCGAACAAAGGCGACGCTCAGTTAATTGAAGCCGTCTTCAATCAAATTCCTGCTCAATTGTCCGCAGTTGTCGACGAGTCAGTCAATCGTTTCAAATTCAAAGGTGTCTATAGAAACAAATCACGCTATGGTGAATTTGAAACAGCGATTAATTGGTTACACAGATGTCGCCTCGCATTGAAAAACCACCCAATAGAAGGAATGCCTAGAGCACCGCTCGCTGCTTACCAAGAAGAAAACAAGGTTAAGCTCTTCCTATTTGATGTCGGTCTTCTCAACAATATGCTCGGCATCGGCTATCGAGAAATCAAACAGCAAGCATTCGAATACAAAGGCTATATCGCCGAAAATTTCGTCCAACAAGAATTGGCTGCAATCGGTATAGAACCTAGCTTTTCATGGAATGACGCGCGCGCAGAAATTGAATTCATTGTCACCAATGATCAAGGCCAAATTATTCCGGTCGAAGTCAAAAGCGGCAAACGCACACGTGCAAAGTCGCTGCAATCATATATTGAAAAATGCAAACCACACAAAACTATTAAACTCACTGGAACGCAGGGTTCAACAGAAATCGAGCAAACATTGAACAAAAGCAGTATAAAAAATAAGTATAGTAGAAAACGGAAATAAATTTGACAATGGCGCAAGCGTTTGCGATATTGTCAGCGTAAGACGGTAAACAACAAAACAAACGAGGGCGACACTCGTAAAACGTCAAAATAAAAAAATGAAAACGACACAAAATAAATCGCAGTATG
>CAIWPG010000304.1 GCA_903914535.1 uncultured Oxalobacteraceae bacterium
CTCAATTGAACTGCACGCCTTTTTTTAATTCACTCAAATGCTTTATTGCTTACTCTGCCGATCAATCAATAAATTCATTAAAACAGACCAGCAAGAATCCACTGTCTGCCGGGCTGACTAACTCACTGCCCTGTCCTGGCTTTCGGCGACCACCATCAAACCGGCACGCAGCCCCACCCGTACTCCGGCATTAGGAAACAACACATACTCGGTAACAGAACCCACCCGGTAAATCGTATTTATATCGGTAGCGATGAGTGTCCCGGGTGCAAATTGAGTAAAATTACAGGTACTGTCATCAAAACTAAAAGCAAATGCCGCTGTCTTTTTAATGAATTCATGCTTAACACGAAACAACACAGGCATCGCACCCTCTGTTATCCCCGGCTTGAGTGCTCCGCAACGCAATAATGACGCGATGCAGGTAAATGTCACAGAAAAACGGCTTAACTTATTATGCCCCATCGCACTGACCCGCCCCAATTCAGCAGTGCAGCTCAACGCACCGCAATACGACGCTGTATAAGAACTGAAGCTTGCAGATGGTAAGGTATTGAGAATCACAGCAGCAATACCTGCACTGCCCAGCCAGTCCAGCCACACCGCATCCCGCTGTCCGGGCACAATGGCAAAAGCAGGATAGACGGAATCACGAATCGCTGAATGCAAATCCAAATGCCATTTAGCCCCATTACCGGAAAAAAATAACTGCACAATTTGCATCAACTGCTTTGCCCGCAGCTGTTCCGGAAATTGCGGGCATGTGTTGCCCGATGCGTCTGCATCAGCAGACCGGCTACATTCCGGCAAAAATAAACGATTCAGATCCACGTCAATATAACGTTTTTGTTGTGCTATAGCACACAGATTTCCTACAACAACCAGCAAATCAACCGCCAGCTGATGCGGATGTTTTTTCAGTACGGATAATAATTTTGTCAGCATCTCAACCGGCGCAGTTTCATCGCCGTGTATGCCTGCTGATAATAATAATCTTCCGCGTAACGCTGCCGGCTCAGTTTTCCCTGTAACTAATTCCGGCGCGGCGCAAATTTGCACTACGCCGGGAAGCGGAAATGTAACCGTAAAACCGGCCCTTAAAAAAGGCCGCTCTAAACTGGTCAGCCGCCCGCCGGCGACCTCAGTACAAAAATCAGCGCCGGAACTCATCCGATGTATCCTCCTGCAAAGGCAGCTTCCGACAATGTCCACACCTCCAGTACGGCAGATTCCTGCAAGCGCATCACATCTTCCGGCTGTGCAGCCTCCAATGACGCACTGTCGCTGTTTCCGGCATCAACCGGAATACCTAAACGCGTCAGCATAACGGTGATGTAATCAACGACGTCCATATGTACTGCACCTTGTGACAGTACAACAGATTCCGGCTGCAAAGCCAGTTCCAGTAAACGCCGCTGTGTGCGCCGCACCGTTTCTGTGGCATGAGTACATAATGCAGCGGAGAGTGATGCTTTATGTGGCGACACCGTCTGAGTCAACACCCGCTCCAGCCGGGCTATACCCGACTGACGACGCAATTGCAGACCGATATGCAACAGTCCGGCCAAATCCATCTGAGCAGTGAGCGGAACTGCCAGAGCAGCAAAAACAAAATCAGCCATACCTGTCAGCGCATCCACCATTTGGCTGGCACGTACGAAAGAGTTACAATCGTCCTTACTGACAACAAGTACATCTCCGCACAATAATGCAACTGCCGACGGATCGGAGAATAAGCTGGTCAGTGCCGTCATGTCTTGCTCAGGCACAGATAATACGCCTTCGGTCACTGCCTGCTGCAACAAGCGCAGACGTATATCCAGCGCCAGAGATACTTCTTTGGGAATACGCAGTGCATGTGCATCCAATACCGCAAATAAGGGTGCTAAATTTAACGCAGCCACAGCCTGACTCCAGGCTAAAATAACGCTGGTTTCCGTAACTGCATATTTTTTTGCCAGATCACTCAACATAACAGGGCCACAACGATTTACCGCCTCATTCGCCAGTACCGTACCTAAGATCGGATTAGCCAGCGGATGCGCCAGACTGGAACGTGTAGCAACCAGTGCAGCAGGAAAATACGGAGTAAGCAATGTATCCGCCCAGGCTTGTTGCGTCAGCGGCAACTCCGACAAAAGTCGTTTATAACGATTTTTTACATAGGCAATCACTACTGCCAGCTCCGGAGCGGTCAGGCCCATACCAGCTTCCTTACGGCGTGCCAGCCCGGCTATTCCCGGCAATTGTTCCAGCGTTCGTGACAATACCCCTTCGGCCTCCAGATTTATTAATAAATCGGCATAAGCATCCTGTACAACAGGATTTTTCTGCGCCTGCAGCTCTCGCTCCAGTAAATGGGTTTGCCGGGTGTTATCTCTTAATACCAGTCGCTCTATATCATCGGTAATGACCGTTAACAAGCGATTACGTTCCTGTGCTGTGATGCTACCGGCATGAACCTCGGCATCCAGCCAGATTTTGACGTTAACTTCATGATCAGAACAATCAACTCCGGCCGAATTATCGATTGCATCAGTAAAAATATGCCCGCCGTTTAAAGCAAACTCAATACGCCCTGCCTGTGTCACACCTAAATTACCGCCTTCCGCCACTACCTTGCAACGCACTGCATTACCATCAACACGAATCGCATCGTTTGCCCGGTCTTTAACTTGCGCATGCGTTTCTGTGGATGCCTTAATATAAGTACCTATGCCACCGTTATAAAACAGGTCTGCCGGTGCCAGTAAAATCAGCTGCATTAACTGTTCTGGCGTCACCGTTTGCTGATCAGCCGACAAAATTGCCTGTGCCTGCGCTGACAAATTAATGCTGCGGACAGAACGGGAGAACACCCCGCCACCGGCAGAAATCAATTCCTTGTTATAGTCATCCCAGGAAGAGCGGGGTAAAGCAAACAAACGCTGACGCTCGGCAAACGAAATCGATAAATCGGGATTGGGGTCGATAAAAATATGCCGGTGATCAAAGGCCGCCACCAATCTGATCTGATGTGACAGCAGCAAACCATTACCAAACACATCGCCCGACATATCACCTACCCCGATCACCGTAATCGCAGTAGTAGCCCAGTTATGTCCAAGTTCATAAAAATGCCGTTTAACGGATTCCCAGGCGCCTTTAGCAGTGATTCCCAGTTTTTTATGATCGTAGCCATTCGAGCCACCGGATGCAAATGCATCCCCCAGCCAAAACCCACGCCCGACCGCAATGCTATTTGCAATATCGGAGAAAGTTGCCGTACCTTTGTCTGCTGCCACCACCAGATACGGATCATCGTCATCCAGACACACCGTTTGCGGCGGATGAACAACCCGGCCTTGTACCCGGTTATCGGTCAGATCCAGTAAACCCGCTATAAATAAGCGATATACCGCCTCGCCTTCCCGTGCAATGACTTCCCGGCTGCTGACACCACCTATATCTTTAGGCACCATTTTGCAGACAAAACCACCTTTGGCGCCGACCGGCACAATCACCGCATTTTTAACCATTTGTGCTTTCACCAGTCCCAGCACTTCAGTACGGTAATCTTCCATCCTGTCCGACCAGCGCAGACCACCACGAGCTACCGGACCGCCACGCAGATGCAGACCTTCAAACCGGCGTGAAAAGACAAATATTTCACGGTAAGGACGCGGCTGCGGCAACCAGTTCAGTTTACTGGTATCGAATTTAAACAGGATAATGTCACCCTGCTGTTTTTCCTGAAAATACGAAGTTCGCAAAGTAGCAAGCATCAGTTCAATCAATGTACGGCAGAGTTCTTCTGAATCGGCATGATTGATATTTGCCAGACTGTGATATATCGCATGTAATTCCGCAGTACCGGTATCACGCTGCTGTGGAGTGAAGTCAGGATTAAACCGCACTAAAAATGCATCCGTCATGCGTCGCACATAATGTGCCTGGTCTTTAAGACATTCGGCAATATAACGCAGACTAAAACGACAACCTGCCTGCCGCCAGTAGCTGGCATAAGCACGTATAACTTGTACGTGCTTTAAGCGCATGCCGGATTCAGTCACCAGTGCGTTCAGGCGTCCATCTTCCGCTTCATTATTGAATAGCGACTCAAACAATTCCCGGGCTGCATCAGCAACTCCGGCTTGCAGCAGCTTTTCAGCGCTGGCTGCATCCGGCGAAAGACAGGTAATAAAAACTCTGGCACCATCTGTATGGCAAGCCACATCATAGGTTTGTTCCCGTTCAATAACCACACCCGCATTGTGCATAGCAGGTAAAATTTTCGACAAGGATGGTACTGTATTCACCGAAAGTAAACGAATACTGACCGGCACGCTTTGATCTACCCGAACCTGCACGCGCGTAGTATCGGTATGTGCCAGTACACTGCATAAATCATGATATGCCGTGAGAGGTGTGGTCAGTGCAATGTATTCTGCAGGTAAATCCAGACACAGTTTACGCAGGCCGGTCCGTACAGCGGCATCACTGTTAGCATCCGCCAAATCGTCAAAGGTAGTATGCCAGCCTTCCAGTACCGCCAGCAGCGGCTGTTGTATGTCGTGCTCAAGATCCAGATCCGGCCTGGCTTCTCTGGCGATCAGGTACAGCCGTGCCAGCGGGCCGTCCGATAACAAGGTTTGCACCAGTACCCCACTCGCATCGACGGCCTGATGCAGGGTGTCGGCCAATGTATCAGACAAGGTGGCGCTATACAATTCACGCGGCATGTACACCAAGACATTCAGGTGTCGGCCATAAACATCCCTGCGTGCAAATACCTTGGCACGCGGCCGTTTATATAAGGCCACAACGGCACCCGATACGGCAGCCAGCCATTCCGGTTGTGCTTCCAGCACTTCACTGCGTGGTAACGACTCCAGAATATCTAAAAATTTTTCAGCGCGAAATCCTTCAGGCCGTACCCCGGCAAGCCGAAACACTTGGGCGATCCGGCCACGTGCGAAAGGAAAATCGGCCAATGGTCTGCTGGTCGCTGCACGGGAAAACAGGCCTACCAGGCAGTGTTCACCTGCTACGACACCCTGTTCATTTGTGTCACGAATACCGATAAAATCCAATTGCTGATCGCGGTGCAGGGTAGCTTGCACATCGGCTTTCACAATAGACAGAGTATGCTTACGAGCGCATAAGGTATCAAGATCACCCGGAATACGTGCCAGACAGTTTCCATACACCGGATGTACCGGGTCGCACAATACGCCAAGTGCACTACCTGCATCCCGTACCAGATCACGCGCACCATCCTGTACTGCGTAATACACATACGCAAACGTTTCAAAGCCGGTACCGCTCACCCAACGTAAAAAAGCAACGGTTTCTGCAGCATCTTCCTGTGTATACACATGACCGGCCTGCATCCGGCTTTCTATCGTTTGAGCAATCTGATTAATTTTAGCCACCAGTGCCGGCGAGTCGCGACGCACTACAGCTGCATCGTTAATCACCATATGTAAATATGTAGTCAATGCTGCAAGTTCCATATCATTCAAGGTTTCTGCCAGCATACACAACACGACCGATTCCAGCCCGCCGCGATGGCTCGCAATCACGGTATCGACATTACTGGCCCGTACCGCTCTGGCCGGTTCAACCTGAATCACGCTGCCAGCGGCATCACGTTGCACGGCTAAAACCGAATTCAATATCGCCTTAGAAGGAATGCGCCCGGTACGCAATGCCATAACGATAGAATCCACCAAAAACGGCATATCCCGGTTCAGAATCAATAAAGCACTGGCATGACCGCCCCGGTTATCCTGATACGACAAGACACTGATCTGACATCCCTGCTGTGGCTGCCACTGCGCTGCATAGGTAAAACCGTCCCATAACACTGATGCCAGGCTGGCAGGAGAAATCCCGGCAAGATCATCTTCTGCCAGTGAAGACAGCCAAATCTCCAGCAAAGCAAGGACAGAAGGGCTGGTTGTTTTATTATTTTCCAATACCAGAGACAATACGTGTTTTCGGTATTTTTGTACGCTTTTCATGGCATCCTCGAAGGTAAAATTATTCCGATTTTTCCGGGAAACACAGCACAAATGAAAAAAAAGGAATATGTCTCTATTAGTTATAATTCGATATTATGCATAAGGTTTTTATCTGCATTTACTTACGTCAACTTACTCCGGCTTGCGCTAAGCTGCTTTTTTTCATACCTGCTTCACTTTATTTTTTAATTAATTCCGGCATTGCCAAAATACGGCTTAATTCCTGCATAGCAGTCTGTACTTCAATGGCAAATGCAGGATCAGCCAGATCCTGCGGAGACAGCCGGTCACGGTAATGGCGTTCTATCCAGGCTGCCAGCGCGATATACAAGCTTTCGGTAACAATGACACCCTGATGCATAGCAGCGGCCTCTGCTCCGCTAAGCACGACACGCAGGCGCAGACATGCCGGGCCGCCGCCATTGCGCATACTCTGATCCAGTTCAAAACAAAGCAGCTCGTCGATAATGTCACCGGCAGCGATCAGCCCGGCCAGATACGTCGCCACTGCCGTATTTTCCCGGCACTCCTGTGGCACCACTAAGGCCATTTTTCCATCTGGTTTACTCAATAACTGGCTATTAAACATATAGGAAGAAATCGCGTCATCAACCGATACCTGAGCGCTGTCAACCCGAATTGCCTGTAGTGAAATACCCTGCTGTTGCATGGCACTGCTTAGTCTGGCCATGCCGGCAGCTTCCGCCACAAAAGCTTGCTGATGGTAAAACAGGGCATTCCCGTTCCCGACAGCGATCACATCATTGTGAAATACCCCCTGATCAATAATTGCCGGGTTTTGCTGAAAAAATACAGTACGGCCGCCGGACAAACCATGCAAACGTGCAACCGCCTGACTAGCCTCAAGGGTGTGGCGGGCCGGAAACCGGGCCGGAGCCAAAACAGTACTATCAAACTCGCTGCGACCATACACAAATAATTCAATGCCAGCGCTGCCATAGCTGGCGCATAAACGGGTGTGATTGGCCGCTCCCTCATCGCCAAACGCAGGTGTGTCCGGCAATGCACCGTGTATGGAAAAATGCTTTTCATCATGAAAAATCGTCCGCAATATATGCTCGGTATGCAGGTGTTCCACCGCACGGTGCAATTTATTGTTTAGATTAGCCACCGTAAAATGGCAACGACCGTCGCCGGTATCAGACGAAGGGCTGACCGTAGCGGCGTTGGCAGTCCACATAGGGGATGCCGAGTAGGCACACGCCAGCAACACCGGCGCCTCACGGGCGGCACAGGTGATTAATTCTGCATCGCTGCCACGAAATCCACAGCGATGCAGCAACGCAAAATCGGGTCTGGATTGCGGTGGTAATAAAGCCTGTGCAAAACCGCTTTGTGCCAGAGCGCGCATTTTTTTCAGCCCCTGCAGGGCAGCTTGTTTTGGATTGGATACGCTCTGTATGTTATTGGAAGAAGCGACATTACCGAACGATAAACCGGCATAATTATGCGTAGGGCCAACCAAACCATCAAAATTATATTCGCGGGTATTTTTTGCCATATCCTGCCCCTTATTTCACACCATGCTTTTCACACCACGCCGTGCAATTTCAAACATCGCGCGTAACACCATGACTAAAACAGCAGACCGGGCGACAACTTATCAGGTAATTCCAGTATATCGGTTTCGATGGAAGCCACCGGATACGCACAATAATCTGCCGCATAATAAGCACTGGGACGATGATTGCCCGAATGACCTGTTCCCCCAAATGGGGCCGCACCGGAAGCCCCTGTGGTAGGACGATTCCAATTCACCACACCGGCATGCACCCCGGTTTGAAACTGCTGCCATAAACTGACATCATCACTGAGCAAGCCTGCTGCCAGACCATAGCTGGTGGCATTAGCCTGCCGGATCGCCGCTGCAAAATCAGCCACCCGCACAAGTTGCAACAAAGGACCAAACCACTCTTCATCAGGAATAGCATGCGC
>CAIWPG010000305.1 GCA_903914535.1 uncultured Oxalobacteraceae bacterium
CATGCATTTTCACGCGTGAAAGTACATGGGGACTATGATTAAAAAATAGTACAAACAAATTTTGAGTTGTGTAGTTACTTCCTGAATATAAATACGAAATATTAAGTAGCATCATGAAATTATATGATCTGAGATTGCTGGATTTGGATGTGTTAAAAATATCTTAAATTACGTTAGAACAAATTATTCTAGTTACGTTTTATGAGTTATTTTTAATTTATAGTAAGTATATGAATAAATAAATTATTAGTTACGGTCGTAACTATGCAAAATATATGGTGTATGTCTTGTATAGATAATTTAAATTATTTTTTCTTATGTAGGAATAATATTCGTTATATGCCACTCACTTTCACGCGTGAAAGTGAGTGGACAGGAATTTATATAGAATGAATTAGAGTTTTGAAAATCATTCATTACTTTTGTAATGAAAATAGTTAAACCAGATATATTGCTACTAAAAATTAGATATCAGGCTAGACTGCAAAAGGTAAACTATGCTGCAATTATTATTTTAAGATTGTATTTAATTACAGCTAAACCGGAGGAGTACTAATAAAAGCAGGAAGTTGTTCAGCGAAATCTGATAACGCACGCAGTGCCGGATAAGTGACTTCGTCGATTATCTCTGGCAGCATCATTTGCGTAAATTGCCAGGCAACAGAAATAGTTACTTCTGCCAATCCAAACTGTTCTTTTTTTGTTGAAAATGGAATAGCTGCCAGTTCAGATTCAAGTTCGGCATACGCTGCTAATAATTGTGACCTAACGCGATTGATCCAAGGTTCATATTGTTTCTCCGGTGGGCGTAGTTTGCGCTCGTAAACAATCTGAACCGTTTTTTCGCATGCAGCTAAAGCTAATGCGTTTAACCTGGTTGCTCGAAGTCGTTCTTTAGAGTTCAGTGGGATTAAACGAATATCTGAATCTGATAATGTCATCACATAATCAAGAATTAGAGTTGAATCCATTAGTGTTTGTCCGTCATCAAAAACCAAGGTAGGTGCTTTTACTACGGGATTGATTTTGTGAAATTCTTCAAAATTACTGAATACAGAAACTGGGCAATGTTGAAAATCAAATTTAAGCAATTTAAGGCAAATGGCTACACGGCGTACGTAGGGAGAATCCAGCATTCCGATTAATTTCATATATCATCCATTTAGTCATCAAGAGTTAGATATTATTTAGTACGCAGGTGTGCACTTGTTTGTATGAATAACAAGTGCTATATAAAACGTAGTAAGCATACCGTAATATATGATAATGCACATAAATGTCGTAAAAAACTGTACGACGTGATTATGAAGTAATAGTAGAATTGAAAAAGGTTATATCTGCTTAATTAAAAAGATATGTCACACCGCCACTTTCACGCGTGAAAGTGGCTTCTGGTGCTTTTACATTGTTATTATGCTTTTTAACCGGTGGCATCGTTCTCATTGTGCCGTGTAAAATACTGCGCAGCTTCGGCAATAATACGTTGTTTTTTTGCCTGCACATAAATGCCGGTGGTTCCCGGACTAGCGTGCCCTAACACGGCTTGAGCGACATCAATTGGCATGCCGGAAGCTACTGCCAGCGTGCCAAATGTGTGACGGAATGCGTGCGGGGTTATGGTGGCCAGATGGTGTAATTCGTCGGTACTAAATGCTTCCGCATGCTTGTTGCAGAGTAGACGTAACTGCTGGCGAAGTAAACGATAGAGCCCATCTGCCGTATATCCTGCATCAATCTTTGTTAAGACCGATCCATGTCGTTGTTGTGCTGCTGCATGTCCGGGAATTTGCAACGGTGCCAGTAATGGCACATCTTGATATGAGTCATGATCAAAATCCAAACCACGATCTTGCCAGTGCGTACGCAAGGCGGTGATTGTTCGCAGACTGACCGGTACATCACGACGCTGATTGCGTTTACCTAAGACACGTAAAATAGCAACATGAGCTGACCAGGAGGTGAGTGTCAAATGACATCGTCTGGCACTGGCTGCTTCTTCCCGGCGCAGGCCGGAATCGCCCAACAATAAGATTGCTGCCAATGCCGTACGTTTTTGCCGGTTGTTTGGCGTTGGTAAGGCCAGTTGCGTAATTAATTTCTGCCATAGAGTTTCCGGTAGGGCTTTTTCAATCTGTAATAAATTTACTTCTCTGGTAACCGACGGGTCGTTGACGGCCAGCCATGGATTACCGCCGAGATAACGGACTCCGACGAAAAAAGTAAATGCGGCACGAATAATCACCAGCGCATGTTTTTGGGAAGCTGCAGACAGAGGGACCGGCGTGAATGGTTTCCAGCGTGTTGAAAACCGCGGGGCTTTTGGCCCGATGAAAAAGGGACTGGGTGATTGTAAAAAATGTTTGTATGCTTCGCAATCATCCACCAGTAAAGAGGACATGGGTTTCTTCGCTACCATAATAGCCCAGAGTAAAAAACGCTCTAGTTCTTTACGATAAGCACGATAGGTATGTGGCTGATCAATGACTTTAGATAAATAAAATTCAATGGCTTGCAAATCATTTTTGGCCTGAATAAAACAAAAATGCTGATTTCTGTTAATTCCTTCTGATCCATCCAGATGTGCGGCCACAGTAAAATGACCTAAGGGAGCCAGTTGTTCCGGGTATTGCGGGTGCAACTCTACGCAAGACAGTGAGATAAGCTTCGCATTTAAATGCAGAGCTGAAAATTTAAGTGTGCCGGCATGTTGTTGCAGCCAGGCGACCAGCACGGCTGCACGCTTGGCACCAATGCGCGGAAGACTGCGCCACCAGCCAGGCCCACGCCGGTGAATCCACTGTACTAATTCGGCCAGCGTGTGCAGGTGCGCTGAGCGCAAAGCCATGACTGTACGTGGTCGTAACCACTGTGATAAGCGCTGTTCAGGCTGGGGTTGTGCTGCCGGGATATCTGCGGCCTGCACCAGAATGGCCAGGGCCGCCGTGGTGATACTGCCCCCTTGTCGCGCATGTTGCAGACTGTGTGCGAGTATCGGGTTGTGTTCAATAGCACGTTCGATCAAATTGGCACGCATGGTGAGTAAAAAGGACTCCAATCCGCTGGTCAGCTGCGGACTATCTGCACTGTAATAACGTGTCGCAATTACATTCAGCGGAATTTTCAGGCAAAACGCCCGTAAGGCGGTGTAGTCGGTGCGGGTATACGTCAGAACGGGAAGAAGCAGGTGCGTGTGTTGGGTCATGACGCGCGGAATCTGGTGAGTAAAGAAAATGTAGCCGGTACCTGAGGTACCCGGTACGGTGCTGTGAAATTAGCGCACCGTACCGGGCAGTTTACGCTGAAATACGCATAAACGCTATCCTGATAATACGAATTATCAGGATAGAAATAGGATGAAATTACCTGACAATAGCTAGAGCTAGAGCTGGAGCAGGGCTGATTGATCAGATTGATCAGATCGGGTAGGTTGGCCTGCCTATTGATTTAGTATGATAAATAATCAGAGCTAGTCTTTAAGGGGAAAATATCAAGTAATGATTTAACTAGTAACAGATTGTCAGAATAGTGAAAAAAGTAGAATCTGGAATAAAAGTTGCGGAACTGTGTAAAAACAGGGTATTAGTAGCAAAGCGAACTGAACAGGAAGGATATTTCAAAAAATGGCAAATAAAGTACGCTGGCTAATCAGATCGATTTCTGAATAATTATTTGCCGGAGATGATATTCTTCTGTTACCCACTTGGGGCTGATGATGTTTGCACTATGCCCTGTCGTGTAGGGGAGGTGTGGCTTGTGTAGCAGTTGTGTTTGCTACATGTCCGGATTTTTTCTTGAAATACAAACAACTGGATTTGCATGAAAAACTCTAAATAAACCGGACAGATTGATCTGCTGCCATGTGCAGATAACGGGTTCTTCTCATATTCGCTGCCCTTACCGGCTCTGCCCCTGCCTTTTTTTCTTTGTACCTGGTTGAGGTACTGCGAACCGTATTGCACACCACGGTTACTTTGGCTGCTACTCATTGTCAGCTTTGTGGCTAGCTGAATCTATTTGCAATTTTACTGATACGTCGGAGCGGCCAATAAGCTGCTGATTGACGAGATTCGCGATACCCAAAAACTATTTCATAATATAAGATTTTGTTGATTTTTAATGGCATCATCATATTGTGCCTGTTTGGTGTATTGATTGAACGTAAAAAAACGGATATCCGGACGGGAAATGCGCATGTTGATTATTTTTTCCATTTATTTAATCTCAAATATGAAGGTCGATGTATTTCTTTAATGAGGGGACGGTGTTGTGTCGCTGCGAAGTCGCTTTATGATAAAAAAGGAACTGCCATGATTCGATCCATTGTCATAATTTCCGTGGGCGCATCGCTTGGGGCAATTTTACGCTGGGGATTGGGTGTTGCCTTTAATTCACTTTTTCCGACTATTCCACCCGGAACCTGGCTGGCTAATATGCTTGGTGGCTATCTTATTGGTGTTTCATTAGCCTTTTTTAGTCAGTACGCCGAAATAGCTCCTGAGTGGCGTTTATTGATCATTACAGGTTTTCTTGGAGGGTTAACAACTTTCTCAACTTTTTCTGCCGAAGTTATTACACTAATTCAGCAGGGCCGGATGATATGGGCTGGTTTGGCCATTTTTGCCCACGTTATTGGATCACTGCTAATGACGATGCTGGGTCTCGCATCGGTAGCATTGTTGAAGTTGGATTAATCGAAAGGGCTGAACGATGCAAGGTTACCAATTAACGTTTTTCACTCAACAAGACCGTAAACATGGTTGCCAGCCTCTCGGGGATTGGCTGGTTCAGGAGGCCAGTAAGCTCGGTGTTGGCGGCGCTACATTAACTACCGCCAATGCGGGATTCGGGCATGAACACAAGTTGCATTCAGCTCACTTTTTCGAGTTGGCTGACCAGCCCATTCAGGTTACCATGGCACTCAGTAAATCAGATGCCGGGCGCTTGTTTCAGCGTTTACGTGAAGAAAAAATTAATGTGTTTTATGTTAAGGCGCCGATTGAATTTGGTATGACTGAAAATTTGTAATTATTGAAAATTCAAATTTTGTTAAAAATATGTCGACATCAACCGGTTGGTTCTATTGGGCGGTTCTGTCTGCTGTATTTGCAGCACTGATGGCTATTTTTGCCAAGATAGGTATTCAGGAGGTTGATTCTGATCTAGTTCCCTGAACTGGATAGTGATCATAGTGCGCGATTAAACCGTACTCGTATTTAACGCCAGGCAAAACGATGAAATTTGTCAGTAAATGATATCAGGTCAGCACCGCAGGTACCAGAGCAAGCAGTTGTTCACGTAGCCAGCGGTGCGCCGGATTGTTTTGGTGACGCATGTGCCAGATCATATACATAGGCATGCCAGGACAGGGCAGGGGTACCTCGGTACTGGCCAGGCCGCGCATCAGGTGCAACCGTAACAGGCCAGGCGCTGTGGCCAGCATCGTGCTGCCGGTGATAAATGAAGGCAGACCGGCAAAGCCTGGCACCAATACCCGAAAATGACGTTGTACCCCGCGTGCTGTCATCCATTGATCCAGATCTAGCATTCGCTGCGGTTCGTACATCACTGTGACATGTTCGGCCGCTAAATACTCTTCCGGACTGACGGGCGCGGTGCGCTGGACAGCATCGTAAAATACCCGGTATGTGTCTTCAAACAGACGCTTTTGCATGATATCGGTGCCATCTGGCGGGCGCGGACTGATGATCATCTGGCACTGCTCAAGACGCAGCATGTCCAGTGTTGGCACGCCGGAGGGGATGATGCGCAGCGTCACGCCCGGAGCGTCCGACTGCAGGCGCGTAATCAGCGGAGGTAATAGTACGTCGCGCTGGAAGTCATTGGCTGCGATTGTAAAACTGGTCTTCCAATACGCCGGGTCGAATTGCTCGGACTGGACAAAGTGTTCCATGGAAGTCAGTAATTTGCGTGCTTCGAGTACAAGTGCTTCAGCACGTGCAGTGGCGACGATACCACGGCCGGATTTGACAAACAATGCGTCGCCGGTGATGGTGCGTAATTTGTTTAGCAGGTGGCTGACTGCAGACTGTGTTACGCCCAGTCGTTGGGCTGCCCTGGTGATGGAGCCTGTTTCCAGTATGGCAATCAGTAGTTGCAGAAGATGACCGTCGAGGTCTGAATGATCGAATTTTCTCATGTGTTGCATCATGATTCATGTGTTTATCTTTGGCAATGATTATTGAATACTCATGCTTGTTAATGATAAAAAAGGAGATAAATTGTGAATTCTGCGGCAAAAATTCCGGGCACGACGCCTTTTGATGGTGAGCAGGCCAAAATTGGCTATGCCCTCAACAAAATGTGTTTTTCATTCAATTCAGCAGAGAACCGCAGTGCATTTCAAGAGGATGAAGACGCTTATATGGATAAATATGCGCTCAATGCGCAGCAGACCGCGGCGATTCGGTCGCGTAATGTGTTACAGCTTATTGCTGCTGGTGGCAATGCCTATTATCTGGCGAAGTTCGCCGGTATTTTCGGGCTGGATATGCAAGACATTGGTGCGCAGCAGACCGGTTTAAGTAAAGAGGAATTTAAGGCCCGGCTCGTGGCTGCAGGCAAATAAAACATCAGGAGAGTAATCATGGCAAAACTTACAGGCTGCATTGGCACATCACACATTCCCGCCATAGGCGGTGCGCTGCATAAGGGCTTGCAGCAAGAGCCTTACTGGAAACCTTTTTTTGACGGCTATCTGCCGGTGCACGAATGGCTGGGCAAGGTCAAACCCGACGTAGTGGTACTGTTCTACAATGATCACGGCCTGAATTTTTTTCTGGACAAAATGCCCACTTTCGCCGTCGGTGCAGCAGCACAGTACAACAATGCCGACGAAGGCTGGGGAATTCCGACGCTACCACCATTTAAAGGCGAGTTAGATCTGTCATGGCAGATCATCAACACGCTGGTGGATCAGGAGTTTGACGTTGTCACCTGTCAGGAAATGCTGGTAGATCACGCTTGTACGCTGCCTTTGAAGTTGCTCTGGCCCGAAGGAGAATGTCCCGTGACAGTGGTGCCGATTTGTATTAACACCGTACAGTTTCCCCTGCCTAAAGCGAGTCGGGTATACGCATTGGGTAAGGCCGTAGGTCAGGCGATTTCGGCGTGGGATAGTAGTAAGACCGTGGCGGTTATTGGTTCCGGTGGCCTCAGCCATCAGCTTGACGGCGAACGTGCCGGTCACATTAACAAGGAGTTTGATCTGCAGTTTATGGACAGTCTGATCAGCAATCCTGAATGGGCTACGCAGTTCAGCATCCATGAGCTGGTAGAGAAAACCGGTACCCAGGGCGTAGAGCTATTGATGTGGCTGGCAATGCGTGCCGCGCTGACTACGGGCGACGGTTCCTCAGTACGCAAGGTACACAGTAACTATCATATTCCTATCTCCAATACGGCTACAGGCCTCTTGGTGCTGGAAAAAACAAACTGATTTGTATTTCCGGCCAGCCTGATCGCTGACCGGTGCGTACTAATGCAGTACCTTTCTCCCATCTTGGTGGGAGAAAAGCCACAATTTAACGATATTTAACTCAACAGTGCTTAAAAACTGCGGTTAATTTTTTCCTTTTTCAAGTATTAATCTGATAACTTCTGATCAAAATTTTGGTGTGAATTTTTGTCCCCTGATTGATTCTATTTATTTTTCTATGATCCGAAAATAATAAATCATGATATCTTTTTTTGTGAATTTTCCCCAAGTTGATTACTGACTACTTCTCGCACAATGTCGATCAGGGCAGATTGGGTGGCGGTAATTTGTCGGTGAGAATTAAGTGCCAGCGAGAGCTTGCTGTAAAGCAGGGGATTAACAATCCGACTTAGCTGAAAGGCATGATCTCCGGCCAGATTGATAACGGCATTACGTGACAGAATGGCATAACCGAAGTTTTCGCTCACTAAATCCAGAATGGTACTTACCCCATCAATTTCTAACGCAATGCTTGGGTGTTTTCCGAAATTGGCCAATTCTTGTTCAATGAGCATGCGAATCGCATTCGGACGAGTAGGTACGATCAGCGGATAGTTGACCAGATCCGGTATGGAAATCTCGTCAGGCATTTGTGTATTGTTTTTGTGTGCGACTAAAAACATTTCTTCCTGAAGCAAAGGTTGCAAATCAACATCAGGCAATTGCGCAGCATTGTATAGCAATGCCAGATCCAGACGGCCTGCGAGTAAGGCCTCATGCATGCTGTTCGATAGCCCTTCCCGGATGGACAGCTTGGCGGCCGGCAAGCGTAACTTGAATTGCCGGAGAATGGGTACGGCAAGGATCTTTAGCAAGCTGGGCGGCAGACCAAGTGCAACGTGTCCTACCAGTGCACCGCGGGCACGGCCGAGTTCCTCGCTCAATCGTTGAGTCTGGTACAGAATGTTGCGGCCATATTCCAGCAGAAGCTTGCCGGCATCCGTAGTCGTGACGCCGCGGCCGTTACGCAACAACAGTGTTTGCCCAAACTCCAGTTCCAGCATGCGTACTTTCCGGCTCAGAGCCGGCTGGGCAATATCTAGTGAAATTGAGGCGCGCGTGAAGCTTCCCAATTCGGCAACACGGACAAAATATTCAAGTTGTTTCAGTTCCATCAATGTCTCTTCGATTGGCAAAAAAATGATGCCAATTTGACGTTAATCGGATTGGCGGGAAACGCTTGTGCTGATGGTTTTTGTTGCACGAGTTTGCTCATTCTGATTGGTTTGTGCCGTTTTTTACGCTTCCCAGTGAGTGCAATAACTGACGCAGGTTGCCATGAAATGTTTTTCGTTGGGCCTGGGTGAAGTCAGCAATCATATTGGATTCAAGAAGGGCAACGTCAGCATGTGCCTGTTGCAGCAATTGTTTGCCGGTGTTTGTTACGCTAAGCCGCAAAACCCGGCCATGGGAGGGATCCGGTGCGCGTTCCACCCAGCCTTTTTCGGCCATTTGTTTGATCATTTCATTTGCGGATTGCGGAGAAATCAAAGTGCGCTCAGCCAATTGTGCATTGCTGATCGGATTCTGAGATTCAAGGAAAGACAGGGCGGTGTACTGGCTTACCGTTAATCCGATTGGCGCTAAAACCTCAAGCATGCGTCTGCTCAGTGCATGATCAAGACGGCCGATCAGATAGGAGATACCTGTCGGTCGGGAAGGAGTATTAGTTTGTTCGGAGTGCATGGTATCGGACATTTTTTTGATGGTAATAGTTTGTGGTGGCAGGGTTTCTGGCTGAGGATTATCGAGATTTTTTGGCCGGCAGCTTGATAACTCACATCAATATTTTACTCGTTTGAAATCCTAAAAAGAATTTTATTCAGCCTGCGATAGTATGCCTTGCATTTTTTTTTAAGATCAAATATTATAGCATCAATATCAGGTTACCTGATATCTTTTCTAAAGGAGATGGGCGATGTCTAAATACGAAGGTCGTTGGTCGGTAGTCAAAGTTGAGCTTGAATCGGGTATTGCCTGGGTTACTTTGAATCGTCCTGAAAAACGCAATGCGATGAGTCCGACGCTCAATCGTGAAATGATTGACGTGCTGCAAACGTTGGAACTTGATGAAGAAGCGGGTGTGGTGGTACTGACTGGTGCCGGAGATGCCTGGACTGCGGGAATGGATTTGAAGGAATACTTTCGCGAAACCGATGGCAAACCAGAAATTTACCAAGAACGTTCACGTCGCGATGCTTGTGAATGGCAATGGAAATTGCTGCGCATGTACAACAAGCCGACTATTGCCATGGTTAATGGCTGGTGTTTTGGTGGCGGCTTTTCTCCACTGGTTGCCTGCGATCTGGCGATTGCTGCAGACGAGGCGACTTTCGGTTTGTCTGAGATCAATTGGGGCATTCCGCCCGGCAATCTGGTCAGCAAGGCTATGGCCGATACAGTAGGGCACCGTGAGTCGTTGTATTACATCATGACGGGTGAACCGTTCAGCGGTCAAAAGGCTGCGCAAATGGGGTTGGTTAATAAGAGCGTGCCGCTGGCTCGCTTGCGTGATGAAGTTAAGGAATTGGCTGACAAGCTACTTGAAAAGAATCCGGTAGTGCTGCGCTATGCCAAGAATGGCTTTAAACGTTGTCGCGAACTCGATTGGGATCAGAACGAAGATTATTTGTACGCCAAACTAGATCAGTGTATCGGGCGCGATCCGGAACAAGGCCGTAAGGAAGGTATGAAGCAATTCCTTGATGACAAAACGCTTAAGCCGGGCCTCCAGAGCTATAAACGTTAAAAACGACGTTCCGGTATAAAACCGGGCGCATTGATAAATAAGAGGAGACAATATGAATGAGGTTACATTGCTCATCGGTGGTACTGCCTGTGCCGCATCCGATGGTGCGACTTTTGCGCGCAATAATCCTGTGACCGGCGAGCCGGTCTCGGTGGTGGCCGCTGCGACCTTGATCGATGCAGATGCTGCGGTCGCGGCTGCAAGTGCAGCATTTCCGGCATGGTCAGTCATGCCGCCCGGTGAGCGTCGCAAGTTGTTGCTGAAGGCTGCTGATGTCATGGACAGCCATGCCAGTGATTTTGTTGAAACTGGCGTGGCCGAAGCAGGTTCAACTCCGGTCTGGTATGGTTTTAATGTCATGCTGGCGGCTAATATGCTGCGTGATGCGGCCGGCCTGGTCACCTATATTGGCGGCGAAGTTATTCCTAGTGATGTTGCCGGCAATCTGGCACTGGCTATGCGCGAGCCGGCTGGAGTTGTGCTCGGAATTGCCCCATGGAATGCACCCGTTATCCTCGGTACACGTGCTATTGCGGTACCGCTGGCATGTGGTAACACAGTCATTCTCAAGGCATCTGAATTGACACCTGCTGTTCATCGTCTGATCGGCCAGGTTTTTACAGAAGCAGGCTTCCCGGCTGGTGTGGTCAACGTGCTCAGCAATGCGTCCGCCGATGCGCCGGCGATGGTTGAGCGACTGATTGCCAATCCTGCTGTTAAGCGTGTCAATTTCACTGGATCGACTGGCGTTGGACGTATTGTCGGGCAACTCTGTGCCAAATATCTTAAACCGGCCGTGCTCGAACTCGGTGGAAAAAATCCAATGCTTATTCTCGATGATGCTGATCTGGATGACGCCGTTGAAGCTGCGGCATTTGGTGGCTTCTTCAATCAGGGTCAGATTTGTATGTCGACCGACCGCATCATTGTATCGGGCGTTGTTGCGGATAGTTTTGTGGCCAAGCTCACCAGTAAGGTCCGCAACATGAAAGCTGGAAAACCGGGTGCCGAAGGATGTCTGCTGGGCGCCATGGTTTCGTCAGAAGCCGCTGCTCGCATCAAACATCTGGTTGATGATGCGACATCTAAAGGTGCCAGGCTTACAACCGGCCCTGTTCAACTCGATGGCGCGATCTTGCAACCGTTGTTGCTTGATGGCCTGACCAGTGAGATGGAACTTTACCAAGAAGAAGCCTTCGGACCGGTTATCACGATCTTGCGTGCTGATAATGACGACGAAGCGGTGCGTCTTGCCAACGATAGCAAATATGGACTTTGCGCTGCGGTATTCAGCAAGAATGTCGGCCGTGCTATTGCTATTGCTAAACGTATCGAATCAGGGATTTGTCACATTAATTCATCGACCGTGCATGATGAAGCCCAAATGCCGTTCGGTGGTGTTAAGTCATCAGGTTATGGCCGCTTCGGCGGCAAGGCTGGTGTTGCAGAGTTTACTGACCTGCGTTGGATAACAATCCAGACGACACCACGCCATTATCCGGTGTGATGTGGCTGCCGGCTTCTGAGTAGATCAGGAGTCGGTTTCTGACAATATTACTGAATTTCCGGTTCGGGCTGAGCCCGTGCCAATGTAGGAGAGACGAATGGACACCTATGGCGCCCCTTTGCGCGATATGCGCTTTATCC
>CAIWPG010000306.1 GCA_903914535.1 uncultured Oxalobacteraceae bacterium
ATATTCGAGTGCTGCTAATCGTAATTGCTGACGTATTTGTTCTTTTTGATCAGAATTGGAATCCATGCGCGACAACCTTCCTTGTTTAAAACTGATATAAAAACGGCTTGCGCGAACACAAAACCGGATCTCCTTGGGGGTACTGATTTTACCAGACTGGTTACGCTGATTTACACCGGATCTGCAAGGAAGTTTTGCTTACCATGCAGAAGTGACGGGCATTTTTCGTTGTTTTGAAAGTCCGTAAGTATATTGTAAGTATAAATTATTGTGGGAATGTTTGTTGTGTGGGAATTTTTTCTTTTTAAAAAAGCATGCATTCAGGGGCTATTTGAGCGGAAACCGTACTGAAAATACCGTTCCCAGTCCTGTTGTATTATTACTTAGAATTATTTCAGCGCTGTGATCAGTAGCAATATCACGCACAATGGCAAGTCCCAGTCCGCTACCGGTGATTTTATCGTTCAGTCTGTAAAAGCGACTGAAGATAAGTTCCCGCTCGGAGGTGGCGATGCCCGGGCCGTTATCTTCAACGGACAGTATGCTGTAGTTCGCTTGTTGTGCGCAACTCACGGTTACTTTACCCCGTTGTGGTGAGTAACGAATGGCATTGTCGATGAGATTGTCGATCAGGTCGCGCAGTAAAAAGCGATCACCCATGACCATGGCGGGCAATAAATCAAATCCCAGGTCAATATGTTTTTTATCGGCTTCCTCGACAAAATGCTGTATTGATTCTTCCACCAGCTTATCCAGATTGACAGATTCCAGCCGTGCTTTTATAAAATGAATAGGTTCTGCTCGTGCCAGGGCGAGTAATTGATTAGTCTGACGTATCATGCGATCCGTGGAGGAGAGCATCAGGGCGGTTGATGTTGCGCTTTCCGGTTCGCCGGCGTAGCGTTGTGCCATCCACTCTAATTGTAATTTTAAGCCGGCCAGCGGCGTGCGTAATTGGTGAGCCACATTAGCCAGAAAATTTTGTTGGTTGGCAGACCCTGCTTCCGCTTTGTGCAGTAATCCGTTCATGGCATTGACAACCGGTCGCAATTCCGGCGCAATTCGGTCAATGTGAATGGGGGACAGGTCATCATCGTCGCGCAGACTCAGATCATATTGCATTTTTTTTAATGGAAACAAGCCGCACGTGATCGCCAGCCACACAATGCCGACAGAAATCAGCGTAAGTAAACCTTCCAGTATCAGCAGGCTGACGATGATCAGGGAACGTATGCGATTTCTTTTGCGCAGGGTTTCAGCTACCCCGATAAATACCGCTTGATTGCCAATAGTGCTTTTGAGCGCAATAATCCGTATCGGTTCTCCCCGCATGTAGCCATCGTAGCTGAGCGGATCATTGGCTTTGGCGGGGAAGGGCAAAGTGGGGAAATCGCGGTCTCCGGCAAGGATGCCGCCCTGTGTATTACGTACAGTGAAATATACCAGGTTGAAGTGGTCAACCCGTAAAATTTGTTCTTCTTTACGCGGAAGATTGATATTGAGCTGGCCGTTTATTTCCGATAGCCGCGGTATGATTGCCCATGCGGTATCGGCCAGGCTCTGGTCGAAAGCGGTTTGTGCAGGAGTCCACGCCAGCCAGTAGGTGAGCGCTCCTCCCAGCATATTGATAAGGAGTAGTGGCGCAATCAGCCACTTAAGTAAATTGACCCGGATACTGGTCATGCTGCTTTTAATTCCAGCATGTAGCCAAATCCGCGTATGGTGCGAATGGCGATATTCGCATCCGTAATTTTCAGGCGTATGCGTGAGACGTATACTTCGACTGCATTTAAGGTTAACTCCTCCCCCCACGGTAAAATTGCATCAATTATTTGTTGTTTTGATACTACCCGGCTGGATTGGTGCATCAAATATTCCAGTACCGCCCATTCCCGTACGGATAATTCAAGGTTGCTGCCATTGACTCTGGCACGCTTGGAAAAAGTATCAAGCGACAATCCGCCGATGTGTAACTCAAGCGGGTTAGGGCTGCTGCGACGAATTAATGCTTTAACGCGCGCAATTAATTCCGGTGTGGCGAAAGGTTTAACCAAATAATCATCGGCTCCCAATTCCAGTCCATGTACCCTGTCTTGCAGAGCATCCCGCGCTGTGAGCAGTAATACCGGAATCTGATTGCCACGTCTGCGTAAACGCCTGACAACCTCAAAGCCATCTATGCCCGGCAAACCAATATCCAGTATCATCATGCTGACGGAGTTGCGTTGTAATGCGATCTCCACGTCGTTACCATTGTTTAAAATATCAACAGCCATACCCTGGGATGTCAGTGCGCGTGCAATGCCGTCGGACAGAATGACATCATCTTCAACTAATAATACATGCATGGCGGGTAAAATAGGGCTGCGGGGAGGTCTATTCTAACGTGCAAGGCATAGTTTTGTCCGTCAGGAGTTTGTCAGTATTTTGTCATTATTCTGATTGCGCGGAATGGTAAAATGCAGGCCGGTTTACTGTTTTTTTGTAACCTATCGTAAAGATGTTGTTGTCATAGTCTGGCATGGTTGATAATGTTGAAAACCGGATTTTTTCTATTATCCGGTGTTGCCTGAAATGCTACTTTTCTGTATTGCTTCAACGAGGTATTCTGCAAAATTGCAGTGCCATGTAAGCTTGTTGCAGCAATGTGATGTAAGCCCTGTTAACTTTAGTCGGAGTGGTTAGTGTTTCCACGTTTCAGTCTTGTGCGTCAGCGAACCGCTTATAATAAATCTCTTTCATTAAAAATTAGTTGGGTAACTTTGACGTTTGATATGGTAATAACAAGGAAACAAGAACAAGCTGCAGATTTGTTTTATGATGAGCTCTATCCGCGTCAGCGATTACGCAATACAGTGGCGCTGGCGGTCATGGTGTTGGTGCATGCTTTGTTGATTTATTTGTTTATTCATCAAAAAACGCCGCCTGTCATGCCACAGGGCGAAGTCGACGGACAGTTAGTTTTTGTTGAAAATCAGGCAGAGCAGGCGGTAAAAACACCGCCTCATCCGGCTAAAACCCAGGCAGAAAGAAAACCAGTCCGTCAGTCAAAATCCACTCCGGTCCGCGCAAAGGCAATTACTCTGCCTCAGATGGCAAGCCGCGCTACCGAACCAAGCCCTGCTACAGATTCACCTGTAGCAGCGGTTGATACCATGAGCATGCTCACTGCTGCCCGCGAACGTCGTCGTGCGCTGGAAGCTGCTGCCGCGGAAGAAAATAGTGCTGCTCAACAGGCAAGTCACGGGTCGTCGGATAATGATATTGCTATGGCCAATATTAACCGGAACTTGCAGTCGGCCATCCATCCGCGTAAGGGTACTAATGGTATATTTACCATTATAAGTAAAGGCGCACGTATCGGGCAGTTTTCATTCAGGGGATGGACTAACGATCCACGCCAGAGTACCCATGAAACCTTTGAAGTTGATGCCGGTATCGGCGGTAATGTCGAGCTGGCTATTGTGCGAAAAATGATAGAACTGATACGTAAACACTACGCAGGTAACTTTAACTGGGAATCCAGCCGTCAGGGACGTGTGCTTGAACTGTCGGCCCGGCCTGCTGATAATGCTTTCCTTGAGGAATTTATGATGCGTGAATTTTTCGGGTCCTGAGCCGGTTTGATAAAACGCCTTTTTAATGGGGCATCAGGTAAAATGGCGCGATGACAGAATTTGAACTTATTCGCCGTTATTTTACTGAACGCCAGCCACCGCAGGCATATGTTCCCCTCGGAATCGGTGATGACTGTGCTCTGATGTCGGCGCGTGCCGGTATGCAACTGGCTGTGTCGTCCGATATGCTGGTTGAAGGGCGCCATTTTTTTGCCGGTGCCGATGCACGTATGCTGGGTCATAAAGCGCTGGCAGTCAACTTATCCGATCTGGCCGCAATGGGAGCCGAACCCCGGGCTTTTACGCTGGCTCTGGCGCTGCCGGAGGCGCGGGAAGACTGGTTGCAGGAATTTTCGCAAGGTTTGTTTGATCTGGCACAGCGGCATGGCTGCCAGTTAATCGGCGGTGATACGACCCGGGGGCCTCTGACTATTTCCATTACCGTGTTAGGCGAGGTGGCACCGGCTCTGGCTTTACGCCGTGATGCCGGCCGGCCGGGCGATGATTTGTGGGTGTCCGGTGAATTGGGCGATGCACGACTGGCGCTGGCAGGTTATTTGCAACAGCAGGTATTACCGGCATCTGAACAGGAGCAGTCCGGTATGCGTATGCATATGCCATTGCCACGGGTTCAGCTGGGTTTAGCTTTGCGTGGTATAGCGCATGCAGCGATTGATATATCGGATGGTCTGGCCGGTGATCTGAAGCATGTGTTGCACCGTTCCGGTCTGGGGGCGACCTTGTGGTGCGATAGTATCCCGGTTGGTGCTGTATTGGCAAAACAGGATCGTCGTTTACAGCGTGAATTTTGCTTATCCGGCGGCGACGATTATGAATTATGTTTTTCTGCACCGGCTGCGCACCGCGCTGCCGTGCTGGCGGCGGCGCAGCAGGCTGCTACCCCGGTAAGCCGTATCGGTTATCTGGAAACTACACCGGGATTGCGTATTGTTGATGCTCAAGATCAACTGCAATTTTTTCAACTGAGTTCCTTTGATCATTTTATTTCATGAAACAGGTATCTGATTCTGGCTTGGCGCGCGCTCCTGACATGGCCTTTATGTTGTCAAATCCCTGGCATTTTGTTGCACAAGGGTGCGGCAGCGGACTCTCTCCCATTATGCCGGGTACGATGGGAACCTTGTTTGCCTGGCTGACTTTTCATGTGCTGTCTCTTCGCTGGCCTGTGTTGTTTTCACCGGTGAACTGGGCCTGGGTGATTGTGATTGGATTTGCGTTTGGTGTTGTGGCCTGTGAGCGTACCGGTCAGGCATTGGGCGTTTCGGATCACGGCAGCATGGTGTGGGATGAGATTATTGCATTCTGGCTGGTTTTGTTATTGATTACTCCTGCCGATTTCAGTACGCAATGCTGGGCATTTTTCTGGTTTCGCTTTTTTGATATGGTCAAACCACCACCGATTGCCTATTTTGACCGGCATATTAAAGGCGGTTTCGGTGTGATGTGGGATGATATTGTTGCCGCGTTTTATACCCTGTTGCTATTTACTTTGTGGCGTTTATTGTAAAGTTTAAAGCAGGGTTGAGGTTACTTTTAAAACTTCAGCACAACTGGTTATCCCTTCCGTGATTTTCAGGGCTCCGGCAATGCGTAACGGAGTCATTCCATCGGTGATACTTTGTTCTTGCAGTGTGCTTAAGCTGGTTTCAGGACGAACGAGTGTTGCAAATGTCTGGCTGACGGTGAGTAGTTCATACAGACCTGTCCGGCCCCGGTAGCCGGTTTGGCGGCATTCCGGACAGCCCATGGGGCGACAGGCTTTTTGGGGTTTGGGCAGATTCCATTTGTCGGTGAGTGCTGCCCAGACCGGATCTGGTATATCGTCATCGTTTACCTTGCATACCGGACATAATGTACGCACCAGACGTTGGGCTAAAATGCCAATCAGGGTGGCTTCCAGTAAATAATAGGGAACGCCCAGCTCCAGTAAACGCATGACGGCAGAGGGTGCATCGTTGGTGTGGACGGTAGAAAATACCAGGTGACCGGTGAGTGCAGCTTGTATTGCCATTTCGGCGGTAGCTATGTCCCGAATTTCTCCGATCATAATAATATCGGGATCTTGCCGCATCAGGGCACGTACACCATCGGAAAACGATAAATCAATGCCGTGCTGTACCTGCATTTGGTTAAATGACGGCTCTATCATTTCAATCGGATCTTCTACCGAACAGACATTAACCTCTGATGTAGCGAGTGCTTTCAGGGTCGTATAGAGCGTCGTTGTTTTACCGGAACCCGTTGGCCCTGTGACCAGGATGATGCCGTGTGGCCTGGCTGTCAGTGATGCCCAGCGTCTGGCGTCCGCAACAGGAAATCCTAGTTCCGGCAATGTTTTGACAACGACTTCAGGGTCAAAAATGCGCATCACCATTTTTTCACCGAAGGCGGTGGGCAAGGTGGAGAGCCTTAATTCAATTTCCAGTCCGCCGGTAGTGCGTGATTTGATCCGTCCATCCTGCGGGCGGCGCTTTTCAATGACATCCATGCGTCCCAGCAGTTTAATTCGTGCTGTCATGGCGATCATGACGGCAATGGGAACCTGATAGACCTGGTGCAAAATACCGTCAATGCGAAAACGGATAACCGCCATATCACGTTTGGGTTCCAGATGAATATCGGATGCACGTTGTTCAAAAGCGTATTGCCATAACCAGTCGACAATATTGACGATGTGCTGGTCATTGGAGTCCAGTTGCTTGTTTTCTTTACCCAGTTCGACCAGTTGCTCAAAATTGTTGCGCAGGGCAATATCCTGTGTCGTGGATTTGCTGGCATTTTTAATTGATTTGGCCAGGGTAAAAAATTGGGCAATGTATTGAGCGATTTCGAGTGGATTTGCAATTACCAGCAGCACTTTGCGCTGGGTGATTTTACTAATCTGATCATGCCATTCTGCGGAAGAAGGCTCGCTGGTTGCGATGGTGACGGTTTCAGCACTGATTTCTACCGGTAAAATATTGAAGCGTGTTGCATAGCTGGCAGACATGACATCCGCGACTTTGGTAAAATCCACCTTGAGCGGATCAATCCGGTAAAACGGTAGTCTGACCTTGGCAGCAAGCCATTCCGTCAGCCAATCCAGATTCAGATGGGCGCAGGGCGGATGGCGCGAGGTAATTTTGCACTGTGCCAGTGCCGTCAGCGGGTGTATGGCGATAGCAGAGTTCTTTAAGATCGACTGAATCAGGGGGTACTGAGCCTTGGCTGTTTCAGCGGTGATAATGTCATCGCGGATCAGCCAGTTTAACAGTTGTTTCGTGTCGAGTTGTTTTGCCATGATACTCAATTTTTGAGCGCTTCCTGCAAACCGTTAACCCATGATTTTGCCGGTAATTTTGAGCTGAGTTTAATTTGTGCTGCACGTTCGTGCAAGGCGGTAAAGTCCAGTGTCGGGCGGGTATTAAAGGCAATGGCAATTACATTTCCTTCATGGACTTCAGGCAGACAAATGACATAATCGAACACAAATTTCAGTGCTTTGATGTTTTTAATGAAGCTGGGATGGTCGCCAAACAGATTGACCGTTAGTATGCCTTCCGGTTTTAAGCAGTCGGAGCATGCCTGATAAAATTGGGCACTATCCAGTACGGGGCCACGTGCAGTGGCATCGTAGACATCGACCTGCATAACATCCAGTGTGCCGTAATGACTGTTTTCATTGACGTAATCTTCACCATCCATTTCCAGTACGGTCAGGCGCTCATCGTTGTCGGGCAGTTTGAACATGCTTTGGCAAATCGCAATAACCGCAGGGTTGAGTTCAACGGCGGTAATACGGGCTTCAGGAAACTGGCGGTAGCAAAATTTAGTAAGTGATGCCGTACCCAGGCCAAGCTGGACGATATGCCGGGGTTTTTCAATAAACAGCATCCATGCCATCATGTGTTGAGCATATTCCAGTTCCAGCCAGTCCGGCTTGCGCAGACGCATGGCCCCCTGTACCCATTCGGTTCCAAAATGTAGAAAACGGCAACCGTCCATTTCAGATAACGTGACCGGTGCATATTTGACTTTACGCTTGGTGGTGGATACGCCTGATTTTAAATTGGCCTGAGCTTCAATGGATTTGCGTTTAATTAGCATAAGTAGTAGTGATATGGTCAAACCCGGCGGGCTTAAATTAATTGATTTCAAGGGGGATGATAGGGAGGAAGCCGGTAAAAAGCCAGTAGAAATTGCGAAGAAGTGTTTACCGGCGCCTGGTCTCACTTATATATTACTGTCAACCACATTTTTCACTGCTGCGTTAACCATATTAGTGGTGGTTACAGGAATAGCAGGTTCGCAGCAAAAATTTCGTATTCTATTGGCGATAAGGTAGTAATTCGTTACAAATATATGGTTGCGTGCAACATTATTTTGCTTGTCTGTATAGCAGCCCGGCGGCACAATGTGTCATTGAGTCAGGATGACTAAATCCTATGGGTAAAATTTTTGGGAATTAAAATGAAAAAAATAGCGTTAGTATTGAGTGTGGTTGCGGCCGCTTCTCTGTCAGGTTGTGCTGTGACATCCAATTCCGGCAGTGTGTATAAAGCGTACCAGACTCAGGGGGAGCAAAGTGTGCGTATGGGTGTGGTCGAGTCGATACGTAATGTCATGATTGATCATGGTCAGTCAGGTGTCGGTACTTTGGCGGGTGCCGCCTTGGGTGGCATCGCGGCAGGTAGTGGTATCGGACAAGGCAATGGTGCTGTTGCTGCCGGTCTGGCTGGCGCTGTTGTGGGCGGTTTGATCGGTCAGCATGTTGAGCAAAACATGAATACCCGTCCTGGCCTGGAAATTACCGTGCGCCTGGATAATGGTAATCTGACAGCAGTCACGCAAGAAGCAGATGAGCCGTTTAATGTGGGTGACCGGGTACGCTTGTTGTCGTCCGGACGGACAACGCGTGTGACGCATTAATAGTAGCTAATTAATAACTCTGTTAGTTAAAAAAAACGCACCTGATTCGGGTGCGTTTTTTTATGACAGAATAGTTTTCCGGGGGATTGACTCATCCCCCGGAAAAGATTATCCCGCCATACCTAACAACAATTCATTCATGCGCTTAACATAGGCACTCGGATCGCTCAGGTTGCCGCCTTCTGCCAGCAATGCCTGGTCAAACAAAATATGTGCCCAGTCATCAAACTTGGTTTGTTCGTATTTTAAACGTTGTACCAAGGGATGATTTGGGTTGATTTCCAGGATAGGCTTGGCATCCGGCGCAGCCTGGCCAGCCGCTTTGAGCATACGGGCCAGATTGCCGGATAATTCATTGTCATCGGCGACCAGACAAGCCGGTGAGTCTGTCAGACGGAAAGTGACGCGTACATCCTTGGCTTTTTCGGTTAAAGATGATTTAATTTTTCCGACCAGTTCCAGATATTCGGTTTGTGTTTCTTCGTGCTGTTTTTTCTCGGCTTCGTCCTCCAGTGAGCCTAAATCCAGGCTGCCTTTGGCAACGGAAGTCAATTCTTTGCCTTCAAAGTCAGCCAGGAATGACAGCATCCATTCATCAACACGGTCAGTCAGCAACAAAACTTCCACGCCTTTTTTACGGAAAATTTCCAGGTGCGGGCTGTTTTTAGCTGCTGCAAAATTTTCAGCAGTGACGTAATAAATTTTGTCCTGGCCTTCTTTTGCGCGTGACAGGTAATCGGCGATAGAGACAGTTTGCGCTTCGCTGTCATTTTGGGTCGATGAGAAGCGCAGTAATTTAGCGATACGTTCTTTATTGCTGGCGTCTTCGCCTATACCTTCTTTTAAGACCTGACCGAATTCATTCCAGAAAGTCTGGTATTTATCTTTTTTCTCTTGTTCATCCGCATTCGCTAACTCTTCCAGCATGCTCAGTACCCGTTTGGTCGAACCGTCACGGATGACTTTGATGTCGCGTGATTCTTGCAGAATTTCACGGGATACATTCAGTGGCAAATCGGAGGAGTCAATAACACCTTTCACAAAACGCAGGTAGACGGGCATGAGCTGTTCTGCATCGTCCATGATAAATACCCGTTTTACATACAGCTTGATACCGCCGCGTTTATTGCGATCCCATAAATCAAACGGAGCGTGTGACGGGATGAACAGCAGTTGCGTGTATTCGCTGCGGCCTTCGACCCGGTTGTGGGTATGGGTCAGCGGTGCCTGGAAATCGTGTGATACGTGTTTGTAAAATTCGTCGTACTGTTCTGCTGTAATGTCGGACTTGTTACGGGCCCACAGTGCGCTGGCCTGATTGACTGTTTCAAATTCATCCCGGATGACTTGTTCTTTTTTTTCTTCGTCCCATTCTTCTTTTTGCATCAGAATCGGGATGGAGATGTGGTCGGAGTAGGTGCGGATAATGGATTTGATTTTCCATGAAGATAAAAATTCATCTTCGCCTTCACGCAAATGCAAAATAATATCGGAACCACGTCCGGCTTTTTCAATATCTTCAATACTGAAATCACCTGCACCGGTGGATTCCCAGCGAACACCCTGGTCACTGCCGGCACGACGTGTTTCTACTGTAATTTTGTCTGCAACGATAAAGCCGGAGTAAAAACCTACGCCAAACTGGCCGATCATGGCGGCATCTTTTTGCTGGTCACCGGACAATTTCCCGAAAAATTCTTTGGTGCCGGACTTGGCAATGGTTCCAAGATGTGCGATGGCTTCATCGCGGTTCATTCCGATACCGTTATCAGAAATAGTGATAGTGCGGGCTTCTTTGTTGAAGGTGACTTTAATACGTAAGTCAGCGTCAGATTCCATCAGGGCAGCATTATTGATTGCTTCAAAGCGCAATTTATCGGAAGCATCCGATGCGTTGGAAATCAATTCACGTAAAAAAATTTCTTTATTGGAATATAAAGAGTGGATCATCAACTGCAAGAGTTGGGTGACTTCTGCCTGAAATCCCAGGGTTTGTTTTTCGTGAGCGGCCATAGTTTTCCTCTGATGTGGTTAGTAAGTACTTCTGCCGGGCTTGCTGCGGACTACTTGCCCCGTGCGTCAGTTCGATGCGGTAGGAGGTGAGGCTAAAAGAAACTATTTCAAGAGCAGTACAGGATCAATTTGCATTTTTGGCCTTTTGTTTGTTTTTTGATCACTTATTTAGATGAGTGGTGACGGTATGTACAGGTGTTTACGCTGATATGGTGTACGCTTGTACGGAGAAAACATCTTCTGTAAAGAACAATTCGATGCTGCTGCCATTGTTTATTCAGCCATGCCGGCAACTCTTCAGTACTCCTGGCCTTTGATTAATGAGACACTGGGTTGCAACGTATGGATTAAGCACGAAGATCATACGCCGACCGGTTTGTCCGGGTGCGTTCTTAGTCGTTGCTGAGTTTAGAAACCGTTTTATGTAAGCAGCTCCGGATCTGACTTGCGCAGGCCGGTACTGTCGTTTGCCGTAACAATTTTGCGTATTTGTCGCTATATTAATTTATAATTATTTTTTATTTAGGAATTTACTATGTCATTCTACCAAAAACTTGCTGAGCTCAATATTGAATTGCCTGCCGTTGCTGTGCCTGCTGCTGCTTATGTTATGCATGCGCAAACCGGTAATACAGTGTTTTTATCCGGGCATATCGCTAAAAAAGATGGTCAGGTCTGGGTCGGGCAGCTTGGTAAAAACATGAGTACAGAAGAAGGCAAAGCAGCAGCCCGCGCTGTGGCAGTTGATTTGATCGCTACCTTACAATCTGCATGTGGTGGTGATTTGGGCCGTGTAACACGTATCGTTAAAGTGATGAGCCTGGTCAACTCTACTTCTGAATTCACCGAACAACATTTGGTCACAAATGGCGCATCCGAATTGTTCGTTGCTATTTTTGGTGAGCACGGTGTACATGCACGTTCTGCATTTGGTGTCGCTCAATTGCCGTTGGGTGCCTGCGTAGAAATCGAGCTGATCGCAGAAATTGCTTAATATTTTTGTGATTGCCAATTATTGATTATTGTTTTGTAGTATCAATATCAGCATAAATTAAAAAGCCTGCCACCTAAAATAGGTGTGGCAGGCTTTTTTATCAGCTAAAAATTATCAGCCAGAATCATTAATCCAGATTACCAGCTTACCAGCCAAAATAGGGGCCGGTCGCCATTGTTGTTGTCTGCCCTTCAATAACAACATAGACTGATTTTCCGTAGAAAAAAGGTAAACCCCAGTCGAATGATGTGCCGCCGTCATTCATCGGTCCGGCTACATTGACAAAGACGGTGTCACTGACGGGATTGTTATTGAAAAGCGTGGCGGCATTGTCAACGCTAAAATTGATCGTGCTGTGCAGGAGGTTGTTTGCCCCGGTAGCTATGGCACTGAATACTTGTAAACTTGCAGGGCAATAAAAACCGGGTGCCGCCATCGCTCCGGTTCTGGCACATTGTGGCAGAGCGCTGCTGTCAAAGAATAAGGCATTTGAGCCGGTGTCAAGGAAGCTGTCAGGATACGTATGTCCGTTAAATGCGGTGCTAAAGTAGCCTAGCGTGGTATCTGTTGTGACTGTGTTGATGTTGCTGCTCACATTATTTGCTTCGGTATCGACACCAAAGATCAATGTGCCCGTAGCAGTGGCTTGTACAGGGGATACGGCGTTCATTGCAATGATGATGCCATTGTTGTCCTGACTGAACAGGGATACCGGATTTTGTAATTGGTCGTTCAGGGTTTGCGCAATATTGCTGCATACTTTATTCAGGCAACTGAAGTAGGTATTCATTTGATTGGCCTGAATGGTGCAGTTTTGTCCGCAATCTTGTTTGAATAAACCGATACCTAAAATACCATTAGCACCTAATGTTTGTACTGAATTCATTTCACCGCCGCTGCCAGAGCAGTCGTAGGGCGTCGTGGCGTAGCTTGTGTCGCCAATGATTTGTATTGCTATATTTTTTACCGTGTTTCCGGCAAGTTGAAGATTAGCCCATTTGATCGGACCCCATGTGTAGCCTGTGGCAAACTGGGCGCATTCGGCAATGGGATTGCCACCGCTGTTGGTCGTGCCCTGTGCCGGTAAATTCAGTGCGGAATTGAGTACGCCGGAGATGATACGTAAACCGGTAGAACCGGTATCCAGCAAAATATGGTCAATAGTCTGGCAGGTAGCCGGGGCATTGGGGGAGCACAGGGTAATGCTGACATACGGTACGTTGAGTACATTATAAAGCGCAGAATCTACACTGACAGGTATAGCGTTAGCACCGGTGATACCCGTGCTTGAACTGCTGGTAGCGGGAGATATTTCTGTTGTAATGACAGTATTTGTGTTCGTATTTGTTGTGCCGGAACCTCCGCCTCCGCCTCCGCCACATGCGCTTAGTAACAGAGTAATCAGTGTAAGGATGAACCGGCACGGATTGTGAAGTTTAATCATAATGACGAGCCTGTTATTGAATTTGACTTACAGAAAATCCCGACGGTAATAAATTGGGAAGGTAGGCTTTGCCTTTAAATGCACGCATGTGTCCGTGTGACTGCACCACTAAATTAGTGCTGCGTACTGCTGTGTGACGGTAGCCGGATTTGGCGGATGCCGATAGGGTTACGTATTGCTGAAAATAGGTACCCAGTAATTCGCGCAAGTTCGGCAGGTTAGGCCCTTGCCAGCTGACGGCAAAGATGATGCCGCTGGCGTTGATGTATTCATTGATCAGTGTGCCTGATGGCAGCTGAGATTCCCGCACGCTGAATCCTTGTGCGGATAGTGCACTTGCCCGTAGTTGCCGGAGTCCGGGAGATGCTGTGACACCGGATTCTCCCAGTGCAGCGAATGCCGGGGCGGTGCAAAGAGCAAGGAGTAATGCACAGAGCAAATTTCGCATAGGGTCAGTGAGTAAATAAATGAAGTAGATTAGCGCGTTGTTTGTCTCAGTAAAGAAAAAACAGTCGCAACGGAATTTTACTCCAGTTAAAAGTGGGTGAAAGTAACTACTTGTATTTCATTGTGTTAAACCGGTTGAATCACCGGATTAATCGTAGCTGGCGATTAATGTTGCATCGCTGAGTTCTTTATGCGCCATTACCATGATGTGATAGACCCCGCTCTGGGGATAAGGAACGGTGATAAGCTCATTATTGGTGTAGCTGATTGATTTTGCATCAAAAAATGTGCTGGTTGGTGAAAGTCCGAATTTAACGTAAAGGTCGCCGTCGCCCTTCCCGTCATCAGCAGTCAGACGCAAACTGAGCCTGGTTTTATTTTTAGGTATGGCTATTGTATAGATGATGGATTGATTTGCTGACAGATTAATTTTTTCTGTAGGAACGTTATTGAGCAAAATTGGTTTTTGGGGCTGAACAGGTTTCCGGTAAAGAAAAGTGGAAGCGAAGTAGTTGATATTCAGGCTGCCGAAGCCGGAGGCATAGTCCCAGCCGACTTTGGCAGAATGGTGCGCATTACTACCTGAGGTAATATCATTGAACCATGACCAGTTACTGTCATAGAGTGTGGCAGCAGGAAAAGGTAGTGTATTAACATAATTTGACTGTATACGGGCCCAAAAACCGGTAAACAGTGCTGAAGACAGCCCGGTACCCCCCATTTTCTTGTAAGTCCCGTTAACCAGAATTAATGCGCCGACATCAGGATCTGCATTAAACGATATATCCGGAACACCACGATGGATATTTTCTCCTTTTTCAGTCAGTACTCCTGATGCAATCTGCCATGCAGATGCCGGCTGACTGGCACTCGGTCCGCCGCCTGCTTTGCTCCATACCGTTTCATGTAACCAGCGGTGCCGCTGAGTTGTCGCTATTGAAGTGCCGCCGATGGACATTACATAAGGGGAAGACGCGGGATAACTTTGCGCTTTGCTTCCCGGGTCACAGGTATCACCGGCAGAAGCAACAAACGTTTGTCCCTGTGCTATTGCTATCTGAAAAATGACATTGTGGACAGCGGCAAGACCGGAGGAGAATGCACCGTCTTCGCACTGACCAAATGAAATATTAATTACCCTGGCAATATTGTCGATGACAACCTGATTGTAGGCCATGGTCAGTTCTGTATCCGAAAGAGTTGCTACGTTATAAAGTAATATATGTCTGAGATTGCCACCGGCGGCGGCCAGGGCGATCTGGGTACTCAGGTTCCATTGTGCTGTGTTGCTGGTGTCATTGTCCGGGCTACCGACAGGAATAACCCGGACGTATGGCGGTGCGAACCGTGCAACGGCGGCAAACTGATGTAAATCCCGGATAGTCTGGCCGACATCGCCCTGGGTGATGATGGCGATACTGGTTCTGAGTGCAGGGTTCAGTCTGTCAGCGTTATAAATACCGGGAAAGTCGTGAGGATAGTGGCTGATTTTATTCGAAAAATCAGTGCCGGTGATATTTTCGGACAGAACCGTATGCAGGGTATGTGTTTGCTGTGCCCCGCCTTGCAGCCCGATGACAGCAAGTACAGAATCGGAAAACCGGCCGGGTACCATTACCGGCGTCACATTCTCTTGCCATAGTTGGCCGGATTTTTCAAAATAATGTAATTCGGTATTAAATGCTTTTTCAATAGCCGCTGTTGTGCCGGTGGCCGAGATCAGCATGCGATTATCGGCTACCGAGATACTGAGAAAACCATGATCAAGCAGGTAAAACGCCACCTCCCTGATTTGTTCCTCTGCAGGTGCGTGGTGAAACATGAACTCTTGTCTGCTTAATGCCTGCGTCAGATTCCCCGTACCTTCCTGACGAATACGTGCATCCAGTTTGGATTGCTGACGTAGTTTCAAAGCGACAATGATGCGTATGGAATTATTCAGTTGCAAGCGGCCTATATGCTGCGCGTGTTTATTTTGCGAGGCCAGCGTATGTGTATTTACCCACGTGTCATCCGGGCGTGCTAAAGCAATACACGGGTTGAGTAAGAGAATAAAGAAAAGCAGACTGAAACAGTGATGTAGCGGCATATCCTGGTATAGAGTGAACTCACTTTTGTTGATCTGGCAAGTGGTTCGGCAAAGGATTACGTGATTAATTTCATTTTTTTTAGCTATTTCATCACGGAAATTCATTGTAATAATTACGTATTTTGTAGCAAAAAAACAGACCAAGAGTGTATTTGTATTGATACATCTCCGGGTCGTATAAACTTGCCTTAGTCGTAACTGGCGATCAGAAGGGCATTACGGACTTCCTGAAATGCACCCAGAACGACATAGTAAGTACCTGCTTTGGGGAAGACGAATGTGATCCGTTCTGCATTCGTGTAGCCATTGGAAATCGCATCGAATGAATAAATAGTAGGTTTGCTGGCAAATTTAACAAAAAGATCTCCGTCTCCGGTTCCGCCAAAAAGCCGGAATGTCAGGCGTTTTTTGTCTGGCGGCACTGTTATGGTATAGGTAGTCAATTGTCCGGTTGGCAGGTGAGTATTAAAAACAGGAACGTGAGGGACAAGTTGTGTACTGCTATTCAGTGTTACCTGGTAATTGGCAATCAGGCTGGCATGTTGTACTGATTGAACAGCCTTCAGTGTGAGGTAGTAGGTTCCCGGATGTGGTGCTGTAATGGTGATGATTTCTGTGTTTCCATCTCCGATGGAGCGTTGAAGGTAATTTAATGTGTCTGGACTTCCCCCCAGTCTGACGTAAATATCACCATCACCGGTACCGCCGGATAAGTGGAAGGTTAAGCTGGTATTGTTTCTGGTTGCGAATGAACGGAAAGACGAATGCGTTAAACCGATAGGAACTTCAAATTTAAAGTGTGCTGATTTACCAACTTCAAGAGAAATATCATTGATTGCCACGTTGTTGTTCAGCACCGTCACTGGTGATGCCTGTGCTGCTTCGCATAGCAGGAGTGAAAATAAAAAAAATGTGGCAGAAAAAAGGGATGGAGTGACGACATGGAAAAATTTCATGATTAGCAGCCTCCTATAGTGGGACTTTTCCATAATTAAGATTTTTACCCTGACTCCGGCAAAGTGACTCCGGTGGCGTTGCTGTCAACTTGACATGAAATTAGACGCAAGTCTTATTCTTCAGGGGGGGACAGGCGTATAAAGCCCTCTTTAGACAAGATAAAATTATATTAGTTGTATAAATAAACTAATTAACAGTGCTTCCAGAGTAGGGAATCACTTTGTTTTATGCTGTTGGCGTACCGCGAAAATGGGTGATGCTCAGTTGTACTTCACGGAGCACCAATGTAAACAGGCGGGTAAGTTCAGGCAGATGTGAGATGAAGGATGTTTCGCTATTCTGACGTGCCAGTTGTTCCATTTCCTGAAGCAGGTTGCTTAGCTGCCGTGCTCCGACTAATGCGGCACTTCCTCTCAGTGAATGGCTTTCATGTATCACCGTTACGCGGGCATCGGCCAGGATTGCTCGTTCCAGGCGATCAAACATGGGAGGGGCAATATCCAGAAAAGTGCGTGACAAAGAGACGAAAAAAGCCAGATCCCTACCTGCTTCATCATAAAGCACCAGAGGATCAATACACGTATATAGTGGTTGATGCATGCTAGCAGTACCCTGCAAAAATAGAATCAGCCGGCAGTTATTTCACGGTAATTGCGTACCTTTTGTGCGATGCAAGCTCGCAAATAACCGCGCAGTTCATCGTAGTTAATCGGTTTTCTGAAGAAAACAACTCCCGGTGATATTCCGCCGCGCGCAGCAAGTTCATCCAGCGACAGACTGGATAATATGGCGATATTCGTATCAGACAGATCAGGATAAGTCAGAACCGTTTTAATAATTTCATAGCCATCTATACCCTCCATTACGATGTCGGCTAATAACACATCCGGTTTATGCGTGGCGATCTCAATGAGTGCCTGATAACCATTTTCACAGAATGTCAGCTGCATCGGTAAATTCCATGAGGACATTTGCCTGTCATAGATTTCGCGCTGCATTTTATTATCTTCGACAATAAGAATGGATACTGTACCGCCGTCGCCGGTGTGTGATGCACACACTTTGTGTGTACTAACAGTCGTCCCCGGTATTTTTGGTACTGCAGCCTGAGATTCTTTGTAGGCGAGTACTGCTGCCATAGGAATACGCCGGTGACCACCGAGAGTTTTCCATGCTTCGATTGCACCTGCCTCTACCAATTGCTGCACCAACGTCACAGAAATGCCGAGTATTCCCGCCGCTTTTTGTGTTGTACATACGTCTGTTGTTGCCATTTTTTTCCTTTTTGAGCCCTGTTGTAACAGTTCATCAAAAAAACGACTGTGGTTTGAAACCCAGTATTTCAGGGCAGCAAGCGATGCAGGAGTGTTGCCATGGGGTGTGAACCTGTTTCATTGTGCTTTTTTATCGCCAAAACAGCGATCTGAATCTTTTTTGAATGAATTATGTAATTATTTGTCGCATTTGATTATATCGTGGCAATCTTGATTGGCACAAGAGCCAACTTTCTTGCTGTGACACGGGCGCATATTATTTTTTTTGTTATTTTTTGCGAATCACTTTCTTTTTTGTTGTATTGCATGATTACGATAGTGTATTTCTATTTTATTTTTCTAATATATTCATTATTTTTGTTTTTTATTACTATTCACATAGAGATTATGTGTCATGGTCTTCGTGCATTTTTGTTGAAAAATATAACGGTCAGCACAGTAAAGGGCGATCTTGGAATTCCATTTTATTGTCAAATAGCCGTATATCGCTAATTTGATGAATTTCACTTAATTAAATTAATTCAAGCAAATTAATTTAATTAAATGAAATATTCGATATAA
>CAIWPG010000307.1 GCA_903914535.1 uncultured Oxalobacteraceae bacterium
AACCAGAATTTCCAGGTGTAGCTCTCCCATCCCTGCAATCACGGTTTGGTTGGTTGCCGGATACAAAAGGGTAAGGAAATGCTGATTGAGCAAGCGCCGCTTTATCTGGAATTGTTTGGTTTTCCCGGTGTGTCGTCAGAGATGTTTCGTGATCTGGGGGTGTTATGAATCTGAGTAACTTCGGCATGGACAGTATCACGTTGGCGGGTACGCTGCAGATGAAGTTACAGGCATCTAAAGATGCTGGTTTTTTGCAAATTATGTTGTGGGCTAAAGACCTGGTGAATCATGCCGGCGGCATTGATGATGCTATTCGTCTGGTGCGGGAATCTGGAATTCGCGTAACGGGAATCCAGGTGATGCGCGATTTTGAAGGTTTATCCGGTGAATTGCATGAGTACAAACTGGATATAGCCAAAAATATGCTGCGTGTCTGTCAGTCGGTTGGTGCTCCGGTGTTAATGGTGTGTTCCACTACATCCAGTCATGCCAGTGGTGATATGAGTCTGATTGCCCGTCATCTTTCCAAGCTGGCGACGCTGGCAGTACCTCTGGGTGTGCGGGTAGGCTATGAGGCATTGTCCTGGGGGCGGCACATTAATCAATATATGCAATCCTGGGCCGTAGTGGAACTGGCTGATCATGCCAATCTGGGTGTGGTGATTGATTCCTTCCATATGCTGGCGAACCGGGCTGAACTGGATGGGATTGATGATATCCCGAGTGAGAAAATTGCGATGGTGCAGTTGTCCGATTTTATGTGGAGGGATATTTGCAGCCCGGAAGAACGACTGGAAACAGCGCGTCATTTACGTGTGTTTCCGGGGGAGGGGGCACATTCGCAAGAATTGTGTGAGTTGCTGCGCCGGCTCGATCGCAGCGGGTATCGCGGTGATTATAGTTTTGAGGTTTTCAATGATGATTATCTCCAGTTAGCCCCCGCTATTGTGGCACAGCGTGCGCTGCGTTCTGCTAAATGGGTGACCGACCAGGTATTGCGGCGCAGTTTGCCAGTCAGACAGGCTGCGGCCGGGCATCCGATGATGGCGTAGCTGCACAGTATGAAAAATCGGGTGTTTATCCCGGTTAAAAAAATAAAAAATAAAAAAATAAAAAATACAGAATAACCAGGAGACAGTAATGCACAAAAGTCCGAAATCCGTCCTGATATTGAACGGCCCCAATCTTAATTTTCTTGGCCGTCGTGAGCCGGCAGTGTACGGCAGTCAAACCCTGGCCGACGTTGAAGCCCTGTGTTTGCGTACATGTAGTGAACATGGTTACGCTCTTGATTTTCGTCAGACAAATTCAGAAGGTATGTTGATCGACTGGATACATCAGGCCGCTGATTTGCAAGCGCAGGGTGTACTGGCCGGCGTTATTTTGAACGCTGCGGCGTACACCCATACCTCCGTCGCATTACATGATGCAATCAAAGCTGCATCGGTCTATTTGATTGAATTACATATTTCGAATGTGCATGCCCGTGAACCATTCAGGCAGCATTCATTTGTTTCCCCTGTCGCTAATGGTGTGATGTTCGGGTTTGGTGTTGCCGGTTATGCGCTGGCCATTGCCGCGCTGGCAAAGCGCTGAATTTATTTTTATTCAAAAATTTTACTGTGGGTATAAGCCGAAACGTAAGCAGTAAGGGTCAGGGCAGGGGTACTAAATACACCCTTATTTGGGCTGGAATGTCTGAAGCATGGCATGTAATCCGTTATGTGCTATTTAATGATGTAAAAAAACTAAATGGAGATAGTATGAAACAAAAATTACTCGTAGCCGGCATATTGGCAGCTTATGCAGTGAGCGCACCAGGCTGGGCGCAAACAACTACGGCAGCCGGTACGGCGGCAGCGCAATCCAGCGTCACTATTTATGGTGATCTTGACGAATATATGGGCTACATTAAAAGTAGCAATGGCAGCAGCGTAATTGGTCTGGATGACGGTGCATTTTTGCGTAGTCGCCTCGGTTTCCGTGGTCTGGAAGATTTAGGCGGCGGTTATAAAACGACGTTCGACCTGGAGCAAGGTTTGTCTGGTGTGAATGGTTCCGCAGCGGATAGCTCCCGCTTGTTTGATCGTCAGGCTTGGGTTGGTATGAAAACGCCGGTGGGTGAATTCCGTTTTGGCCGTCAAAATACCACGATATTTTTTAACGGTGCCGCAATTGATTTTACAGAGCGCACTACCATGGGCTCTGTCATCAATACCTTTGGGGTGCCATCACGCTTTGATAACGATATTTCGTTTTTATCTGAACGCATGGCTGGTTTTAAACTGGAATTACATTATGCGATGACTAATGCGACTTCAGCAACGCAAAATAAACCGGTTATTCAACAGGCGCTTGATTATCAGAATGGTCCTTTCCGGGTTGGGTACATGGGGCTGGAAGCATCCCCGTCGGGCAATGCAGTGACTGTGAATGAAAAAATTCAGTATCAGAATTTGTATGCCGATTACAACTATGGGGCAGGCAGTATTTACACCGCTTATGTTCGCAGTAATAACATTACTTCCAGCGCTAACGGAAACACGGCTGCGGCGATTTTAAGTAATGTCAGTATTGTAAATAATTTCTTCCCTGGCACAGATATCAATGCTGAACGGTTTTTTAATATTTACCAGATATCGGCTGACTATCATATTAATGAGCGATTTAAAGTCGGTACCTTGTATGGTGTAATTAAAGATACCAGCGGCGGCAATGCCGGTGCCAGCGGTGGTAACGTGGGTGGATTTTATGACTTATCTAAACGAACCATGTTATATGGTTTCGTTAATTACCTGAAAAATGAAGCTAATGGTGGTTTCCGGTTTAGCGGTTCAGGTTCTATAGCAGCCAATCTTGCTGGTTCTGCGGTCAATGGCCAAAGTCTGACCGGTTTACAGTTTGGTATAGTACATCGCTTCTAAGCGCATTGTTTGGCAGGGAGATGCGTATTCCTGTCCTTGAAAGTTTGACTTTTCGGGGCAGGAACAGCATCACTAAAAGAGCTACATTGAGATAGCTATATTGAGGTCTGAGAGGTTGACATGTCTACATCAGCAATTGCGCAGGAAATATCTGCATCATCCGGCGCGGCCAGTTCTGCGCATACGGCTATTACCCGCACACCACGTAAGGCAGCTTTAGCCAGCTGGATAGGTAGTGCAGTGGAGTATTACGATTTTTTTATTTACGGCACAGCCGCCGCATTGG
>CAIWPG010000308.1 GCA_903914535.1 uncultured Oxalobacteraceae bacterium
AAAGGCAATACGATACGAATCACGTTTATTTAATATCATCTCCCAGCTCAGCCCGGCCTGCGCGCCCTCCAGATTCAACATCTCAAACAACGTATTTTCATTATGACAGGGCACGCCCCACTCATGATCATGGTAGGACAGATAACGGGGATTAGCAGGATTAGCCCAGCCGCAACGATGAATTGTCATTAAATAGTATTGATAGGTTAAATTGACCGGCTGGCAAATGCAGGAAACCATCCGCGCTCACGTTTACTTCCGTGCTACTTTACCTCAGATTTCCCCGGCCTACACGCAAGGCACACAAACAAAGGCAGGAGCAGCGACACAAACAACGACAAACCAATAGTATCTTTCCGTTACCGGCAGCTTCTCTGACGCTCCGATATGCAGGAATATTCTTTGCAAAAAGATTACTACCAATATGAATTTCCTAATAGAATTTGATATATATCATGTTTTCATTTTTTAAAATTACTTACAAGAAAACATTCTAGTCTAAAAAGCATTATCATTAAAATCCAAATGGTATTTATTCTCATTATCATTTAAAATAAGTTCATCGTCGTTAAACAACGGAGTTAGCACCATTATGGCCAATAACCATCAAAAGCCTGCATCCCGCTCCCTGGACCAGTTACGCGTTGGTGACCGGGGTCTTGTCGGAAATGTAAGTCAATTAGCCAATGCCGTACTACATTTCGACCCGCATTTAGCGCGCCGCCTGATGGAAATTGGCTTTATTCCCGGTGAATCGCTACAAGTATTACACAAAGGGTTTTTTGGCGGTGAGCCAATTGCCGTGCGCATCGGCCAATCCACTTTCGCTTTACGTCGTTTTGAAGCCGCCCTGATTTCTGTCTTGCCCCACCACGATTAATTAATGAATACAGCATCGACTTTTTCCCCCTTAGTTGCCCTGGTAGGCAACCCCAATTGCGGTAAAACTGCCCTGTTTAATCGTTTGACGGGTGCGCGCCAAAAAGTAGCTAATTTTGCCGGTGTCACGGTAGAACGTAAAATTGGCCGCTACCTGTCTTCTTCCGGCCGTACCTGGCAAATCCTTGACCTCCCCGGTACCTACAGCCTGAATGCCAGCACGCCTGACGAACAAATCACCCAGGCTGTCATTACCGGGCAACATCGCTCCGAAGCCATTCCGGATGCCATCGTTTGCGTAGTCGATGCCACCAATCTGCGTCGCGGCTTGCGTATTGCACTGGAGCTGAAACAACTGAATTTACCGCTGGTACTGGCTGTGAATATGATGGATGTGGCCAGCCGTCGTCAGATTCATATCGACTTACCGGCACTCTCGGCAGCTCTGGGCATGCCGGTAGTAGAGACCATCGCTGTGCGTCCGCAAGGCGAAGAAAATCTGCTGACTGCCTTAGAAAATCTGTCACTGGCCGCAAGTAAAAAAACACCGGTAACACTTTCCACGCAGTCTGCCCCTGAATTACAGAGTCAGGTTAATGCCATTTTAAAAACATGTGTTCAGCATCACGCGCCACACTCACCCTGGAACGAGCGAATAGACCGGATAGCGCTGCACCCTTTGTTTGGTACCGCCTTATTTCTGGCCCTGATGTTCCTGATATTCCAGGCCGTATTTTCATGGGCTGCCTGGCCTATGGATACCATTAAAGACAGCATGGACGGACTTGGCAATTTACTGCAAGGCCACATGGCGGAAGGTGTATTACGGGATTTACTGGTTTCGAGGGTCTCATGTTGGTGGCCGTTCGCTGATGTGGGGCAGACAAAGCTACCGCTGGGCGGAATCGGATTTTGAAGCAAATTTAAAGGATGGCATTGGCGTCGACTGGCCTATCAGGTATAAAGACCTGGAGCCATGGTATAGTTATGTTGAAGGATTTGCAGGTATATCTGGCAACCGCGACGGACTGGATATTTTACCTGATGGTAATTTTATGCCGCCAATGGATATGAACTGTGTCGAAAAAGATGTTTCGGCCCGGTTGAATGCTTATTATAAAGGTGCAAGGCACATGGTTATCGGTCGCACGGCCAATATAACTCAACCTTTGCCCGGACGCACTAACTGCCAG
>CAIWPG010000309.1 GCA_903914535.1 uncultured Oxalobacteraceae bacterium
GGATTCATTACAAAGTGCGCGGCCAGAATATCAATATGGTATTTATCAGTACGCACATCGGAAAAATTCTTTGACATGGCTTCTACACGCTCATCCCAATAAGGCATGGTGATTGCAATACCGTTAGACTTGGTGGCTGAAGTCAAATGCTTCTTAGGCCTGCTTTGAGCAAGGTCGAAAGCGTATTTCAGGATGCGATCAACGCCCTGTCTTGTAAAGATGGATTCTTGTATGACGAATTCACGATCGGTATCGGGGAACATTTTTCCACCAACACTGGAATACTCACCTTCAGTATTTTCACGAACCACGAAGAAATCAATATCGCCAGGCTTGCGATTCGCCAATGGACAAGGAACACCAGGCAAAAGGCGAACAGGACGTAAATTCACATACTGATCAAAACCACGGCGGAATTGAATTAAGCTTCCCCACAAAGACACGTGGTCAGGAAGAATATCTGGCATACCTACGGCGCCAAAGAAGATGGCGTCGTATTTCATTAGGGTATCGAACCAATCATCCGGCATCATCTTGCCGTGCTTGAGATAGTAATCACAACTTGCAAAATCAAAGTGGTCAAATTGCATGCCAATATTAAACTTGCGATTAGCCGCCTCAAGAGCGCGAACGCCCTCAGGCATCACTTCCTTGCCGATACCATCACCAGCGATAACCGCTATTTTCGGATTTTTAAAGATTTTTTTTGCATTCATTAACTGGTCTCCGTATTTTTTAATTTGAATAATGATGCCCATTTTAGAGCAAAAAACCTCACGCTTAAGCGAGGTTTTTTACATAAACTAGCAAACGGCACTTCCCTTCAACGCTGATACATCAAAACAAGTTAATACCTAAACCTACTTGTAATCAGCGATGTTTGGAACGCTCACAGGATATTGAGAGCATGCAGCCTGCTGACCACCTTGCGCGGCTGTATATTGTGAGCCAGCACCAATCAAAAATTGGCTATTTTGTGTAGGCGCGCCAAAAGGATTTTCCCCTGCAGGGCATGCGCAAGTAGCTGTTCTTGTTCCATTGGTTAACGCTTTATCACGAGTACACAAGAAGCTCCAGCAATTAGAACCAACACCGGAAGAACAGACGGCCTGTTTAAATGTATTCTGACTGTCTCCTTTAACAAAAGGTGGAGTTGCACTTTCTTGTGGGTAGTTTGTTAGAGGAGCAAAGAGAGACCAAATTTTGTCAGGGCTTGGTACCGCACAAGAGCCCTTCATATTTCCTTGATTTACTCCAGCGATACCAGAAAGATCTGCACCATTAGCATTAGCAATTTCTGCGGTAATGATTGGGCACTTGCAAATAACTTCTGGATACTCTTTTGTGGATTTACCATCAGCGATATTGACTTTAATCATTCTGCCTGTGGGTTTACAGGTAGATGAGGCACATAGGGCAAACTCCCCCTTACATTGTTGAATGCCAGAATTTCGAGCTGGTTCTGGCTTCTGATGCTTTGGTGTATCTGTAGCTACATCATTAACATTAGCGCCGCCATCATTATGAACATCTGCCCTAGAAGCATCACGGTCTTTTACATCAGCCGCATAAATATGGCTACTAAATGCCAGCAACGATAGCAAAAGAATTCGGATTA
>CAIWPG010000310.1 GCA_903914535.1 uncultured Oxalobacteraceae bacterium
GCTCAACGGTCAGCTATACGCTGGATGTGTTCGGAGGTGAACGCCGCGGTATAGAAAGCCTGGAAGCCCAGAAGGAATTGCAGCACTTTACAGCGCTTGCCACTTATCTCACCTTAACGGGTAACGTTATTAACACCGTCATTGCAGGTGCAGCTTACCGTGCAGAAATTGACGCAACACAGCAGCTGATCGACATATTGAACAAGCAAATTCAGATCACTGTCACCCAGGTAGAAGCCGGGGCTGTACCTTATCTCAACGTATTGAGCCTGCGCAGCCAGTTATCGTCCTTAGCAGCAAGTTTGCCACCACTGAAACAAAAACTCATACAAACCGAACACTTACAAGCCAGCCTGGCAGGTCTGGTGCCAGCGGAATGGCATCCGGTCGAAGTAAAACTGGACGAACTGACATTACCTGCCGATATTCCGGTTACATTACCTTCCGAACTGGCCCACCAGCGTCCGGACATACTGTCTGCCGAAGCGCAATTGCACAGCGATAGCGCTAAAATCGGCGTAGCGACCGCCTCATTGTTTCCAACGATCAGCCTTAGTGCATCTTACGGGTATAACAATACCTCTTTGGCGGATCTGTTCATTAGTCACGGCAATATCTGGGCTATGGCCGGGAATTTTGCCCAGCCCCTATTTCACGGCGGCACCATCTGGTTTAACCGCAAAGCTGCCATTGAAACTTACGAACACTCCCTGGCCAATTACCGTCAGACTGTCATCAGCGCCTTTCAACAAGTTGCCGATTGCCTCAAAGCCATGGAGCATGACGCCGAAACTCAAATCGCACAATCGGAATCCCTACATGCCAGTAACGAATCCTTAGGACTAATCAACGTCAATTATCAGGCCGGACTGGTGAATTATTTGCAAGTACTTACTGTGAATAGCCAATATCAACAAGCCAAAATCGCCTATCTGCAAATTTCTGCGCAGCGTTTACAGGATACCCTAGCGCTTTTTATTGCCCTTGGTGGAGGATGGAACACAGAAGATACAGCCTCTGTTACACAAAATAAACCGGATCTTCAGCAAGCTCGGCAACATGACGACAAAGCCCCGTAAACCAGAAGATCACCGCATAAACCGTAGCGGCTGGCTACGCGCAGTAGTGCTGGGTGCCAACGACGGCGTGAATTCGCCCGCGAGTCTGTTGGTCGGCATTTCAGCGGCCGGTCAAGCACATATTCTTATGACCGGCATGGCAAGTTTAGCAGCAGGAGCTATGTCCATGGCCGCCGGTGAATATGTCTCAGTGTCTTCGCAAGCCGATATCGAAAGAGCTGATTTGCTCAAAGAACGTATTGAACTACAGACTAATCCCACTTTAGAGCTGGCTGAGTTGATTAACATCTACGTAAAACGCGGCATCACCCGAAAATTAGCCACCCAGGTAGCCAGACAACTGATGAATCGAGATGCGTTGGGCGCACATGCCAGAGATGAACTCGGCATCTCAACAACCTTGAAAGCCCGTCCACTTCAAGCCGCTCTGGCTTCCGCCGCCAGTTTTGCCTGCGGTGCAGCCTTACCGCTTATAGTGACTTACTATGTACCAGCAGCTTTCTTACTGCCATGGTTAACAGGATCAACACTTATATTCCTGGGCATACTAGGAGCTGTTGCGGCGCAAATAGGCAATGCCAACATACTTACTGGTTCCAGCAGAGTAATTTTTTGGGGTGCACTAGCCATGGGCATCACTGCCGGTGCAGGCAGACTCTTAGCTAATATCGCCTGATGTGTCAGTAAAATCCACTTACACTAGGCTATGCAAGGTAATCACGGCTATAAATATATCGGAACTTACTTAGCGGGATAGTAAGTAGTACCTAACGAAAAATTCACATGCGCTTTCACCTATTGTTAGCTGGCGCACAGACCTACTCCTTAGTCAAAGTTATGCTGATTCAACAGAAAACGCAAAACCTTCTGACACCCGGTTCGTCAGTATAGTTAAAGAAAGGAATAAGCACATGAATATCAACGAGGCCATTAGTTCACGCCGCTCGGTACGTGATTACACCAGTAAAAAAGTTGATGAGGCCACAATTCATTTACTACTTGATGCTGCTGTGCATGCCCCCACCGCCATGCATGAAGAAGCATGGGCGTTTGCTGTCATTCAAAATAAAAGCCTGTTGAATCGTTTGTCCGATGACATCAAAGCGATGCTTGCCAGTGGCGATGATCCTATTAATCCGCATGCTGCAATGCATGGCAGCGAGCATTTCACGACACCGGATTTTAATGCTTTTTATAATGCCACAACCCTGATTGTCATTTGTGGAAAACCCATGGGGGTGTTTGTCAGTGCGGACTGCTGGCTGGCCGCACAAAATCTGATGCTGACGGCATACGGCTACGGCCTTGGCAGCTGTGTCATTGGATTAGCAGTAACGGCGCTCAATACACCCAAATGGAAAAAAGAACTGGACATTACAGCGGAGATGACCGTAATCGCACCTATTATTGTCGGCACACCCGCTGGCGTAACACCTGTCGTTGCGCGCAATTCGCCAGAAATTCTGACCTGGTCATAAATAGGTAATTTCGAACACAATAATTTAGCCTCTATGCCGCGAAGCGAAAAAGACGCCGCAGGCGTGGTTTTGATTTTCTCCCGCTTTGCCGCGCAGAGCACTGGCGTTTTCGTCGGGGGTTGCCAGAGGGGCATAAGCCCCTTCTGGCAACCCCCGACGAAAACGACTGCGCGCAGGATCAAAGCGACATCCGGGTGGGCTTTCTTTTGGTTACTTTTCTTTCAAGGCATGGATGCCGATGGTAGGGCAATGCAGGAGCAATTGCCGAGCCCAAACAAAGAAAAGTGACCCGCCTATCGGTGCGGGAACCGATTCCAAATAAGCTTCGCAAAGCGTTTCATGTCGCCAATGATTTGCTGGGACCTGGGTTATACATCATCAACTTTGCACCGATTGGACGACTCGGCTCACCGGCTCTCTATTGTCGTACGAATGATCGATTTGAGATGCCACGTCTACCCGACAAACTTTCAAGTACGGTTCTTAGGGGAGAAAAAGGCAGTAATGCCTTTTTCTTACCCGACAATTGAACCCAGAATAGATTCAGTTCGTTATCACACGTAATGCTGACTATCCTCTCTGTTAGCCGATTTTCTGGAAAAGTGTTGATACCTCAGGCAGCTGGTGAGTCTGTTTGAGCCAGGGCAGTAGTCCTGTCAATAAAAATTGCCGCCATAGCCATTCCAAGGGCCGTTCCCCCAGGGTTGCCCCCAGCGGCCGCCATTCATTTCCCATTCCTGATTCATCTCGGCGGTTATGCGTTGCTGGTTGGCAATATCATGCTGTACCTGCAAGCTATTAAATTGCTGAAAAGCCGTATCATCACCCACATACATACACTGACAGTTAATGCTATCCGCATAAACGAAATAGCTTTTTCCACCTTTGATATAAGGAATAATTTTGTGCTGTTCCTGTTGTTTCAAATGCTCAAGCTTCTCTGGGGTATCTGCGTATTTCATGCTGAAACCAGCCGCAGATAACAGCTGTTCTTTTTCTTGTATCTCGGCACAAGCGATTAA
>CAIWPG010000311.1 GCA_903914535.1 uncultured Oxalobacteraceae bacterium
AAAGCAGATTTCAACTCCTACGGCTCACGTCGTGGTAACCATGAAATCATGATGCGCGGTACCTTTGCTAACGTGCGTATCAAAAACAAAATGATCCCGTTGAAAGCAGATGGCGGTCAGGTTGAAGGCGGTATCACTATTCACCAGCCAAGCGGCGAACAATTGGCAATCTACGATGCAGCAATGAAATACGTTGCAGCAGGCGTGCCGACAATGGTATTTGGCGGTGAAGAATACGGTACAGGCTCATCCCGTGACTGGGCAGCTAAAGGTACACAATTGTTGGGCGTAAAAGCAGTTATCGTTCGTTCATTCGAACGTATCCACCGCTCCAACCTGGTCGGCATGGGCGTAGTGCCTTTGCAATTCATTGGTAACGACACTGCCGAATCTTTAGGCATTACCGGTACCGAAGTCTATGACCTGATTGGTTTGGATGGCGAAATCAAACCACAACAAAACGTGACTTTGGTTATCCATCGCGATGGTCAGCCAGATCAGCAAGTTACTTTGTTGCTGCGCATTGATACACCAATTGAAGTTGACTACTACAAACATGGCGGTATTTTGCCATTCGTATTGCGTCAATTGCTTGCTGCTTAATTCACTGCTTAATTTAGCCGCTTGATTTTAAACGCAACACATCGCTGCCAGTGAGGTTTACGGGTAGCGGAGCCTGATCAAAAACCCCCGTTTTTTTTAAAAGCGGGGGTTTTTTTATGCCCTTTAGTCCAGACTGCCTCACCCAAAACACGCATTGTTTTTGCTTAAATGCTATGCTAACATCCCGAATATTGAACATTGTTAACCTTGATACAAGGAGTCGGTGATGCATCAGTCAGACGGGCAATCTGCCGTATCAGAGCAAAAAATACTATTCAATTCAAGATGTTGGCAGCCGCCATGAGTGCGGACATATCTGTTGACCCCTTCTGCCCCGACCGTCCCGGCGGACGACGCGGCAGCTCCTCCCCGCCAGCGCACCACCGAAGCGCTTCACGAGAGCCGCGGACAGAGCGACAAGTTGATCCGATGTATTTCAATGACCACAACAATGAATGCATAGGCGGGCTTGAGTGCCTGATGAACATAGAAGATTTACAGTCAGAATTATTAACCATAGCCGAATACGACAATCCATTCTGGTTTGCCTGTAGGGCGCAATACAATATTGATCCGCGTATTTTATATGGAATGGCAATTGAAAATTATCATTTTCTATCGCGACAACGCTGGTTCGATACCCCGGCATTACGTTATCCCGGCTCAGATCAGGCGCGCTTATTGCTAGATCAGTTTTATTCTGAAAACTATGGGCGCGATGAAACTATTTTGTCGGGTTTAGAAGAAATCGGCATCACGCGGGAACAACTATTGGCAGCACATCCGCTTCCTCAAACTATAGGCCTGTGCCACGGCTTATCCCATTGGGCTGCCACCGATCCGATTTTTTTCTTTACCATACCCGGTGTGCTGGAACGGCGCGATGCCAGGATATACAATTACATTAATACCATGCCCCTGGAGGCAGGGATCAACCACCGTGCAATCGCACCGCTGATTACACATACCAGATTATCGAATCAGGGCGAATACGGTCACTTTACACGACAGCTATTTCGTGAGTTACCACCTGTTTCCATGCATGACTTTAAGCAATTACGAAAAAATACCCGCTTATTTATTGAACTATACGATGACTTTCATGCGGCATCCTGGCGTTATTATTCAACAGCGAGTAACCCTGTATTCAGAAAAATGGTCAGCTAACCTTACTGTGAGCCAACACTCACCAATCGATTTATCGCCTGACTCTCTCTAGTCAGGCACCCGGTCTGAACCGGATAACCACTACGACCAATGGGCTATTTATTTTACAAACCAAAAATTCGTCCCAATGTGGGCATATCCGCCTTTGGTACCGATGTCAGTATCGCATACCGGGATCAGGGCTATATTATGACCAGCCCGGTTCAAAACGATATTCAGCCCGTCCTGGAAGCATTACAAACAGGCGGACTGACTCTGGAACAACTGGCTATGCATTTCCCTTCCTTTGCCCTGGCCATCCCGGATCTGATTGCCGACCT
>CAIWPG010000312.1 GCA_903914535.1 uncultured Oxalobacteraceae bacterium
CATACGGGCTGCTGTGTCGGCGATATTGACAATATAGCTCCCATCTTCCAGACGCGCCATCACTTCGCCCTGGAATTGTTTTCCTACTACAACCTGGGTGGAATTTAATTGTAAGCCCTGTAATTCCTGCTGTGGTTGCGACCCTGATGTGACGGGAACCGGGGCCGTCGCTGAGGCCATGGGCCGGATTGAATTATCTATTCCCGGTAGCATAAAATATCCAGTGATCTGTAATGTCGGCTGAGTTCACTCAGGGGCTTGTAGGGTTTAGCAGTTGCTGTTTTTTGGCTGCGGCAGGAGGAGCGATGGTTTCATCGTTGGCTTCTGCTATGACGACTTGATTTTTACCGGCTTTTTTGGCTGCATACATAGCTTTATCAGCCCGTTTAATGACCGAGTCTTGCATTTCAAAAGGGCTGCGAACCGTCACACCGGCGCTAAAAGTGATTAGCAGCCTGTGATCCCTGACCATAAAGAAATGCTTGGTTAATTCACGCTGTACCCGAACCATAGTGTCTGCCGCATCGCGCAGGGTGGTTTCCGGCATAATGATGATGAATTCTTCACCGCCGTAGCGGGCAATTGCATCAATGGAGCGCAGGGTGTTTTTTACTACCTTGACCAGATGCATCAGCGCTTCATCACCTGTTGCATGACCATGCGCATCATTAATCCGTTTGAAATTATCTAAATCTAATAGTCCGACGCATAAGGGCGTGCCACGACGGTCCGCACGGGCGGCTTCGCGTTCAAATACCTCATCCAGTCCGCGCCGGTTTAAACTGCCGGTGAGCTGATCTTTGTGAACCTGTTCACTCATTTCGGCTATTTTTTGTTCCAGTTCATTAATGCGTGCTTCAGCGTCCCTGACTTCTTTTTGTGCGGAAATCATCAAAATATGCGATTTTTTAGTTTCTTGCTGCATATTTTTTGTATCGGCTAATACGCTTTCGAGCACCAGATTAACTTCTGTCGCGCCGCTGATCTGGCTGATTTGATTGGAGTAAGCGGAGATTTTTTTGTGGTAGTTGCCTGTGGTGTCGGCGAACAGGCTCAGCCGTTCGACAAACAAATCCATCATGTGTTTCAGGGAAACCCGGTTTTGGGCAATACAGTCCTTGAGCTCACCTTGTTTATAAATGACTTCTTTTAAGCTCCGGGTTGCTTCAATTAAGGAGCGGTGGTCAATGTGACCTGCAATCAATTGTTTGATGACCAGAACCTGGCCGCGCAACCAATTGTCGTCTTCAAGTAAATTGCTGACGTTTTCAAGCAGCAAGTTGAACAGCGATAGCAATAAGTGTAATTGCTCATTACTGTCGTCCGCATTTAGTGTAATTTGAAAAACCAGCGATTTAAGGCGCGATTCAATACCTTGCAGTGCAAATTTCGACTCAATGAATTTGATTTCTTCGGATAGCTGATCAGAGGCTTGTGCTAATTCAGGGTTGTTTTTCAACAAACTGCTGACGGCCATGCTCAGAGTGAGAGACAGTAAATTACTGAGCATCTCTACCATGGGGTTCACTACCGGAACAGATGGGTTTTCCGGGAGGGCGGCGACGACCGGACCGGCCGGAGCTGTAGTCGGTAAATTTTCAATTTTAAAACAAAGATTTTTGAGTCTGGCCGCCAGTTTCAGAATAGCATGTTCGTTACTGGTTTGCTGGAGTGCACCGGCCAGTTCTTCTGCTTCACTGGCCAGTTCCGGCGTTGCTGATAATAAATTCGGTAACGCCAGTGTGAGTGTGCGCGTCAATAAGTCTTTGAATAAAACGGCTTGCGCATCGTCAGGTGTGGTGAGCGACGTTAATGTGTTTGTTGCAGCCGAAGCAGCAGCTGCATTGGCGGCGACTGTTGCCGTTAAGGTGTCGTTGGTGATTGCTTGTGTAAATATTTTATCAATAAAGCAAATTAAATAGTCGTGATACTCTTGCCAGTCCTGGTTTTTGGCTGAGGATTGCAGGCGTTTACCTATTTCTGCATAATCTTTGCGACCCTGAATCAGACTGGATGCCAGATCAGTCAGAATGGTTTCAGTTGTATCGGTTTTGGTGCGGGCGATGCCTGACGGTGCATTGTCAGGAATCGTGCCGGCAATTTCATGGTAGACCCGGCTGTAAGCCTCTGGGGTCGGTTGAACGCGTAAGCTAGCCAATTGACGAAAAGTTTCACGCGCAAGCTCCGCCGGACTTTGCTTTGGTTGATTCAACGAACTCACTTGCATTATCTCCTGGGGCGTATGGGTTTTAGTGTACTTTAGGGCTTATGCAAAATTGTTAATGTAAGGTTTTTATTGAAGGCAATATTCTCTGGTGCCAGGGAGTTTGCCGGTACAATTTTTTATAAGTCCACTGCTCAACACACTTAGCATTCCGTCCTGAACGGACTTTATGTTTTTTTTATTTTCAGGCCGTCAAAATCCCCCTCTTTTACCTGCACTTACATTGTTATGCAGGCGCTTAGTCATTTTATTACCTTTTAATAGAAAAAAGTAGTAAAAATTACTTGGGGCAATATAAGTTGTTGGCTATTATTTCTTAATGACAATAAAATTCTATAGTGCACTGGTATTTTTAGTTGAATTAGCATAATGCGGGCTTATCGGGCGGTAGCGGAGCAGAATTTCTTGTGTTTTGTGCAAACGCCTGTGCCAATACATGTTGGCTGTATTGGCACAAAAGGGCAGGGGATATGTTAGTTATCGGTGCTTGATCTGACTAGTCGTAACTTATGCTGTCGTCAGAACTGATGGCGGGAATTTGGGTTTGAATGTTGATGCCGGGTTCGCTTCCTTTATCTGCTTTAGGAATGCTGATTGGTCTGCCCTGACCGGAGATAGGTACTTTAATATCGAAAGGCAAACGGTGTTCATCTGCAACACGCAGCATGAGCAGACGAATTGCTCCTGAGACGGATAGCCCCATGGCTTCCAGTGCATCTGAAGCGCGTTTTTTAGTATCCGCGTCAATGCGCGCGCGAACATAGGTATCGGCAGTATTCATAATTATTTTCCTGTTAATTCGTTTTGGTGGATCGCTAAAATAAGAGCGATGCGACTGCAGGTGAAGTTCACTGTTGCTATGTAAACTTCTTTCGCGAACAGTAACTACACCGTATAACAAATCATTGATATTTCAATTGCTCCAAGTACAGATTTCCCTGTTATTTTCCTTTGGATGAGTAATAAAAACGTTATTTTTGATTTTCATTAAATTGTCCGCTTTATGCTCCGGCTTACTCCGGTGAACGGTCAGCAGGCTGATTCGCTGTTTACTCTGCTTTTTTAATTTTTGTCTCTCTGTCTGCTTCCGGTCAGGCTGTGATTGACATCGGGGGTACAGACTCTGTCTCTGTCTCGCAACGTGCCGGGATGGCTTTGTTGTTTTTGATTTTGATCAGCGCTGCCGGAATTCAGGCGATTGATAATATTAGCTATGTTGAAGTTCTTCGGGTCAGGTACGTCAGTTCATCCGCTGATATTGCCGGTGCCCTGCCCGCTTTGGTATTAAATTAAACAGGATAAGGATCTGTAATGCCTTGCGCCATCTTGCCTGAAACGTCAGAACTGGCCGGATATGCTCCGCTTGCGGCATGGGGGCGAGAGTCCGTGGTGTTTTTAATTGACGGGCAGCCGACGTTGCGCAAGGCATTATCGCAGTTGCTGGATATGGCCGGACTGCATGTGCAGGCGTTTGATTCTGTGCATGATTTTATGAATAGCGGTAATGCTGCCGCGCCGGGTTGTCTTGTGCTGGATGCGGGAATGCATG
>CAIWPG010000313.1 GCA_903914535.1 uncultured Oxalobacteraceae bacterium
CGACATGTATTCCTTGCTGAACACCAATCGACTGAAATCCGGCAGCGGCACATGCCACCAGTTTCTGCAACTCGCGGTAGGTGATGGTTTTATCCATAAAAGTCAACGCAGGACGATCAGGCCATTTTTCTACGGCATCATCAAGCACCGCTGTCACTGATACGGTACGATCAGGCATGCCAGACAAGAGCCATACCGCATCTGTCTCTGTTCCGGGCGTGGAAAATTTCATCAATTCGGAATTGAACATAATTTCTCTGTCAAAAGTAGGCGATTGCGGCAGCCCGGTAAAATCACGGGTGCCGGATTAGATTAATCGATAATGAATAATGGAATGACGCCTAAACGCCTGTTCATACTGAAGTCTTAAAATGAATGTTGCATACCAACACCGAGATACAGCGTAGATACACCGGCACTTGCAGTCAACCCGGAAGGCACATAGGCAGCACCGCCAATAGCCGCACTTAAGCCCGCATTAGCAGCGGCATTTACATTCACAGCCTGCACATAAATTTGTGACGATGCTGAAAATGAATAGGTATCCATGACAGAAATTTCTTTAGTCTTACCGCCAAAACCGGCCGCGACATCTTTAGCATCGTAATAAGCCATATTTACTTTATTGGCGGCTCCTGATTTCCAGTCAAGTCCGATACCCATACTCTTAATATCGGAAGCCGACGGAACACCAGTCACAAAATATTCACCCACTGCACTTTTAAATTCACCATATTGTGCACGCAAAGCGAAATCACCGGCTTCATAACCAAGCCCGGCCATGCCGATCTGACTTGATTTTCCACCGATAGCAGGGTTCACATTATTGTCCGCAGAATAGCTGGCAGAAAGACGCAAACCACCACTGTGGTAAGACACACCAAGCGCTTCTGTTGAATTGGCAGAAGAACTACCGGCAACACCACCGAAGCCATACTCAAGACCAACATACAAACCATTTTTTGAATAGGTATAAGTCACGGCACTACCGTCAAAAATACCGCCCTGCAGAGCACCGCCACCTGCCGTATTATTGCCCAATGTCGTCAGAATATAATAATCTGTATGACTGAACGAATACGTCGCACCACGCGGTTCGGTAGAAATAGCAGCAATCGCACCCGGGTCAATCTGCAAGCCAAAACCCAAGGTACCCCAATCCGAGCTCAGCATCACTTTCGCTTCTCTGCCAAAAATTTGATTCTGATAAACACCGGGGCTGTTATGCGTACCATTATCACTATTAAAACCACCCTCCAGTTTAAACCCGGCTGACATGCCGCCACCCAGATCTTCCTGTCCTTTAAAACCATAAATACTGGGATGGTCTGATCCATCCACAAATGCAATCTGACGCCCGCCTGTCCCGGCAGGACCCGTATTACTTTGCGACATAATACTGGCATCAATTGTTCCATACAAAGTAACGGTGCTTTGAGCACAGGCAGCCGTACTGAACGTGCTGATAACAATCAGTGAAAATACCGATTTAGTTAACATTTTATCTCCAATATATTTTTTTAATGGTGTGCTATCGGATAAACTGCGCAAACCGGCAGTCCCTATAACGAGGAATATTGTGTAACGAGACAGCAGGTCAGAACAATGGCTGGAGTGGACAATAGACTGGCTTTACAGCCGGCAAACGGCATAAAGCGGAATTAAAATAAAGAGGGGGAATGAGAAGAGACGGCAGGTAAGACAAGCGAAAAAAGCAGATCAGGATCAAATCTTGCTGACCGGGCCGGCGTGTGCCAGCCCGATCACATTAATACACTACAGCAAACTACATAATCTGCTTACCTACCCACCAGGCAACAGCGGACACAAACGCAGAGGCAGGAATCGTAAAAATCCACGCCCAGATAATATTACTGGCCACACCCCAACGCACGGCAGACAAACGATGCGCAGCACCGACACCAACAATCGCCCCGGTAATGGTATGCGTGGTCGAGACAGGAACACCAAGCGCAGTTGCAACGAACAAAGTAATAGCGCCCCCGGTTTCTGCACAAAAACCACCAACAGGTTTAAGCTTAGTAATGCGCTGACCCATAGTTTTTACAATACGCCAGCCACCAAACAAGGTGCCGCAACCAATCGCCGTGTAGCATGACATAGCAACCCACGTTGGCGGATTGGCGTCAGTCGCATGCGCATAACCTGTCGCAATCAACAGCATCCAGATAATTCCCATCGTCTTTTGCGCATCATTACCACCATGGCCCAGGCTATACATGGATGCTGAAGCCAGTTGTAAACGGCGGAACCATTTATCCACTTTACGCGGTGTGGAGCGTACAAAAATCCACGACACCAGCAACATCATCAGCGAACCAAAAATAAAACCGAGTAAGGGCGACAAGACAATGAACGCGACCGTCATCAATAAGCCTTTAGCGACCAGAGAAGCCACTCCAGACTTAGCGACAGCAGAACCGACTAAGCCGCCTATCAGTGCATGTGACGATGAGGATGGAATACCAAAATACCAGGTAATAAAATTCCACACCACCGCTCCCGTCAGAGCACCAAAAATCACGTACTGGTCAATAATGGCAGGGTCGATCATCCCTTTACCCACCATGGCAGCTACCTTAGAAGGAAAAAAGAAAAATGCCACCACATTAAAGAAGGCCGCCATAGCGACCGCCGTCTGCGGTTTTAACACCCCGGTAGAAACAACGGTGGCAATCGCGTTAGCCGCATCATGAAAACCATTCAAAAAATCGAACAGCAACGCAATGGCAATTAACAACACCAATACATAAATGCTAATTTGAAGTATATGCATGATTATGCGTTTTCTACCACAATACCTTCAATGATATTCGCCACATCTTCGCACCGATCCGTCACCGTCTCGAGTATCTCGTAAATGGCTTTAAGTTTAATCAGTGTGCGGACATCCGGCTCATCACGAAACAATTTAGACATAGCTGCACGCATCACATGATCGGCATCGGATTCAATACGATCGATTTCCTCGCAAATGCGCATGATTTTTGAGGCATTATCCATGTTGGATAACAAAGCCACTGCGGCACTGACTTTTTCAGCGCCTGCCAGGCATAACTCAGCCAGGCGTGTCGCTTCAGGCGTAACCTGGCTGATGTTATACAGCGAAATCGTCTGAGCCGCATCTTCCAGCAAGTCCAGAATATCATCCATACGGGTAATCAGCTGATGAATGTCATCTCTGTCCAATGGC
>CAIWPG010000314.1 GCA_903914535.1 uncultured Oxalobacteraceae bacterium
CTTCAGACGATATTATCGCTATTTGTTCGTTTATTTTAAATCCCGAAGATTTAGTCATTACAGAAATTAATCTGGTTACTATACCGCCTCGTGATACGAACGAAGACGATCTCGGTTATGGTTTTTTTGAGCCTGTCCTTGCCGTTCCCAGTGAAGCGGAATTGGGCTATGGTTTTTTTGATCCGATTAACCCGGATTTTGCGTTGAGCCGCAGCGCCAGTGAAATCATGGCCGGTGTTGCTCCTCCTCCTCCGGCAGTTGAACATGATATCCATGCCGGTGCATCAAAACATCAGGATGCCCATACCGGCTCCCGGCGTGAAACAGAAAAAAATAACGGTAATCAGGAAACTACCACGATACGGGTTGGGATTGAAAAGGTCGATCAATTAATTAATTTAATTGGTGAACTGGTGATTACGCAAGCGATGCTTGAGCAGCGTACTTCAACACTGGACCCGCTGGCTCATGAGCGTTTATTGAGCAGTATCGGGCAACTTACGCGCAATACCCGCGATTTGCAAGAAGCTGTCATGTCGATTCGTATGATGCCGATGGATTATGTCTTTTCCCGTTTTCCGCGTATGGTGCGCGATCTGGCATCTAAGTTGTCCAAAAAAGTTGAATTTATCACGCATGGTGCATCTACCGAGCTGGATAAAGGTTTGATTGAACGTATTGTTGACCCTTTAACTCATCTGGTCAGAAACAGTATTGATCATGGATTTGAAACCCCCGAGGTCCGGCTGCAGGCAGGTAAAAATCCGGTAGGCCGTCTATCTCTGTCGGCAGCGCATCAGGGTGGCAATATTGTGATCGAAGTCAGCGATGACGGTGGTGGTTTAAACCGGGATAAAATCGTAGCCAAGGCCAGAGAGCAAGGTCTTGATGTTGATGATGCTATGTCGGACACAGATGTATGGCAGCTGATTTTTGCGCCCGGTTTTTCCACCGCAGAGGTCGTGACCGATGTTTCAGGCCGTGGTGTCGGGATGGACGTAGTTAAACGTAATATTACCAATATGGGTGGTGTGGTTGATATTCGTTCGGCGAAAGGATTTGGTACGACGATTGTTATTTCGCTGCCGCTGACTTTGGCCATTCTGGATGGTATGTCGGTTCGGGTCGGCGATGAAGTTTATATCCTTCCTTTGGGCTATGTTGTGGAATCGTTGCAACCGGTTCCCGCTGATGTGAAAGAGATTAGCGGCAAGGGGACGGTTGTTAAGGTGCGGGATGAATATCTGACCCTGATATCCATGTACCAGCAATTTGATATTCAGCCGAAATTTACTGACCCATGTCAGGGAATTGTCGTTATTCTGGAAGCTGACGGAAGACGTGCAGCACTTTTTATCGATGAATTGGTAGGGCAGCAGCAAGTTGTAGTTAAAAATATTGAATCTAACTATCGAAAAATCCCCGGTGTTTCTGGTGCCACTATTTTAGGTGATGGCGGAGTGGCATTGATTTTGGATGTTTCGGCCTTATTGCGCTCAACCCGATAGAATTAACTTTTCATTCAGGAGAATTAATATGTTTCAAAATACACAATCAGTTAATCCGCCAGATATACATTCAATGAATTCCTCTGCAGAAGCGGCGGGTAACGAATTTTTAGCGTTTACCCTGGGGAATGAAGAGTATGGAATCGATATTCTTAAAGTTCAGGAAATTCGCGGCTATGAAGCAGTGACACGTATCGCAAATGCACCGGAATTTTTGAAGGGTGTTATTAATTTGCGCGGAATTATTGTACCTGTTGTGGACATGCGGATTAAATTTGATCTGGGAACCCCGACGTATGATCAGTTTACGGTCGTGATTATTTTGAATATTGGCGGCCGGGTGGTGGGTATGGTCGTTGACAGTGTGTCAGATGTAACCACGCTTATGCCGGAACAAATTAAGCCATCGCCAGAAATGGGGACAACTTTCAACACTGATTATTTAATTGGTCTGGGTACCCTGGATGAACGGATGCTGATTTTGGTTGATATTGATAAACTTATGTCCAGTGCTGAAATGGGCTTGGTTGATCACGCAGCTGCATAGTTGATTATTTGCAATATTTATTGCGGTGCGCGTATTGGTTTGACTTATCGATGGTCTTTCAGATCAGCCAGGCTGCTTTAGGTTACATAATTTTAATAAACACTAAATCTAAATGGGTCAAGGTATGAGTCTCATGCAAAGTCCCGGGTCGGAAAACAGAGCGGATTCGACTAAGGAATTCAACTTCACACACCGGGATTTTGAACGTGTGCGTGAATTGATTTACCGTCGTGCCGGTATTTCGCTGGCCGACAGTAAACATGAAATGGTCTACAGTCGTCTGGCAAGACGTCTGAGAGCGACCGGCATTAACACGTTTGGTCAATACCTGGACACATTGGAGCGCACCCAGAATGGAGATGAGTGGGAGGCATTTACTAATGCATTAACCACTAATCTGACGTCATTTTTCAGAGAGGAACATCATTTTCCGTTATTGGCGGAATATGCTAAAAAAACAAAAAATCCGCTGACGGTCTGGTGTTCGGCCAGTTCGACAGGGGAAGAGCCGTATTCCATTGCCATTACTCTCTGTGAGGCATACGGAACGATGACGCCGCCCGTAAAAATTATCGCAACCGACATTGATACCAATGTACTGGCAACGGCATCCAAAGGGGTTTATGCATTGGACCGCCTTGAAAAAATGCCGGTAGAGCGTGCTAAAAAATTCTTTTTACGCGGTAAGGGCGAACAAAGTGGTCTGGTCAGAGTACGTCATGAATTGCGCGATTTGATTGAATTTAAACCGCTGAATTTATTGAGTGACAGCTGGCCGGTCAACGGACCTTTTGACGTTATTTTTTGCCGTAATGTGATGATTTATTTTGATAAGCCGACGCAGGGGAAAATTTTGCAGCGGTTCGCGCCCTTACTGAAATCGGGTGGTTTGTTGTTTGCAGGTCACTCCGAGAATTTTTCTTATGTGAGTGATGCATTCAGGTTGCGTGGTAAGACAGTGTATGAACTGGCAGAAAAGGCGAAATTATGAGTGATATGAGCATTGAAAATTTTGCCAGTAACTTATATTTTGACCGGACTTTCGATTGTGATGCAGCTAAAATTTTACCAGGCGAGTATTACTTTACCAGTAAAGACATGGTGATTGTTACGGTTCTTGGTTCCTGTGTTTCCGCTTGTATCCGGGACCGGGTCAGTGGTGTCGGCGGGATGAATCATTTTATGTTGCCGGATAGCGGTAGTGATGACAGCCCCGTGTCTGCATCTATGCGTTATGGCACCTATGCGATGGAGATCTTAATTAATGAGTTATTGAAAGCCGGTGCCAGACGCGAGAATTTTGAAGCTAAAGTTTTTGGTGGCGGTAATGTATTGCGTGGTTTTACTGCGATTAATGTCGGGGAGCGTAATGCTAAATTTGTACGTGATTACCTTAAGATGGAAAACATTAAAATCACTGCTGAAGATTTAATTGATATTCATCCCCGAAAAGTATATTACTTTCCCCGTACCGGAAAAGTATTGGTTAAAAAATTGAAACTGGTACATAACGATACCTTGACGCAACGTGAAAGAGAGTATGCAAGCAGACTCAAAAAAGAATCAATGAGTGGTGGAGGGGAAATTGATTTGTTTTAGGACTTAATAAGCACCTCAGTGGCGCAATGCCGGTTTTATTTAAGTGACTGGCATAGTTTGGCATAAGTTCTATGAATAGAAATACTCATTAAATTGGGAAGCCCTTTACGATGAAAATTAAAGTATTGATTGTTGATGACTCCGCATTAATTCGCAGCCTGATGAGCGAAATTATCGGAAGTCAGCCGGATATGGAAGTGGTTGGTGTGGCACCGGACCCTCTGGTTGCGCGTGAAATGATTAAGAGAACTAATCCGGATGTATTGACGCTGGATGTAGAAATGCCCAAGATGGATGGCCTGGATTTTCTGGAAAAGCTGATGCGATTGCGTCCTATGCCAGTGCTGATGGTGTCATCACTGACTGAGCGTGGGTCTGAAATTACTATGCGTGCTCTGGAGTTGGGTGCCGTCGATTTTGTGACAAAGCCTAAGGTATCGATTCAGAGTGGCATGATGGATTATGAGAGTCTCATCACCGATAAAATCCGGATTGCATCCAAGGTCAGAGTCAAGACGAGGGAGGCGCGTGCGGCAGAAGCAGCACGTTCGCCGGCAAGCGGGTTACCATCTGTCAGAAATCCGCTGGTCAGTAGTGAAAAACTGATTATCGTCGGTGCATCTACGGGTGGAACAGAAGCAATTAAAACATTTTTGATGCAAATGCCGTCAGACTGCCCTGGTATTCTGATTACACAGCATATGCCGGAAGGGTTTACCCGGTCCTTTGCTAAACGTTTGGATAGTTTGTGTCAGATATCGGTAAATGAAGCAGAAGGAGGAGAGCGTATATTACCGGGGCATGCGTATATCGCACCGGGGCACTCTCATTTACTCCTGGCACGTAATGGCGCCAATTATGTAACTCAGCTCAATACCGGTGAACCGGTAAACCGGCATAAGCCGTCTGTGGATGTATTATTTCGCTCTGCAGCTCAGCATGCAGGTAAGAATGCTGTTGGAGTTATTCTTACAGGAATGGGAAAAGATGGCGCGGCAGGTATGCTGGAGATGCGTCAGGCCGGTGCTTATAACCTGGCTCAGGATGAAGCTAGCTGCGTGGTGTTTGGTATGCCACGCGAAGCTATCGCGATAGGTGCGTCACATGAAGTCGTGGCTCTTGATGACATGGCGCAACGTGTGTTAACTTACCTCGCAACACAAGGCAGTCGTTCTTTACGCGTTTAAGCGTTAAACTATGTCAAGTGTTCACTGTACTGGTGGTAGATTTACGTTTAGTAGATTAATTAGTTGGTTTTAGTTAAAAATAGAACTACCTCACCAGTTTTTATGAAAATATGGAGTAATTATGGCTGATCCAAATACAAAATTCCTTGTGGTAGACGATTTTTCTACCATGCGCCGCATCGTACGAAATTTATTGAAAGAACTCGGTTATACCAATGTTGATGAGGCTGAAGACGGCGCCATGGGATTATCAAAATTGCGTAATGGTAATTTCGATTTTGTGATTTCAGATTGGAATATGCCAAACATGGATGGTCTGACTATGTTGCAACACATTCGGGCTGACCCTGCACTCTCTAAATTGCCGTTGTTAATGGTTACTGCTGAAGCTAAAAAAGAAAATATTATTGCTGCTGCACAAGCTGGTGCTAACGGGTATGTAGTGAAGCCATTTACAGCGGCTACCCTGGACGAAAAATTAGCAAAAATCTTTGAAAAGCTGGGTAAAACAGGGGCTTAATATGCGTGTTTCGTCGAAAAAAACCCGCGTCAGAGGAAAAATAGTCAGCGAAACTATCATTCAGGATGATGTGTTGAATCGTGTCGGTCAGATGACACGGTCATTGCATGATAGTTTGCGCGGACTTGGTCTGGACAAATTGCTGGTGACTGCGGCAGCAGATATTCCCGATGCGCGTGACAGGCTTGATTATGTTGCTAAAAAATCGGAAGAGGCAGCCCAGCGGGTTTTGAACGCGACAGATGCCGCTATTCCATTGCAGGAAAAAATAGACACTGGTGCGAGCAGCCTTGCTGCACAGTGGACTACTTTATTGCAGAATACCCAATCAGATCCGCAGTTTAGTCAGCTTGGACAGCAAACACTGTTATTTCTGACTGCTGCCAGTGCGAATACGACAGAAACAAAAAACCATCTGATGGATATTATGATGGCGCAGGATTTTCAGGATCTGACCGGACAAGTGATAAAAAAAATCACGGAACTGGCACAGAATATTGAGCAGCAACTGGTTCAGATTCTCATTGATTATTCGACGACTGAGCATGTGGCACATGTCAGTGACGATGAAGGTCTGTTAAACGGGCCGCAAATGAATCCGGAAGGCAGATCCGATGTTGTGGCAGGACAGGAGCAGGTGGATGATCTGCTGGATAGTCTGGGGTTTTGACGCTTTTATTTTCCGGGGCGTCTTAGCTTCTGTTTTGCATTATTTTTGTACTGAGTCATACAACACAGTACCGTCGGCACAGCCGGATGTGGTGACGTAAAAAAACCTCGCAACGTGAGCTGCGAGGTTTTTTTTACGTCTGCTGCCAGCCCGTCTGTATAAACGGGCCGGCCAAAACAGCAGTTAATTACATCATGCCGTCCATACCGCCCATACCACCCATGCCGCCCATACCACCCATACCACCGGCTGGTTTTTCTTCATTGATTTCGCAAACCATACAGTCGGTTGTCAACATCAGGGAAGCGATAGACGCGGCGTTTTGCAATGCAGAGCGTGTTACTTTTGCAGGATCCAAAACACCCATTTCAACCATGTCGCCATAAGTACCGTTAGCCGCGTTGTAACCGAAGTTACCTGTGCCAGCCAAAACAGCAGCAACAACAACAGAAGCTTCATCACCGGCATTTTGTACGATCATACGCAGTGGTTCTTCCAAAGCACGCAATACGATTCTGATACCGGCTTCCTGATCTGCATTATCACCTTTAACATTGATCGCTGCACGGGCACGCAACAAAGCAACGCCGCCGCCAGGAACAATACCTTCTTCAACCGCAGCACGAGTTGCATGCAATGCATCTTCAACGCGGGCTTTTTTCTCTTTCATTTCAACTTCGGTAGCAGCACCAACTTTGATCACTGCAACGCCGCCAGCCAGTTTGGCTACACGTTCCTGCAGTTTTTCACGGTCGTAGTCAGATGTGGCTTCTTCGATCTGAACGCGGATCTGTTTGACACGTGCTTCGATTGCAGCAGACTGGCCGGCGCCATCGATCACGATGGTGTTTTCTTTGCTGACTTCAATGCGCTTAGCCTGACCCAGATCGGTCAAAGTGACTTTTTCCAGTGTCAGTCCAACTTCTTCTGCAATGA
>CAIWPG010000315.1 GCA_903914535.1 uncultured Oxalobacteraceae bacterium
ATGTAAAAGCCGCGGCACCTTATGTAGAAGGCCAGGCTTTGATGCTGAGTGATACCATGCATGGTGTTATGGTGCGGGGGATTTTGCCGGAGCAGGAGCCAACAGTATCCGAAGTAGCGAGTAAGATGACGCAGGGTAGTTTATCTGCTCTGCATGCCGGGGAATTTACTATTGTGATAGGCAAAGATCTGGCATTGGCATTGGATGCGCAGCTGGGAAGTAAAGTGACTCTTGCTGTTCCTCAGGGACAAGTGACTCCGGCAGGTGTCACACCGCGGCTGAAGACATTTACGGTGGTGGGCATTTTTAATGCCGGTCACTATGAATACGACGTCGGCGTTGTATTTGTTCATCTGAACGATGCAGAAAAATTGTTCCGTCTGGATGCGCCTACCGGCATTCGTCTGAAAGTTGACGATTTACTTCAGGCGCCACAAATTGCGCAAGAGTTATCAAAAACATTAAGCGGTGATTTATTACTACGTGATTGGTCGCAGCAAAATCGCAATTATTTTGCCGCAGTTAAAACAGAAAAACGCATGATGTTTATTATTTTGACCTTAATTATTGCGGTTGCTGCATTTAATCTGGTCTCTACGCTGGTGATGACCGTGGCCGAGAAGCAGGCGGATATTGCGATTCTGCGCACACTGGGGGCATCGCCCGCATCCATTATGAAAATTTTTATGGTGCAGGGGAGTCTGGTAGGTATGTTGGGCACTATGTGCGGACTGGGTTTTGGTGTGATAGTTGCGATTAATATTCCATCCATCGTGCATTTCTTAGAGCATTTGTTTGGTGTTCAGTTTCTGGATAAAGGAGTTTACTTTATTACCAGTGTGCCATCCGATTTGCATTGGGATGATGTCAGCTTTATCGGCGGAATGGCGCTGGTGTTAGCTTTACTGTCAACAATTTATCCGAGCTGGCATGCTGCTCGTGTCAAGCCTGCGGAGGCATTGCGTTATGAATGATATTGTATTGGCGTGTAGTAATTTGAGTAAAACCTATGGCGATGGTGCACTGGCTGTCCCCGTGCTAACCCGGGTTAATCTGCAAGTGCAGCGTGGTGAACGGGTGGCGATTGTAGGAGCATCGGGTTCGGGAAAATCGACCTTATTGCATTTGCTGGGTGGGTTGGATAGTCCCAGTTCCGGTTCAGTCATGTTGCAAGGTAAAGATTTTGCGCAAATTGATGAAGTGCAACGCGGCAATTTACGTAATGCCGCATTGGGCTTCGTTTATCAGTTTCATCATTTGCTGCCAGAATTTTCTGCCCTGGATAATGTCGCTATGCCGCTGTTAATTCGCCGTATGGCGCGATCTGAAGCACAACAGCAAGCCCGTTTGATTTTGGAACAAGTTGGTTTGGGGCACCGTACTACCCATGTGCCGGGTGAGCTGTCCGGCGGAGAGCGTCAGCGCGTTGCACTGGCGCGGGCGCTGGTTACCCGGCCTGCCTGTGTGCTGGCTGATGAACCGACCGGTAATCTGGACCGACATAATGCCGCGCATATCTTTAATACTATGCTGGATCTGGCACGTAGTTCGGGTACGGCATTTGTGATTGTGACACATGATCTGGAATTGGCCGGGCGTTGTGACCGGGTGTTGAATCTGACTTCCGATGGATTGCAAGTGAGAGCAGTCTGAGTTTCAGGCGTGCCGGGAATAGCACCGGATTGTGACCTGGTTATCTGTTTTGCATAAATAGCGTGCGGATGTAAATGAACAGGCTGTTTTTTTGTTGAAAAAATAGTGTGCTGTACAATATTTCCGGTGATATTTGACGATGGGCGGCGATGTCATGCTGTCTGTTACTGATGTCATAAAATGGACATCAGTCTGTCATCGTCGTGAAGTATTTAGTGGTTACGCTAGGCAGGTCTTAATTTGAGGACTGACTATGCGACAACTTACTGAATCAGCGAACGACACACCTAATTTCTCAAAATTACAATTAAGCCTGGCCAGTACCCCGGATGAAGTCCGTGAGGTACAGCGCCTGCGCTATAAAGTGTTTATCGAAACCATGGGCTTGTCTGGTCTGGAAAACGCGGATGGCCTGGATAAAGATGAGTTTGATGCTTATTGTGATCATTTGATTGTACGTGATTCAAAAACCTTAAAAATTGTAGGTACGTATCGGGTACTTGGTCCGCACGGGGCACGTCAAATTGGCCGTTATTATTCGGAAACGGAATTTGACATGGCACGCTTTGCCAATATACGTGGTCAGTTAGCAGAAGCAGGTCGTGCCTGTATCCACCCGGATTACCGTAGCGGTGCTGTGATTATGTTGTTGTGGGCTGGTCTGGCGGCGTTTATGCGTCGTGAACGTTGCGAATACCTGATCGGTTGCGCTTCAATTAGTCTTGCAGACGGCGGACAAAATGCCACGGCCATTTTTAATGGTTTAAAACCAGCGGATATGGCCCCCGTTGATTATAGTGTAACGCCGTTGCTGCCTTTTCCTCTGGGTGAGGCTGATCCTGCTTATCAGACCACTATTCCGCCGCTGTTAAAGGGCTATTTACGTGCCGGTGCATGGGTGTGTGGTTTACCTGCCTGGGACCCTGATTTTCACTGTGCAGACTTATTTGTTTTGCTGCCTCTTGCTAATCTGGATGGTCGTTATGCGCGCCATTATGTGAAAGAGTGAGGTCACTTCTGGTGTGAAAAGCCCGTGTGCTCATAAGGTGCTGTTAGTGTCACGGAAGCGGGTAATCCGGTTTCGTGGCGTGACTGGGTAATGGAGGAGCTGGTCGCAGCCGTCACGTTAATTCGCTCCTGATCTGATCTTAACTAAGTTTATTTAAGCACTAGCTCAGGTGTCATTACTGCTTTTAAAAATGGTGCGGCGTCCTGGGAATTTTCTTTTTGACTGATCCACCAGACATTGGCTTTGCGTATGGCACAGCTGCTGCCCATGCCAGGGATCAGTGTGCTGACAATGTCACCAAGGTGGGGTTGGTGTCCTATGATAAGTACCGGTTCCCGGCTATGGGGCCAGTTGCAGACATTCAACATTTTTTTTACATTGGAGTCGGTGTTTAATTCATCAACAATGATGAATTTACGTCCCAGCGCCAGCGCAGTCTGGCGTGTGCGTACACTGGGGCTCACCAGTATTCTACAGCCTTGCGGTAATAAACTATTCAGCCAAAGCCCCATCTTGGCAGCTTGCTTACGTCCTTTTCCCGTCAATTGGCGTTCATTGTCGTCAGAAAATGGTGCTTCTGGTGCCAAGGCTTCGGCTTCCGCATGTCGCCACAGAATAAGATCCATTATTTAATCCTGATGATAATTAATTTATTCAAAACCTGCGCAAAATTATCTTTGAGTGTACTGCTGA
>CAIWPG010000316.1 GCA_903914535.1 uncultured Oxalobacteraceae bacterium
AACACCCCCAGATCACGAAACATCTCTGACGACACACCGGGAAAACCAAACAATTCCAGATAAAGCGGCGCTTGCTCAATCAGCATTTCCTTACCCTTTTGTATCCGGCAACCCAGCAAACTGGCTTGCGTGAGTAACTGACTAATTTCGATTTTCATACCACAGTCAGAAACGATGCAGGAAGGTGAAATTCCTTCCAGGTTGACCGGTAACGGATCACTGGCCTGCATACCCAGCGGAGTCGAATTAACCACCAGATCAAACCCGGCTGCATTTGGTACTGAAATCAGCATTTTCGTTTCCGGAAAAGCCTGTTGTAAGCGCTGCTGTAATTGCTCTGCCTGTGCGTGCCGGGTATCGTAAATCGCAATTTGTCCGATCCCACGGCTTGCCAGCGCCTCAGCAATAGCACAGCCAACACCACCGCTGCCCACAATTAAGGCTTTCGCATCAGGCCAGTTAAAAACCTCGCCACTGGCTTTACAGGTACGATCAAAAGCACGAATAAACCCTTCTCCGTCAATCAAATCACCTATCAGGCCGCTGCCATCGCTATTTTTATAAATCGCATTACAGGCACCCGCCAGCAACGCACGCCGGGTCGGCTGGTCAACCGCAGTCACACTCATCGGTTTATGTGGAATCGACACAAAAATACCGCCGACATTTTCAATCGACATCAGCATACGTACCGTTGCTATATACGATTCCGGTGCGACTTTTAACGGAACAACCCGGGCATCTATGCCATGTTTTTTAAAATAGGAATTAAATAAAATCGGAGCCTTCACTTGTTCCACAGGCCAGCCGATGACTGGGAAAATTTTGGTAGTACCTGATATTTCAAGCATGATTATCTTTCTGAACAACTAATTCAAAACTCACTCCACCTTTGTAAATCTGCGTCAGTGCGCCTTTTTCACTTGATTGCACTTGTTCACGATCCACAAAAATAATGCCGCGTTCTTTCAGCAAACGCACCGCCGATAACACATCCTTAGTACCGAAGCCGACACGCAATAATTGCTCATCCCAATGCATATCCAAATCAGCTCCGGGCGGTTCTATCAATTGCAAATAAAATGAATGGCAAGGGCTTTCCAGTAATGTGCCTTTAGGTAAAATTCCAAAATAACGCCCTTCAGGCAGCGGACGGAAATCCAGCAACTGCTGATAGAAATCGATCCACTCCGGCGAACGGTCACGTTCTATGGCCTGAACCACACCAAAAAATTGCAAACCAGCCAGTGCAGGAGGATTCGCAGCTACATGCGGTATCGGTTTAAAATCCACGTCGTAAATCGAAAAATCACGGAAACGGTCAACAAAATACAAAATCGAATCCCCTACGCCATGTATGCCGGGGATATTCAGTTCCATGACACCGGCACGTGTCTGAATGGCCCAGGCACCCATGCCGATGACATGTTTATAAGCGGCATCGGCATCGCGCACACGCAAGGCAATAGCGCTAATGCTGGTAGCCTGAATATCTTTACCGTTCTTTTGTAATGCTTCACGATCGGCATTAACAATCACATTCATACTTCCCTGGCGATACAAGGTCACCTCACGTGAACGGTGTCTTGCGGTGGCAACAAAGCCCATTTGCTCCAGCAGTATTCCCAATGCAGCCGGTTGTACCGTCGCGTATTCGATAAACTCAATGCCATCAATACCCAAGGGGTTATTCGGTGCAGGATTTAGTTCTTGTACTGTCATGATAGTTATCTCGTATTTGGCTATTGTTCTGCTTTATATGAATTGCAGAACTGGTATGCAGTGTAAAAAAGACTGGCGCCAAAATATAGTGCCCCAGTTCACGAATAGTGCGATAATCGCGCAACAAAACTGCATAGCGCACAAATTCTGCGTTATTTACTATAAAAACGCCTGTCACTGAGTCAAATCAAGATGAAACGAAGCGAACTGTTGGAAATAAACGTCAATAAACGTGATCTTATTGATGGGTTAATGACAGGGATTGATGTCATTACTGCCTTCGATGAGGATGCAACACGGATGTCTGCCAGTGAATTAGCAGAAAAAATCGGCATTAGCCGCAGCGCAGCACGCCGTTATCTGCTCACCCTGGCACACCGGGGACTGGCGGCCACAGATGGCCGCAATTTCTGGCTGACACCCAAAATCTTAAGTTTAGGCGGTGCCTATCTCGACTCGGCGCGACTGCCACGCGCCATTACGCCATTCCTTCAGCGCCTGACGCTGCAACTGCACGAATCAACCAATTACTCGGTCATCATCGGAGATGAGGTGGTGTATATCAGCCGGGTCAATGCACCGCAACTGCTTACAACCGGATTTGAATCAGGAACGCGCCTGCCGGCCTATACATCAACGGCAGGCCGGGTTTTGCTCTCAGCGCTTCCGGATGAAGAATTACGTGCCTATCTCAATAGTATTGAACTGGTGGCGTATACACACCTGACCGTAACAGATAAAGAACTGTTATTTGATGAATTACTGCGGATTCGTAAGAATGGATTTGGCGCGACTGAAAACCAATTTGAAATCGGCTTACGCGGCATTTCTGTCCCGCTAAAAAGCAGGCGCGGAAAATTAATCGGAGCCATCAGTGTATCGATGCTTACCTCAAGCTGCTCCATGGCAGAAGCCACAGCACGCTGTGTGCCGGCATTGCTGGCAACGGCCAATACCCTGATGTTATGGGTGTAAATTTATGGGTGTAAATGAATGCGGCCAAAAAAAATTCGCTAAGCGCCGGTAACGCAGTAGCGCACAAGAAAACCGCCTATCGCCCCCCAGAAAACCGGGGTGCAATAAGCGGACGATAAATTGCCTGGGCATCGAAAAAAATCAACCGATTTTAAGCATGTAATTGCTGTTCTAACTGATGCAGTACCCGATAACACGGCAACACCTTCGCCACGCTGGAATTCGGCTCACGTCCTTCACGGATAGCAGAAAAAAACTCACGATCCTGCAACTCAATACCGTTCATAGAGACCGCCACATTACTGACATCAATTTTTTCTTCTTTTCCGGTAAATAAATCATCGTAACGGGCAATATAAGTCGCCGTGTCGCCGATATAGCGGAAATACGTTCCCAGAGGGCCGTCATTATTAAAGCTTAGCGACAAGGTACAAATCGCTCCTGTGCTGCTTTTAAGTTGAATTGACATATCCATCGCAATACCCAGAACCGGATGAACCGGTCCTTGCAGGATATTCGCCTGAACTATCTCGCCACCAGTCTGGTAAGCAAATAAATCCACCGTATGCGCAGCATGATGCCACAACAAATGATCAGTCCAGCTGCGCGCTTCACCCAAAGCATTGATATTCGTGCGGCGGAAAAAGTAAGTTTGCACATCCATCTGCTGAATCGCAAATTCACCCGCGGTCACTTTATTATGCACATACTGATGACTGGGATTAAAGCGACGCGTGTGTCCGCACATAGCAACCAGGCCAGTACGCTGCGCCAGGACAGCAAGCTCTTCAGCACCCTGCAAGGTATCGGACAACGGAATTTCAACCTGTACATGCTTACCCGCCTTCAGGCAGGCCAGCGCCTGACCGGCATGCATCTGAGTGGGGGTACACAAAATAACGGCATCCACTTCCTGCATGGCCAGACTATCATCTAACTCAGTCGTAACATGTCCAATACCATAACGCTTTGCAATTTCACGGGTTTTTTCCAGTTCGCGACTAACCAGAGAAACAACTTCCACACCATCAATATACTGAATCGCATCCAAATGCTTCAGACCAAACGCACCGGCACCTGCCAGTGCAACTTTAATCGTTTTACTCATTACTTATTCTCCAGGATAAGATGTCCCACTGCCGTATTTGACGCCGGCACATGATAAAACCGATGTACGAGTTTTGGGGTAGCCCCACCAGCCACATCGGCCATTGCGCCACGCGCAATCAGCCACATCACTAACTCAATGCCTTCCGAACCAGCTTCACGAACATAATCAATATGCGGCATAGTGGCCAGACCATCCGGATCAGCAATAAGACGGTCTAAAAATGCATTATCAAATTCTTTATTAATCAACCCTGCGCGTGCGCCCTGCAATTGATGACTCATACCGCCGGTTCCCCATATCTGCACATTCAATGGCCTGTCATAGGATTCAATCGCCTTACGTATCGCCTTTCCCAATTCAAAACAACGACGCCCTGACGGCGCAGGATATTGCACCACATTCACAGCAAACGGAATCACCGCGCAAGGCCACGCATCCGGCTCACCACACATCAGTGATAGCGGTACGGTTAAACCATGATCAACATCCATCTTATTCACGATAGTCAAATCAAAATCCTGTTGTATCACCGACTGGGCAATATGCGCTGCCAGTTCCGGATGCCCCTTAACAACCGGTACCGGACGTGGTCCCCAGCCTTCATCTGCAGATTTAAACTCTTCAGCACACCCAATAGCAAAAGTAGGAATCATTTCCAGACTAAATGCCGTCGCATGATCGTTATAGACCAGAAAAACAACATCAGGTTTATTCTCTTTCATCCATTGTTTAGATGGCTCATACCCCTTAAACAAGGCTTGCCAGTAGGCTTGCTCCGTATTACCCAGATCGATAGCAACACCAATAGCCGGCACATGTGATGTGTATACACTGGCAGAAATAAATGCATTCGGTTTAGTCATTTTTCTTTTCTCCGATAATACGATTGCCCTCTATCGAACGGCCTCCGGCAAGCATCATTTGCGCATACTCTTCCTGAGTCATACCCGTCATACTTGCCGCCATATACTGAAATGAGCGTCCGTCAGTAGCACCGATCCTGGCCAGAAAATAAATATTACCGCCTGCCGCCAGACACCGATTCAGATCGCGGGTCAACACCCCCTGTTTCTGCTCTTCAGTCATTGGCCACTCATCCAGATACGCACGTTCACCGGCTTTAAAACGGGCACGGTTTTCTGCCTTCATCAAGGACACACAAAATTGATTTAAATGGTAACCAAGACGCGATTGTTCAGCGTCAAAAATAGTCGTGCCGGGAACATCCCGGTAAGGTTTATCAAGTGCCATGCTGTTTAGCTCCAATACAAACGGTTGGGATTATCCACCAGCAGTTTTTGCTGAAGTTCCGGTGTGATTGCGATATGTGGAATATAGTCTACCAGCAGACCATCATCCGGCATATGATCCTTCAAATTCGGATGCGGCCAGTCAGTCCCCCACAAAACCCGGTCAGGGAATTGTTCAACCAGATGCCGGGCAAACGGAATCACATCCGTATAAGCATGCTGCTCACCATGTAAGGCGCGGGGCCCGGTCACACTAAGACGTTCCGGGCAGCTTACCTTACTCCAGATGTGCGGATGTTCTCGCATCATTTGGACAAACAAACCAAACTCAGGTCCGGAAACCGGCTTACTGACATCCGGACGCCCCATATGATCAACCACCACCGTTGTCGGCAACGTGGTAAAAAAATCATAGAGTTCAGGCAAATCCTGCGCTTCAAAATAGACCACGACATGCCAGCCCAACGGTGCAATACGCTGAGCGATTTCCAACAATACTTCACGCGGAGTAAAATCAGCCAGTCGTTTCACAAAATTAAAACGGGTACCGCGTACGCCAGCCGCGTGCATCGCCGCCAACTGTGCATCCGTCACATGACGATTTACCGTCGCCACCCCGCGAGCCCTGCCATCTGATGCCTGCAAGGCATCAACAAGAGCACGGTTATCACTACCATGACACGTTGCCTGCACAATGACGTTCTTAGCAAATCCTAACTGATCACGCAGGGCAAATAATTGCTCTTTAGATGCGTCACACGGCGTATATTTCCGCTCCGGCGCATAAGGAAACTGATGACCCGGTCCAAATACATGACAATGCGCATCCACCGCTCCGGCAGGTAAGCTGAAACGAGGCTGAGAAGGTTCGCTATACCAGTCCAGCCAGCCGGGGGTTTTTATAAATTCTGTCATTTAACGCTTTCCAAAATTGCACTGACAACGCTCACACAGGGCGCCGATAATGTAGTCTTAACACGGAGCTTATGCTTAATCGATATATTTCAGACCGGCTTTTTCCAGACCTTCACGCATTTTGTAATAATCCAGCCCCAGTACGCCGGATGCAAAAATTGCGCGCTTATCGCCTTCATTCGCCTCACGCATTTCAGCCGCATCGGCCACTTGCTGTGCCAGTGCTGCCGGCACTACCACCACACCATCAATATCAGCAATGACCACATCACCCGGACAGACTTGTGCACCGGCACACACTACCGGAATATTGACCGAGCCCAATGTCGCTTTAATTGTGCCTTTTGAATTAATAGCACGGCTAAATACCGGGAAATTCATTTCCGTCAAATCGTACACATCGCGTACGCCGCCATCAATAATCAATCCTTTGGCACCACGCGCAACAAACGACGTTGCCAGCAAGTCACCAAAAAATCCATCCTGATTTTCAGTGGTACATGCAGCCACCACCACATCGCCGGCTTGTATCTGTTCTGCCGCAACATGCATCATCCAGTTATCGCTTGGTTGCAGTAATACGGTAATAGCAGTGCCACACATACGTGCAGCAGGGTAAATTGGGCGCATATAGGGCTGCATCAAACCAACACGCCCCATCGCTTCGTGGATAGTCGCTACGCCAAAACGCGCGAGCTTTGCAACTGCTGCAGGATCAGCCCGTACGATATTGCGCTTAACGATACCCAGATTATTTAAAGGGAGACTCATGGTATTTCCTTGTTTTTTTACCGAACACAGTGTGTTCGCAGTTGAATAACGATTTACTGACCCTTAGCCTTAAGTGCAGCATCCAGACGCGGAAACACCCGACGCGCATTAGCTTCATAAATCTGAAAGCGATCATCGTCACTCAATATTGAGGATGCTTCAATATAGCGCTTGGTATCGTCATAATAGTGACCAGTTTCCGGATCGATGCCACGAACAGCACCGATCATTTCTGAGGCAAACAACACATTTTTGACTGGAATCACGGTATTAAGTAAATCAATGCCAGGCTGGTGATACACGCAGGTGTCAAAGAAAATATTGTTCAGCAAATGATCTTGCAGCAATGGTTTTTTCATCTCTTGCGCCAGACCACGGAAGCGTCCCCAATGATAAGGAACAGCACCGCCCCCATGAGGAATCAGGAATTTCAGTGTAGGAAAATCGCTAAATAAATCGGATGTCAGACATTGCATGAAAGCGGTAGTGTCAGCGTTCAGGTAATGCGCACCGGTCGTATGAAAACAGCTGTTACAACTGGTAGAAACGTGAATCATGGCAGGTATATCGTACTCAACCATTTTTTCATAAATCGGATACCAGGTCTTATCACTCAGAGGAGGAGAAGTCCAGTGTCCGCCGCTTGGATCCGGATTCAGGTTAATACCCACATTACCGTATTCCCTGATACATTTTTCCAGCTCAGGAATACAGCTCGACGGGTCAACCCCTGGTGACTGCGGCAACATCGCTGCACCGATAAAATTATCTGGAAATAATTGCGATACGCGATAGCACAATTCATTACAAATGGCGGCCCAGGTAGCGGAGACATTAAAATCACCAATGTGATGTGCCATAAAGCTGGCACGCGGTGAAAAAATAGTCAGATCGGAACCGCGCTCACGCATCAGGCGCAACTGATTCAATTCTATCGACTCACGCAATTCATCATCACTGATACGCAATTCAGCTACTTTCGGCATCATGACAGGATCTTTGATACCGGCAATCTGACGATTACGCCAGTCTTCCAATGCTTTAGGGGCTGTCGTGTAATGACCGTGACAGTCAATGATAAGTGGTTTTTTGCTCATTATTTACTCTCTTTTACGGTATTACATTGTCGGCCAGATGCCGGAAGCAATCATGACGTCACCACGCATGATCAGGCGTGCTGTACGCAACAAAGCAGCACGCGTCACTTGTTGCGGATTTTCCGGGTCGGTTCCCAGTTCCACACTAAATTCCCCAGTCGGATGCTCTACCGATACACAACTCACTGCACCTGTACCCATCGCCGCAATACCGCTGCATACAGACCCCTCAAGCACGCACGCTGTACCGACAGTCACTGCAGCGAGTACCCCGATAGCATCGTGGCAAACATGTGGAATAAAACTACGCGTACAAATACTGCCGCCTTCACGTGGTGGCGCAATCAGCGTCATCTTGGGATAATTTTTACTGCTGACATCACCCAGCCCCATCAAATGACCAGTCGTGATACGTAAGGCTTCCAGGCGCTGTTTGAGTTCAGTATCTGCATTAAGCTCAGCAACACTTTCGTACCCGCTGCGACCAACATCAGACGCACGCAAGAGCACCAATGGCATACCATTATCGATACACGTCACATCCAGAGAAAACGATTCAATACCATAAGCATCCACTGTTACGTGATCCACCACATTGCCTGTAGGTAGCAGACCGGAACACACCGAACCTGCCGTATCCAAAAAATTAATTGTGATGGGTGCAGAGCTACCGGGGACACCATCAATCTTCGCCTCACCGTCGTAACACACCTGACGTCCCTCAGATGTCATTGGCGTTTGTACCGATACATCGCACTGCATGCCAGTATTAAGTGTCAGCACACGTACCGTCGTTATATCGCCTTGTGCCGAAATCAGGCCACGCTCCAGTGCAAACGGCACCACTGCAGCCAGCATATTTCCGCAATTTGGCGTAGTATCAACGCTATTCTTTTCTGGCTGCAGTTGTGCAAACAGAAAATCCAATGCCACTCCGGGTGTCTGACTCAGACTCACTATGCCGACTTTACTGGTCAGTGGGTTAGCGCCACCCAGTCCGTCAATCTGCCGTTTATCGGGCGAACCCATAACAGCCAGCAGCACTTTGTCGCGGGTTTCAATATCAGCAGGCAAATCCGAAGCCAGAAAGAAAGGCCCCCGGGAAGTGCCGCCGCGCATAAATAGGGTTGGGATAGAAGTTTGCATAGCAGGCATTATGGTCGGCCTGATCAAAATATATAAGTCGATTCAGGAACTAGCAGCTATAGCAAACTGGCATAATGAACACCATCACATACACTTACTTTTTTTATGGATCTCAAACAACTGTCCTACTTTGTGCATGTGGCTGAACTGGGCAGCTTTACCAAGGCATCGGAAGTACTCAATATTGCGCAGCCGGCACTCAGCCGTCAAGTCCGGCAATTAGAAGTAGAATTAAGACATAATTTACTCAACAGGAACGGTCGCGGAGTCACCACCACAGATGCAGGTAAATTACTACTGGACCATGCACATGGTATTTTGCATCAGGTCAATCTCACTATAGAAGACTTGGGGCGTGTCCGTGGTGCTCTGGCAGGACGGGTGGCGGTTGGTCTTCCACCCAGTGTTTCACGCATGTTAACGGTACCGCTGACGCGTGAATTCCGCCAATGCTTACCCAACGCGACACTATCAATTAGTGAAGGTTTATCCATTTCGATGCAGGAGTGGCTGTTAACCGGGCGTCTGGACATTGCCCTTCTCTATAATCCGTCTTTCCCGGCAGACCTCGATGCCTTCCCACTAACACAGGAAGAGCTTTATTTTGTTACAAATAAACAAAATAATGACGAACCAACACCTATCAGACTCGACGAAATAGCCCAATTACCCTTGGTTATACCCAATCGTCCGAACGCCTTACGCATGTTAATTGAATCACAAATGGCCAGCATAGGCTGTAAACCACGGATTAGTTTAGAAATAGATGGTGTATCGGCCATACTCGATCTGGTAGCCGATGGTGCGGGTCATGCGATTTTACCTAAATATGCCGTATCAACGACCAATAACCCGGATGCCTACCACATGCGCCCCATCGTGGAGCCGCAACTGATAAGCAGACTCAATTTAGTAACAGCTTCCGGCCGGATTTCGACATTAACGCAAAATGCCATGCTGGATCTGATCAAAAAAACAATAAGTAAAGTATTTGGCCCGGATGTAGCCAATAATTAAAGAAGCGTATTAAGCTTTTCAGACAGGCGCTATACATTGCGGATACGCAGAGAAGTCTTTTAACAGCGTGTTAGTCAGCCATCAAATCGGCAAGGGTACTAATATAACGCAGATTCCTCCCGGAAGCATTGCCCGACAGGACGCCGGGCGGCGCTTAAAACCCGCAAAGCGGGGCGCTCAGAGCTTAACCGCTGAAAGCATCTAAGCGGGAAACTCGCCTTAAGATGAGATATCCCAGAGCCTTGAGCTCTTTAAAGGGTCGTTCGAGACCAGGACGTTGATAGGCTGGGTGTGGAAGCGCAGTAATGCGTTAAGCTAACCAGTAC
>CAIWPG010000317.1 GCA_903914535.1 uncultured Oxalobacteraceae bacterium
ATTGTGAGCCAAATACCACTTGACGGGACTGGTCTGGGGCATCGACTGCACGGCCATGTCCTCAACCGAGAGGGGCGCGGTGAGATTGATGCTCTGTTGTCGGATTGACTGGTAAGTCTCAATGATCTGGCGTGACGCCACCCCACCATCCATGCGTTTTTCAGAAAAAAATTTTTGATTCCGGGTATAAGAAACATTCATGTAAATAACCTGCCCTGTAAGTATCAGAACTGACTGCGAAAACGTCACCTCCAATTAATATGTTTTAGTATGACAATATTTCCAACACGGGTCTGAAAACTCAATTTCCAACAAGGGAAAATTTAGCCCAGTGTAATAACCTGGCAGTCCAGACTGAGATAGATCGCAGTACCCGGGGGGAATATTTTTAGCTTAGTTCACAGATTGCATTATCGTTCCGTGATTTGATTCTGTCTTATTTTCGCAAATTATAAGTCCATCGTTACTTTGCAACCATACCCAATTTGAGTCATCCGGGGGGAGATTCGACAGGTTAAGTTTTCACCGAAAACAAAACTGCAGTGACATGGATCAAATTCAGGCAGGTGGCGATTTTACGCGGGAGAAAAATGGCTATAGAATGAGACATTATGTTCACAAGTTGTTTTCACGCACCACGTATGCTCAGCCCAAAACAAATTTCAGACTTCCAACAGCAAGGTTTTATTATATTACGGCAACTTGCCACGTCCAGCTATTGCGCTCAGGTGCTGGAATTTGCCCAACAACAATTAGCAGACGTGCTTGCACCGCTGGAATTTGAAGCCGAAACCGGCTATCCGGGCGCACCATCATCCCGAAATGAAACAGGCGGCAATACGGTTCGACGGCTGCTGCATGTTTCACTGCGGTCGCCACTGATTTCAGACTGGGCAACCGGCTCCATTCTGGCGACCCCGCTCAAGCAGCTTTTAGGCGAAAACGCGCTGCTCTCCCAGGCACACCACAATTGCATCATGACCAAACAGCCGCGTTTTTCCAGCGTCACCGGTTGGCACAGAGACAGTCGTTACTGGCATTTTCAACGCGCCGAATTAATTTCTGCCTGGCTGGCATTGCGAGATGAGACAATAGAAAACGGTTGCCTTCTGGTCATTCCAGGTTCGCACCGCGTCCGGATCGACCCGCAGGGACTGGATACCGCACAATTTCTGAAGCCGGATTTCCCAGCCAATCAGGCCTTGCTGGCGCAAGCCGTACCCGTTACGCTCAGTGCGGGCGACGTGCTGTTTTTTTCCAGCAATCTGTTTCACGCGGCGGGCCTCAATCAGACTGAGCTGACTAAATTTTCCATGGTGTTTACTTACCGCGCTGCGGATAATCCGCCAGTCGCAAACACCCGCTCAGCCAGTCTGGCTGAGTTGCCGATTTAATTTAAAGTTCGGTTTCAAGCGCAATTAATTCCTGCACAGTCTGACGGCGCCGGATCAGTTTGAACTGTTCGCCATCCACCAGCACTTCCGGTACCAGCGGACGGGAATTATAGTTTGACGACATGGAAGCGCCATAGGCACCGGTATCGTGGATCACCAGAAAATCACCAATTTCACAGACCGGCAAATCCTGACTGACCACTTCCCCACCTTCGATTTGCGTAAACACGTCACCAGACTCGCACAAAGGCCCGGCAACCACAGTAGGTCGCAATGCGCCGCCACGCTGCATGCCATCCGCCGTTTGCGCAGTAATTCTGTGATAACTGCCATACATCGCCGGACGTGCGAGATCATTAAATCCGGCATCAACCAGTGCAAAGAAGTTGCCACCGACCTGTTTTTGGGCGCGCAACTCCGTGACCAATACGCCAGACTGGGCAACCAGAAAACGGCCGGGTTCAATTTCCATTGAAACTGGGTGACCCAGCATCATTTCTATTTTGCGTCGTGCCACATTCCAGAGCTCAAAATAATGCAGTGTATCGACCTCGTCATCTGCGCTGCGATACGGCACAGACAGCCCGCC
>CAIWPG010000318.1 GCA_903914535.1 uncultured Oxalobacteraceae bacterium
GGATGAAACGACTGGCCAGCTATTCTGGGGGCCTTCCATGCCCGGTCAAAAGCTTGGCCCCGCCTTGTCTTATTTCTTTGACGAAGTTTTTGCCATGCGGACAAAGAATGTTGTTGACGAAAACGGCGAAACGCAAGTTAAATACGCCTTGCAGACCCGCCGTGACGACAGCTATGAAGCCAAGGATAGATCTGGAGTCCTCGAATCTTTTATCGAGCCTAATTTGGAGTTAATCTACAACAAAATTATTAAGGGAGAGTAAACATGGTTCAATATTCTGTACCCCAGCAATTCAGCGGCGCTATTTCTGACATGGTTATAAGCTCTGGCAATAAAATGCCGCTTATTCCAGAAGGAAAATACACGGGTCTTATTGTCAAGTCAGAGCTACAGCCAACCTCATCTGGCGGCACAATGCTGGTTTTGACGTTTGTTGTTACGCAAGGCGAACACAGTGACACCGAGTTTGTTGAGCGAATCAACATTGTCAATTCCAATGATACGGCGGTCAAGATCGCGTTTGAAACCTTGGCCAAGATTGCTAAGGCGGCTGGTTTGGCGAGTATTCCCCAAGACAGCAACCTTTTGCACAACAAGCCGATGCAGCTTGTTGTCAAGACCGAGAAGGGAAAGCCGTGGACAGACAAGGAAGGCAATCAGCGCGAAGGTTCTGACCGCAGCGTTTTAAAGGGGTTTGAAGCCTTGCCGCAAGTGGGTGTTGGTGGCCATCAGCAAGCCAACCCTAAACAAGTGGCTTGGTAATCAAAGGTTGACTGCGAAAGCAGGAACATCGTGCTAGTTAATACGCTACTTTTGAGCGGAGGGAACTCGCAAGGCACGACAGCTAAGCTAAACGTAAGGCTTGGCGCTAACTTTAAAAACTTTGGCTAAATGAATCGCACAGTTTGTCCTTTTGATGGAAAAAGCTATAATCATGCCAATTATCCCGCCTCAAATTGATTTTACTATACAAACCATAAAAACAAACACCGAGAGTAAACTTCAGTCCAACAGGGGTTATCTTGGCGCATCGGAGATAGGCGAACAATGCGCTCGTAGATTGTGGTACTCCCTGCATGGCTATCCACGTAAAACGATTAAGGCAGAGCAGCGGCTTCAGGAGTTAGGCAAGCAATTGCGGAAGGAGTTTTGAAATGACATTCAGCAAAAGTTAGCGTGGAAAAATTGAGCAAAAAAATTATTGTTAATATTTTTTTCATTTAAATACCTTGTTATTGGGATAAGCATATATGGGCGATGACTTAACGCTGCTGTTATCCGAGCAAAGCGTTTCTGGCTGGAACTCAGTCAGGGTAACACGCGGAATAGAGCGTTGTCCTAGCGATTTTGACATTGAAATGACCGAACGCTATCCCGGAGAATTGAGTAGCTTAATGGTAAAACCCGGTGATACATGCCAGGTCAAGCTGGGAAACGACGTTGTTATCACCGGCTACGTTGACAAAGTTACACCGTCCATATCGGCAAATCAACATACCATCCGCGTGGCTGGGCGTGGTAAATGCCAGGACCTGGTCGATTGTTCAGCGGAATGGGATGGTGGTCAAATTTCAAGTCAGACCGTTTTAGCGACCGCGATTGCGCTTGCCGCTCCCTACCTAATTACCGTCAACGCGTCCTGCGACGTTGGCGCTGTGATTGCTCAAACGAATATCCAGTTTGGCGAATCGCCCTATGAAATTATTGAGCGACTTTGCCGATGGCGAGCATTGCTTGTGTACGATCAGCCGGATGGCAGCTTACTTCTTTCTGATGTTGGTACAACGATGGCAGCAAGCGGATTTCAGGAGGGCATCAATATAGAGAAGGCATCCCTTGAATACTCCATTGATGGGCGTTTTTCTGAATACTGGACTAGCTCACAGTCAGCGGACGTATTCGGTGATATTGGCGATGCCGGCTATCTGCATGCGGTATCTACTGACCCGTTGGTGCTGCGACACAGGCGCCACTTCTTTCACTGTGAAGCTTCAGCCAGTGGTCTGAATTTATTACAAAAACGTGCTGACTGGGAGGCCAAGCGGCGCTTAGGTAGATCAGCAAAATTATCGATCACAACGGATAGTTGGCGGGACTCAGCTGGTGTTTTATATACGCCAAATACGCTGGTTCCGCTAAACATTCCATCACTTCGTAAAGTGAATGTGTCCTGGTTAATTACGGAGGTTTCTTACAAACGAAATCAGAATGGCACAACGTGTGACCTGGTGATTATGCCGGAACAGGCATTCTCTATTGGCCCAATGACAGAAGCGCAGGCAATTGGCGGTTCACTCGCGGCTGAATTTCTAACGCATTAACCCAATAAATGATAACTTCACTTTACCGACGGATTCTGCTCCTGATTGGACGCGGTCGTATCGCGACGATCAGCGATTATGGACCGGTTCAAAAAATGCAGGTCAAGTTTTTAAACTTGGAAACCCACGATAATTTGCCCCGTCTGGCTGAATTTGGTTTCAGTTCGAATCCGCCGTCGGGTTCAGATGCGGTCGTTGCGTTTTTGGGCGGTGACCGATCCAATGGGGTGGTGGTAGCGACGGGGCACCAACCCAGCAGGCCAACAGGCTTATTACCCGGTGAATCCATGCTGTACAGCCAGGATGGGAAGCATGTTTACATGACGGCAGCTGGCGGGATCGTGGTGGAGGCTAAAAACCAGGCTGTAGTTGTGAATGACGCCTTATCTGTCACGATCAATTCAGGGACAACGATCACCTTAAATGCGCCAACGAGCATCATTGCAAATACCCCTTTATTAAAGGTATCCGGAGATATTATCGACAACTTTTCCAGTAATGGCCATACGATGGCGCAGATGCGCTCTATTTACAATGGACATACGCATCCAGTCAATGGCATTCAGACCGGCTTGAGTAATATCAACACCAATCCGCCAGCGCAAACAGAATAAAACCTTTTCCGTTAATTACGGATACTTAAAACGAAACCCGCCTTGAGCGGGTTTTTTTACATACGGAATTTATGTCAGATACCTCAATTCAATGGGATGTGTTGAATTCGCGTGGCGACTGGGTACTTGCAGGATCAGCGCTGCAGACGGGAAGTGCTTTGCAGTCAGCTGTATTGATCTCGCTTTTTTCAGATCGTATGGCCACACCAGACGATGTCATCCCGGATGGCTCCGGGAATCCGAGAGGTTGGGTCGGCGATCTGGATTCCGATTATCCAATCGGCTCGCGCTTATGGTTGCTGGACCGAACAAAAGCGACCAGTGATGTACTGACCAGAGCCAGTGATTACTGCTATGAAGCGCTGCAATGGTTAATCGAGGATGGCATCGTTGGCCGTTTTGATATTTTGACCGAGTGGACGCTGCCCAACATGCTGGGCATACAAATCATTGCTCATAAACAGAACGGCACAACCGTGTCGATGAATTTTTCATCAGTTTGGAATGGAATCAATTAAATGCCCTATGCCCGTCCATCACTGTCAGATTTACGGAATCAGGTTGCTCAGGATATAGCAGCAGGGTTGCCAGGATCTGATGCATTACTGCGTTTTTCCAGTTTGAATATTACGGGAACCGCACAGGCCAACTTGGCCAATTTGCATTATGGCTATTTGGATTGGATTTCGTTACAGTCGGTTCCGTTCACCTCATCCGGAGAATTTCTCGAGGGCTGGGCGGCGCTTAAAAATGTGTATCGGATGCCGGCAGTGCAGGCCACCGGCGGTCAAATCACATTTACCGGGGTTGCCGGCACGGATATTCCATTGGGTACACTGATTAACCGTGGGGATGGGGTTGGCTATACCTCGACCGCCGATGCGGTCGTTGCGATCAGTGGCACGGCGGTGGTCCCGGCAATAGCCAATGCCGATCCAACGGGGCTAACCGGCGCGTTTGGTAATTGCCCGGTGAACACCGTAATGACACTGGGCCAGGCAATTAATGGCATTCAGTCAAACGGTGTGGTTGCGACAGCATTTACGAGCGGCGCAGACGTTGAACAAGATTCCAGTCTCATGTCGCGGATGTTGCTGGCTTACCAAACAACACCTCAGGGTGGTGCGACTACCGATTACATAGAATGGGCATTGGAAGTCAACGGAGTGACACGCGCCTGGTGCAATGGCAGTGGATTCGGTGCTGGGACAGTCGTTGTTTATGTCATGTTAGATAGCGTGGAATCGGCATTTAATGGATTCCCGCAGGGCGTCAATGGTGTTTCATCGTCGGAGTTGCGACCTGCGACGGTAGCGACTGGCGATCAATTAAATGTAGCAAATTATATTTTTGCAGTGCAACCGGTGACCGCGTTGGTATATCTGTGCTCGCCTGTCGCTGCAGCACAAAATTTCACTATCAGTGGAATTGCGACAGCCTCCGCCGCCACGAAAGCCGCTATTGCATCGGCAATAGCCGGCGTCTTTCTTCAGTATGGAACGGCTATGGGTGGTGTTATCGATATGTCCTATATTGAGTCGGCTATAGCTGCCATCTCCGGTACCGCTGGTTTTGTTATAACGATTCCATCCGGGAACATTGCTACCACGATTGGGTATTTGCCCACTCTTGGCATTGTTAGTTATATCTAATGAGCGCCCCAAATTATTCGGCCTCAGATTATTTGAGCGCTCTACAGGCGTTAATGCCGACCGGACGTGTTTGGCCACAGGATTCAGATGCTATTCAAACGCAGGTATTTACCGGGTTAGTGCAAACCTACGTTAGACATAATGCGCGTGCCAGTAATTTGCTAGTTGATGCATTTCCAGCGACAACGGAAGAATTGCTTCCGCAATGGGAAGCAACGCTTGGCCTGCCGGATCCTTGTGCTGGCCTTGCCCCGACGATTCAGTTGCGGAGGGCACAGGTCTTAACCCGGTTTGTTTCCAACGGTGGCCAGTCTGTAAATTACTTTATTCAAAAAGCAGCAACACTTGGATATGCGATTTCAATTACGCAATTTGCCCCATTCCGGTTTGGTCAATCGACGTTTGGTACACCTATGTATGCGCCTAGTTGGGCATTTGCCTGGCAGGTTAACGCACCGACATTTTCGATTAAAAATTTTCAATTTGGCATAGATGGATTCGGCGAGCCGTTTTCCTACTGGTCAAATAATGTATTGCAATGTGAGCTACAAAGCTGTGCACCCGCACACACCACACTTAATTTTTCTTACAGTTGAGGCCTTATGGATCGTTTAGTCGCTACAAATTCTGTTGTATTGGCTGGTGCCGATACTCCACCTGCCACCGGAACCCCGCAATATGCTACATCGGGGAACCCGGCAACAGCAACGCCCGCTACAGTGCTTCCAGCCTATGCCTTTAACGCAATCCAGGAGGAGTTGATTGCTATTATTGTTGGGGGCGGTATTACGCCATCCCGATTTGCGGCCGGACAGGTTTTGTCAGCAATACAGGCGATTTCAAAACAGTCGAATATTTTGATAGATTCCGGTGTAGCGAATGCCTATATCGCTGCAAATTCAACGCCATTAACATCGGCTACACTCGTTCATGGCGTTAGACAATCTGTGCAATTTTTACATGCAAATACAGCTGCATCGACCTATGCGCCCGATGGATTGGTGGTTAAACCGATTTATGGACTGGGCTTATCTGCGTTGCAAGGCGGTGAAATTGCACTGAATAGTGTGGCAAACATGATTTACATTGTGAATGCTGCTGTGAATGGAGGTAATGGCGCGTGGGTTATTTTAGAATGCACGGGCGGTGCATTGCAGGTCATAGCAGGAGCGCAGTCAAATCATGCAGCGCAAATCGCTCAAGTGCAGGATTCGACATTTACTAGTGCTATTTCAGCGGGGGTGGCAGATGCAATTACTGCATCTTTTTCGCCAGCAATTACTACACTAGCATATGGTGTTTTAGCGTTAAGTATTCGCGCATCTTTTGCAAATGTAACGACCACGCCCACGTTTACACCGAATCCAGGCGTAATTACAGCGTACACAATAGTTAAAGGGAATAATCAGCCGCTAGTTGCGGGGGATATTGCCGGCGCCGGTCATTGGATTGAATTGCAGTGGGATGCGACATTAAGTAAATGGGTTCTGTTGAATCCCGCATCCGGCATTGGAATTACACCGCCGGCACTTGATAATTCGACGAAGAATGCAACGACGGCCTGGGTAAAAGGGCAGGGCGAATCATTTAGTGCGATTACAGGTTTAGCGACGACTCAGTCGTTGTCAATCAGTGCCCTCGGACAGCTTTTAGTAGTGGTGACGGGGGGAACTACGCAAACGTTGCCACCTGTTGCGACGGCTCCGGCGGGATCGGTTATGTCGTTTATGAGTGTTGCGGGCATTAGTGCAACGACACTGAAAGCCAACGCGGCAGAAAATATTTATAGCATTTATGGCACAAATAATGCGTTCACAATGAACGCAGGTGAATCTGTACAGTTTGTGTCTAATGGAGTGAGTTGGTACGTAGGCAGCTATTTTTCATCAGTTTGTCTCACGCAACCGAAATTTACATCCAGCACGTACTTGGCAAATACTGCGTACGTGCAAAACGCATTGGGTAATTTTAGCGGCGTGGTATCCAGTCAGACTGCAGTAGTGTTGACAGCTGCGAATGCCGGTAATTTATGCTACTTCTGGGGAACGACGGCCGCAACCTACACGTTACCATCTGCAAACACCTTACCTTTAGCTGGTTCTACTTTTACGTTTTCCAATGACGGCGCGGCAATTCTTACTGTTGCGCGCGCTGGTACTGATACTGTTCTGGGCGGAGCCAGTCTGATGTACGTGTACCCAGGTGACACGCTTATCGTGTCAACTGCGACAGCAGCGGGGACGCAATGGATTGTGACTGGCGGCACCGCATCAGCACCGTATTCGCATAGCATGATAAATTATGCCGGCGCCGTTGGTTCAGTACGTAATGCAAAAATGAGCGTTTCCGCAGCTGGTGCATCAGCAGCATTCACTGCTGATGAAATCACAGCTGAGACAGCGTTGGGTGGCTGGCCTGTTAAATTGTCGTCATACAATCAAACAATTAATTTGGCGACGACTGGCGCGGGCGGGATGGATGTCGGCACGGCTCCGGTATCCGGTTACGTTGCACTTTATGCGATCTATAATCCGACAACTAACACAGCGTCAATATTAGCAACTAATGCAACTGCATCCGCGGCGGGTAATGTCTATAGTGGTGCGAATATGCCAGCAGGCTATACGTACTCAGCGCTAATTGGCGTGTGGCCTACAACTGCTAGCAGTCAATTTGTTGTCGGCTATCAAATTGACCGGACATTTTGGTTTGTTGGCGTTCAGATTCTGAATACATCGGCGAATGTTTCTACACCGGTATCGCTATCTGTTGCCAGCGCCGTTCCGCTAAATGCAAAATCCTGCGCCGGATATGCGACGACTACGAATAGTACAGCAACAGATGGTTCAATTTTTGGCATATATGGATCATCTTCGCAGATCGGATTACAGTTGGTTTCAGCGACTGCCAGCATAGCTAATGCAGGCGTAGCTGTGGCATTTCCAGATGTTCCGCTGATAACGCCGCAAACTTTGTATTATGTCAGTTACCCCTCTCCTGCTGGTACATGCACATCCGTTGTAACACTCACAAAGTATACATTCTAACTATGACAACTATAAACGTGCAATTCTCGGACGCAACAGAAACGAAAATAGTTTCTGTTTTTTGTTGTCCACAAGACCTTGTTGCATATCCAAATCAGGGTCAAATTGATGATGCAGACCCGCGCTATCAGGCATTCATAAATCCCGGATCAACGTTATCGGGGACTCAAGCTGCGCAAGTCGCTGATATTCAATCTGCGTATCAATCCGCAGTGAATGCGCCGGTAACGTTCAAAAATGCCGCTGGTGTCACGTCTGCATATGCGAGTGGCGGCAGCATTGCACTGAATGGACAAACTGCAAAACAGAATCTAGCGGACGCATTAAGTGCGGGGGCCTCTGGCTGGACGCTTGGAAAGTGGCTAGACATGAACAATATGGCGCAATCGTTTACATATGCGGATTTGCAGGGGCTGGCGGAAGCGATGGAATCCGTCGAAACGCTCGACTGGCAAGATCTTGTTGCAAAAATCGCCGCTATTCAATCAGCAACAACGATCGCCGCTGTTCAAGCGATTCAATTTTAATTAAGGGCGCATATGCAAAAACAATTTGATGCAATCAATTCGCGATTAGACGATGGACAAACTAAGTTTAGTGAAGTAGCAGATGCTCTCACTAAAATTACTGCACATCTTAAAAGTCAGGACGATGCGATGTCGCTGATGGCTGACAAAATCAATCAAACTGCAGAGGGAACAGGGTCGATGCTGGAAATGTGGAACGGCGGTGTAAAAGCGGCTCGATTTTTCTGTCGTTTAGCAGAAGCATGGCGCTTCTTTATCAGGGAAATGTTGATTCCTGTATTCATCCCGATGCTGGGCTTGGGGGCAGTTATTTATTATCTTAACCACGGCGACATTCCGAAATGGGCGTCTATACTAATTAAATTGGTGGCATAAAATGGATATTAATTTGCTCGAAACTGAGCTCCGACGAGATGAGGGCGTGAAATATTTGCCGTACCAAGATAACTCGCCGCAGAAGAATTCGACTGTTGGCATCGGTCATAATCTGACAGCGTTCCCGATGCCGGGCGAAATTTACCCGATGACTGATGGTCGGGTTAGCCAAGTGCTTACCATCGACCTGACCCGTACGTTTGCTGGACTGGATGCCTGCCTGCCGTGGTGGCGAGCGTTGGACGAAGTGCGCCAGCGCGTGGTGGCCAATATGGCATTCAACATGGGAGTAGATGGGCTGCTGACATTCGTCAATACGCTGAAAGCGATTCAGTCCGGGAACTATCGGGGGGCAGCAGTCGGTATGCGTGCGTCCCAGTGGGCGGTTGAGGTCGGCGCGCGCGCAGTCAGGCTAGCGGATGCGATGCAAACGGGGATCATGCCAGCGTAGCAAAAAGTTAGCATTAATATCTAAACAAGGCACCTTCGGGTGCCTTGTTTATTGGGAAATTAAGGAGTGTTATATGAGTGAATTTCCAGTATTAAATTTTCTTGATTTTATTTCGGTTAATGACGATCAGTTAATAACTGATTCGTTGAAAGTGGCTGCTGTACATGGGAAGCGTCATGATGATGTATTGAAGTTGGTGTGAAAACGCGCAGGTGAAGCGGGAGAATGGGGACTCCGCAACTTTGCCGAGTCCTTTTATATTAACGAGCAATATAAGAAACAGCCAATGTTCACCATGACAAAAGATGGTTA
>CAIWPG010000319.1 GCA_903914535.1 uncultured Oxalobacteraceae bacterium
AGCCAGAAAGCCTATTGTCTGTCCTTTCTTTAATAGTTTCACTTCCGAGCCAACATCTAAAATCTCGCCATATTCACAAAGCGAACCTGTATCAGCAACCAAAACAGCTTTCTTCTGCACTGGCTTCACAGAGACATATTTTCCAAAGGGTTTTATCTTGGTGTTTCGTTTATTTTCTTATCGTCCGGCGTAATTCGTATTCTGGGGAAAAACCGTGCTTTTTGTTGTTCTGGTTTTGCCATGTTGAACATGGTAAGTGAGTCAATATTGAACGTGTAGGCGTGTTCGGTTCCCGGTGCTGCTACACACAAAAAGTCTTTGCCGGGTTGTTTGCCCGCGGCAGTAAATTCACCTTTGGCCCAATCGCCCATAAATTGCATACCTGCTTTGCCATTAATAACCATGGCGGTTGCCAGATTCCAGTCACGGCCTGCGGAATCTTTATCTATATAGGTTTTAATTTTGCCCAGGGTATCGAAAGTCTTAATCATCGTCGGGCCAGTCAGTGTGGCCTGATCCAGCTGGACTAACGCTTTTTTATAAAATTCTGCACCACCGACACCGAGTGCAACAGATTCAAATACGGTTGCATCCTGCCACGGCTGGCCGCCGTGTGCCACAGCGATGAAACCTGCTTTTTTGATTTTATCTGCAGCAACAAAAAATTCGGCAAAACTGGCCGGAACGACAGCGCCTGAGCGTTTGAGAACATCCGGGTTGATCCACAGCCAGTTCACACGATGGACATTGATTGGCGCTGCAACGTAGTGGCCTTTGTATTTCATGATGTTTGAGACAACTTTAGGCAGAGCAGCATCCCATTTGCCCTCAATTGCCACCGTATCAATATTAGCTAAAACACCTTCATTGCCCCATTCCTGAATTGACGGGCCTTTAATCTGAGCCGCAGTCGGCGCACTGCCTGCAATGACACGCGCTTTAAGTGCTGTCATTGCATTTTCACCGCCGCCGCCTGCTACGGCAAAATCTTTCCAGCTGATGCCTTTGGCTTCCATCATTTTCTTTAATTCGGCTACTGACTTTGCTTCGCCACCGGAAGTCCAGTAATGTAACACTTCTACTTCGGCTGAAAATGCGGGAACGGCACAGGCTGCCAATGTGCTTGCTGTGAAAATGGTTTGTGCGAATTTAGTGAATTTCATGGCTGGGTAGTCTCCGGATATTTTAAAAGAATGTCGATTGAAGTCTGCGCTCCATTTTTAATTTTCCCTACTACAAATAAACCGCTTGTGTAGCAGAATGCAAACAGTAGCATCACTTGGATTGTGATTCCAATTTAGCCTGTTTAAATGGAGGTTTTATTGTTAACTTATTGATTTAAATGAGTATATTTATACTTATTGGAATAAGTCAGATTACATAACTTTACAATTGAATGGGATTTTTTTGCTTTGATTTGGGTCGTATTATGCGTATTTTGACTTTTTGTGGTGCAATTTCGATTGCAATATAAAATTAAAAAATATTACATTACTTTACAAATATGGCATCTTACTTACTGAGGCGGGAGCATATCCTTCTTGACTTGGGCTATAGTGTCATCCGAGACAAGGAAGGATCTGCTAAGGTGCAAACAAAACAAAAAAAAGTGTTGCCTTACGTAGAATTTGGAATAAGCACAAGTATGGGGTGTAAGTTGCCTTTGTATAACTGGCTTGCACCCATTCTACTTAGTTTGGTTAATTTTGTTGCGCTATCCTCTGCGCAGGCACAGGCACAACTGACGACACAATCTTCAGCCCAGTTATCAGGACAAATACAGGGACCAATACCGGCAGCAATACAGTCGGTGCAGGTTTTGCATTGGTGGAAATCAGCCAGTGAACATAAAGCGATTGACGTTCTGGCTGGCAGACTGGCACAAGAAAATATAGTCTGGCACGATGCCATCATTCCCGGCGGTTCAGGCATAGGGGCGGGCATTGTGTTAAAAAGTCGCATCCTGGCGGGTAATGCACCCGAGATAGCACAGCTTAACGGCGTAATGATTTCTCAATGGGCTAATCTGGGTTTGTTACTGGAGTTTGATACGGTGGCAAGCAGCGGAAAATGGGATAAATTGTTTTTTCCCACTGTGTGGGAGTTAATCCAGCCCAGGGGCCATCTGGTTGCGGCCCCCTTAGGTATTCACCGGATTAATACCCTCTTTTATAACAAGAAAATATTTTCAAAATACAATCTGGCACCACCTGAAACATGGGATGAATTTGAGTCGGCGGCAGAATTGTTGCAAAAAAAGGGGATTGTTCCTTTAGCGCAAAGTAGTGAGCCATGGCAAATTGCCACATTGTTTGAAACTTTGTTGCTGTCAGAGTCGGATGCTACGTTTTATCGCGCGGCATTTGTGACCAAAGAATCCCGTGCATTTAACGATTTGCGGTTTTTCCGTGCGTTGCAGCGATTACGCTTCCTGAAAAAATTCATGCAATTACCAGTTCAGGAGCAGTCGTGGATTGAAGTTACTCATTTACTGGCCAGCGGGGATGCCGGAATGCTGGTAATGGGCGATTGGGCTAAAGGCGAGTTAAATGCCTGGGGCGTGCCTACCGATGTGGGGTTTGCCTGTGTTGCGGTGCCGAATACGGCAAATTACCACTTATACGATGTCGATACGCTGGTCATGCTGGCCAAGGATAATGCGAGTCGCGCCTCACAAGAAAAAGTGGCTCAGCTGGCGGTATCTCCGTTATTGCAGGCCGAATACAATCAAATCAAAGGGTCAATTTCAGTATTGCGAAATCCGGATCTGTCCAAAATGGATAGCTGCTCCCGTTCATCGTGGAAAATGTTTTCACGCGGCAGTGCCGTTCAGGTACCCAGTCTGGCGCATCGTATGGCAACTGATGAAATTTCCAAAGATGCCATCATTGCAGAAATCGTTCGCTTTTTTATGGATGATACCATTTCTGTTGCAGATACCCAGCATCGGTTAGCGGCAATCAGCCACTCTTTACCCAAACGAAAAGCAGGAAATGATGCGCAAAATACTTATCGTTGACGACGACCAGAAAACCCGTACTTTACTTAAAACTTATCTTGAAAAAAATCAATACGAGGTCAGACTTGCCCATAACGGAGAATCTTTTTTAGCAGAATTTCAGCGCTATGCGGATGAGCTGTCTCTGGTGATATTAGATGTTATGTTGCCTGATACAGATGGTTTTGCTCTGTGTAAAATTGTACGTCAGCGTTCGAACGTTCCTATCATTATGCTGACAGCCAGTTCGGATGAGACCGACCGTGTGGTAGGACTGGAGCTCGGTGCCGATGATTACATGGGTAAACCTTATAGTCCGCGCGAGCTGCTTGCAAGAATAAAAGCCATACACCGGCGTGTCAGCATTGAGAATGCGCTGCCGCCGCGTTTTTACCGTTTTGTTGGTTTTACGCTGGATACCGTGGAACGGACAGTACGGGACGCGCAGGGAGAGCTTGTGTTGTTAACCGGGCTTGATTTTCAACTGCTTAAATATTTTGTTGAACATCCCGGCGATATACTTGATCGCGGCATTTTATGTGAACAAACCCGCGGACGTGATTCCGGCCCTCTGGATCGTTCCCTGGATGTGCAGATCAGTCGTATGCGCCTGCGGCTGAATGATGACGGAAAACAACCTGCCCTGATTAAAACGGTGCGTGGCGCCGGGTATGTTTTTTCTGCCGATGTCAGTGCCTCGCATGTTTAACTTTATTTCTGTGGCCGCTCTTCGTGCAAGCGGCACTGCTTTGTGGAGAAAATGCCGGGACAGGGTAGTACCGGCGTCGTTGCTTGGCCGTTTGTCTGTGGTGATGGTAGTTGGTGTGATGCTGACCCAATTTGCCGGCAATATGTTTTGGGCTGCGCAAATGCGCAAAGATTCTGAGATTGAAATAAAGGCAGCATCACAGCAACTGGCTCATACTGCTGCCAGTACCATGCGTTATTTTCTTAGTCTGCCATCTAATTACCGCCCTTTAATTATTCAACAATTTCGCGAGATGGGAGGAACCCGGTTTTTCGTGAATATGAATAATGCCCCCCTGACCATGCAAAGCATTTCCGATAATGCGCTGGCCGATTTATCCCGGCAGCAAATTAGCGCTACCCTTAAAGAGGATATGCCAAAATTGCCGGAAGTACGGATTAATTTTGCCTGGCCTTCTGACCTGGTACTCGGTCAGGACGGTGCCGGTATCAGCGATGTACCGGATAATTGGGTGCAGCATATTCTTGTGACCAAACCTAATCCTGCACCGATTCTGGTTATTCAGATACAAATGGAGCAGGGGCGCTGGCTGTACCTGGCGACGCTAATGCCCAATCCTTATTTTTTGGATGGACACGATCCTTTTTCTATGGACCGGCTGTTACTGCAATGCGTAACACTGGGTGCCGTGTTGTTGCTGTCAATATTGGTGGTACGGTGGATAACGCGTCCTCTGGCTGCATTGTCACAGGCAGCTCAGGCATTTGGAAATGGTGAAAGTATGCCGGTGCTGCCGGAAACCGGCAGCCGTGAATTTGTGAATACGGCACGCGCTTTTTCTGCAATGCGGGAACGTACGGCCTGCTATATTGAGGATCGTGAACGTTTATTTATTTCTATTTCTCATGATTTGCGTACGCCTATCATGCGTCTTAAATTGCGGGCAGAATTGTTGGATGATGAAGCTGTCCGCAGTGAGTTTCATGAAGACCTGGATGAGTTGGACGTTATGGTGAAGGGGGCGCTGCAATGTGTGAAAGACAGTGATATTTATGAAAATCCGACACAAATTCGCCTTGATACCGTATTAACCCGGCTGGTGCGCGGTGCCCGTCTGGCCGGTCACGAAGTCCTTATGACCAATTCGGATATTACCGTGCAGGCTAAACCCCTGGCGTTGCGCAGGGCGATAAGTAATTTGCTGGAAAATGCGTTGCATTATGGCCGGCAAGTAGAAATTTCAGTTTTGCAGTGTGACGATAACGTTGAGGTGCATATACGCGATCACGGACCAGGCATTCCTGAAGAAGCGCTGCCCGGTTTGTTTGATCCTTATGTCCGTCTGGAACACGGACGACATCAAAATAAAAACGGGATGGGTCTGGGGCTGGGTATTGCCAGGGATATTGTTCGGGCACAAGGTGGCGTTTTGCTGCTGACAAATCATCCTGATGGTGGTTTGGATGCGGTAATTATTTTGCCGATGAAAGTGGTGCCCCCGGATCTTGATTAACTTTAGTTCATACCTGTATCAAAATTTATAAAAACTCTGTTAGCCATAATTTATTTTTACTTAATTAAAAGTAAATTGCACTTACGCACAATAAAAAAATAAAGTACATTGCGATAACAATTTCACATTAATATGGCGTTTAAAAATAATAAATAAAACTGTGGAGGTTGCTAATAAGTTTGTTCTGACTTTCATTGAAAGGAGACTTATATGTGGACACCAGTTGTTTATACCGGAACAGATACACAGACGCCGGGTCTTGTCGGTTATAACTTGTATTCCAGTGACCCGGCGTTACAGAATATGGTGCAACTGAGTAGTGCAGGCTGGCATCAGGAGCTGCTGGCACAAGGTGAAGTACTGGGTTCGGAGACGACTCTTAAGTTAGCGGAGCAGGCTAATCGTCACCCGCCCGAGTTATATACCCGCTCTGTGGCTGGTGAACGTATTGATGTTGTCCGGTTTCCTCCTGCCTGGCACGATATGATGGCAATTACACGCCGGCACGGAATTGCCAATCGTTCTTTTGCCGATACCCGTCCGGGTAGCTGGCTGGCCTGCGCGGCTTCGCAATATATGCATAGCCAGATTGAAACCGGTACTATTTTTCCCAGCAATATGACACAGGCCTGTATTCCTGTGCTTCAGCATGAAAGCCCCTTGTTTGATCAGCTCGCCCCCAAGTTGTATTCGATGGAGCATGATGCGCGTGATATTCCGTTAGCGTATAAGACGGCTATTACGGTAGGTATGGGGCTGACAGTGATGCAGGGAAAATCCGCGTATTCTGCTAAAAATAATCAGAATGGCATTGCTGCATGTGCTGTCGGTATGACCGGGCGCGGGCGTGAATACCGTCTGACTGGTCATAAATGGGTTTTTTCTGCCCCTATGTGTGATGCCCATCTGGTACTGGCTCAGTCTGCCGGGGGATATTCTTGTTTTTTTGTACCGCGCTGGTGCCAGGATGGCAGAAAAAATACGGTATTTATTCAGCGTCTTTATGACCGGGTTGGTAATCGCTCCAATTCCAGTAGCGAAGTTGTTTTTGACGATGCCTTGGGTATTTTAGTAGGAGAAGAAGGTAAGGGGGTTGCCATGATGATTGCCATGGTAAATTGCATCAGGGTGAATTGCACTCTGGCCAGTGCCGGGATGTTGCGTCAGGCATTCAGTCAGGCATTGTATTATGCCCGTCACCATAATGTATTTGGCAAACCATTAGCGGAGCAGCCTGTTATGACGCGCTTATTGGCTGATATGAGTCTGGAGGCGGAAGCGGCCATGACTATTGGTGTGGCGTTATCCCGTCAGTTTACCGGTGTGGCTGATGAACTTGGTCAGGCATGGTATCGTATCATGACACCGGCAGCTAAATTTTGGATATGTAACCGGGCTGTTGATGTTTGTGCGGAAGCATCAACTATGTTTGGTGGAAATGGCTACGCAGAAGATAGTCCTATGAGCAGACTGTATCGTGATGCGCCGGTTTATTCGATTTGGGAAGGGGCTGAAAATGATGCGTGTTGTATGGATGTGTTAAGGGCGGTCCAGCATAGTCCTGTGCAGGCTGCCAGTATGCTGGATGGTATGCAGGAGCTGGCAAATCAGGAACCACGTTTATTGCCACTGTTGAGTTGGCTGCGCAGTGCTATTAAGCGCAGCCATGCTGACTTACAGAGTGAGGCCAGATTATTCACGCAAAAACTGGTGGTGTTGACTCAGGCTTGTGTTTTAATTAAATACGCCAGTCATGCCGTTCGTGAAGCCTTTATCGCTTCCCGCACTGATCCTGACTGGGGTATTTCATTAGGTGTTTCTTCCCGGATGGGTAATGTACAGAGAATTGTGACGCAATCATGGCGGGACTAATCCCCTGGTCTGAAAAAAACGCATGATTGCTTTGTCTTATTTCGCTGATCTGTTTTTCAGCTGACTGTCACTTCATTATTTTGTAACGCAGTGGCGGTTCAGCAGCACATCAACGGCCCGGATGACTTCTGTGCCGGATGGCGGTGTGCCGGAGTCGCCCAGATTAATGATGTTTTCCGACCAGTTTCCTTCCGTTTTCCAACGCGGACTATCTGCGTAAATTTCTACGGTAGGACGATAAAATGCAGCGGCAATGTGCGTCAGACCGGTATCAACACCGACTACCAGTGCCGCACGCTGAGCCAGGACCAGAGCTTCCATCATGCTAAGTTTTGGTAAGACCCTGGCTTGTGGCAGTTGCGCCGCAAGTTGCGTGGCTTCTCTGTGTTCGGTATCGTTGCCCCATGCGAGTAAAACAGGGTAATTGCGCTGATTCAGGTGCATACCTAATTCACGCCATTGTTCCTCTTTCCATTTTTTTGCTGCGCGTGCCGTACCGTGAAAAAATACTGCATAAGGCTGATCCGAGAGCCAGTCTGGTTGTAAGTCCGGTGCAATTAAACCAAAATCGGGTGCCGTATTCAGCTGATAGTTGCAGGCATGAGCTGCGACGATGCGGCCGCGCGCTACAGCGTGGGTACGCGGATCAACCGGAACGCTGGTAGTGTGAAAGAACCGTGATATCCCTTCATAACCGGAACCTTCCGTGCCATTCGCCAGCCCCACTTTGCGTTTGCCGTGTGCCAGTCCCATAATGAGGCCGGTTTTAAGTAAACCTTGCGTATCCAGGATGATGTCGTAGTTTTCTTCTTGCAGCACTTTTTTAAAGGCACGGATTTCTGCACGTACCGGTGCAGAAAATAAGGACTTGCGCCAGCGCCGCAATGCAAACGGGATAATACGCCGGACACCGGGGTTGAGCCTGACCAGCTCAGCATAGGCTTCTTCCACTACCCAATCAATTTGTGCCCCGGGGAAGTGCTGCAAAATATCCGCTACGACAGGCATATTGTGCAGCACATCACCGAGCGATGAAACACGTATTAACAGAACTTTCATTATTGTTAAAACGGTAAAATTGCATCGGGTTTTACCGCCAGAACAGCACGTTTGAAGTCAGCCTGTATCCGCGCCAGTGCGGATG
>CAIWPG010000320.1 GCA_903914535.1 uncultured Oxalobacteraceae bacterium
ACGGATCGCCAAAAACCAAAAAGGCTTACAAGAATGAACTTGTAAGCCTTCGGTATCTCTGGTGCGGCTGGCAGGAATCGAACCCACGACCCCTTGGTTCGTAGCCAAGTACTCTATCCAGCTGAGCTACAGCCGCGAAAGACAGAACTATAGCACAGGCATTTTTAACATGCCAGAACTTTTTTCAATTAATTGGCTTTTAAGCTGGTAAGACCACCCATATACGGATGCAGTGCTGCCGGGATAGTCACACTACCATCGGCTTGCTGGTGATTTTCCAGAATAGCAACCAGAGTACGGCCAACAGCAAGACCTGACCCGTTTAAAGTGTGCAGCAATTCTGTTTTACCTTGCGCATTGCGGAAGCGCGCCTGCATGCGACGGGCCTGGAAGGATTCCATATTCGACAGCGAAGAAATTTCGCGGTAAGTATTTTGTGCTGGCAGCCACACATTGATATCGTAGGTTTTTGCAGAGGAAAAACCAATATCACCGGTACACAGCGCCATCACCTGATAAGGCAAATCCAGTTTTTGCAGAATGTATTCTGCTTCCTGCACCATTTTTTCCAGCACGGCGTGCGACTCATCCGGATGTACAATCTGAACTAATTCCACTTTATCAAACTGATGCTGACGTATCATGCCGCGCGTATCGCGGCCATAGCTGCCTGCTTCGGACCGGAAGCAAGGTGTGTGTGCCGTAAATTTCATCGGCAAACTATCCAGTGCGACGATTTCATCACGCACAATATTGGTCAGTGATACTTCGGAAGTAGGAATCAGATACAGGGTTTCGCCTTCACTGTCTTGTCCGCCTTTTTTCACTGCAAATAAATCCGCTTCAAATTTAGGGAGCTGACCGGTGCCACGCATAGATTCGGCATTGACGATATACGGTGTGTAGCACTCGGTATAGCCATGTTCCATAGTGTGGGTATCCAGCATAAACTGGGCTAATGCACGATGTAAACGGGCGATACCGCCTTTCAGCAAGGTAAAGCGTGAACCGGTCAATTTGACTGCAGTATCAAAATCCAGGCCGAGAGCAGCGCCCACATCTACGTGGTCACGCACTTCAAAATCAAACTGGCGCGGCGTACCAACCCGGCGCACTTCCAGATTGTCTGCCTCACTGGCACCGGACGGTGTCGATTCATGCGGCATATTCGGGATGACTTCAACAAAACGCACCAGATCAATCTGCACCTGCTCCAGACGAACAGCAGAGTCTTTTAATTCGTCCGCAATGGTATTAACCTGATCCATCAAGGCACTGGCATCTTCACCCTTGCCTTTTAACATGCCGATCTGTTTGGACAGGCTATTACGCAAACCTTGCAGTTCTTCGGTGCGGGTCTGAATAATTTTACGCTGCGATTCCAGTGCATTGAATCCATCCACATCAAGGATAAATTTGCGCTGCGCTAAACGTGCTGCCACAGTGGCAATATCTTTACGGAGAAGTTGAATATCTATCATAGCGGTTCGATGTTGTTCTTTAAATGGGTGGGGCAACTCAATTAATAGTGCTACTTAATGGTGATAACAGTCCGTATTAAGCAAACCCGGTCACGAAATAGAATCACTAAGAGTGGTCACTAAACCTGATAAGCAAGTGTAATAACTGAATGAACAATAAATAGGGTAATTAAGTTGCAATAACTAAGTTGCGGCAGTTAAGTTGCAGCAGCTAAGCTGCAGTAGTTAAACTGAGATCGCTACACAAGCTAAGCAAGTCAGAATTGTAACTTAGGGCTGTTTCTTAAAGCTGTTTAATTGTCCAATTTTTTTGCCGCCAGATCCAAACTGTGCAAAAACGCCATGCGATTAACTATTATTTCCTAAAATCAGAAAATACAAAATCTGAATTCTGTAGCAAAAAGACAGCGGAAAATTAAGTTAAAATCAAAAATTATCAATTTAATATTGGTATATATTTAACATTAAGGGATACTGTTCAGGTAATTATTACTGCATTTTTTAAACCACAAAAAACTTTTAACGATAACCTATAAGTTATATAATGACTGCAATTCATTTCACTCCCATCGCGGAGCAAGAGCTGGATAATTTATGGGAACAAGATGAAAATGCAGCGGCCGACATAGAAACTGCACTCGAAGAAATTTCGTCGAACCCACTTATTTTTAATCATCTGTCCGATAAAAAATATCGACATATTGGCAAACCTGGTCAAGCTGATTTTGAATCTCAGGCATTCGAAGCCTTATATCGTAAAGGGTTAAATCTTTTTCGTTTAAAATTTTGGGATGTAAACGGTGCAGTTATAAATTATCGTGTAATTTACGCCCATCACCCACAAGCTGATTGTTTTTACATCTTAGCTGTAGTTAACAGAGATTTTAATTATGACATTACGCATCCCATCGTCCAGCGTGTACGTAGAGACTACGACAGCTTGGGGATTCCAACCTACTAATGTGACAAGTACAGAATTAAGTGGTTATTTATTTAAACATGTGACACTCCCACTGAATGAAACTGTTTCGGATCATCCTAAACATGGCATCTCCATCGGTGAGATTATCACAAAGAGTGAACAAAACCCGCGCAGAATCGCAGCACTGCAAAGAGCAAGGATACGATTATCCAAAAAATTATCCGACAACTCTGATTTTTCGCTTGCTACATTGCGTCTAAAAAAGGGAATGTCGCAGGCCGCTCTGGCAAAAAAAATGAATGTTTCTCAACCCTATATTGCGAAAATAGAACGGGGAGAAGAAGATTTTCAAATGTCTACAATAGAAAAAATAGCCGCTGCGTTGGAAATTTTTCCTGTGGAAGTTTTTCAAGCTCTTTCTAAAGAGAAAAATCAATGAAAACACCTATTGCCCATCACCGGTCTTTGAATACGATCTTTTGTGATGATATTCGAATGGAAGTTGGGAATAAAACTACTCTTGTCGGCATTTACAATTCAGTAATGATTATTGAAAACGATTTACCCTATGTTTTGCCAAAGCTCTGTGTTTCTGCCACAGTAAAAGCACCAAAAGGGATGGAATTTAAAGAACTGGATTTTAAATTATTTAAAGATAATGAGGAAATAACCGGTAATAAAATAACAGCAGAAGATTTGGAAAAACAGCGACTGGCTTATGAAAATGATCCAGACAGCCAAGTTTGTATTTTTACTGTTTATTTAACCGTTCAGCCTTTTGTTATAGACAAATCATGTGAAATGAAATTAGTAGTGGAAACAGAATCAGAATTATTAAACGACGTCCATTTAAAAATTATTACAAGAAACCAAGATTAACCTGCGATGTAGGCACACCACTACTTCACTGCATCGTCATCCAATTTTTTCAAAAACGCCAATTTATCAGCTATTTTAATTTCCAGCCCACGCGGCACCGGTTTGTACCAGTTCGGTTCTTTTATGCCATCAGGAAGATAGGTTTCTCCGGCAGCGTAGGCATGCGGCTCATCGTGGGCATAGCGGTATGCGTGACCGTAACCCAATTCTTTCATTAATTTGGTCGGGGCATTTCTGAGATGCACAGGAACTTCGCGTGATTTATCTTGCTTTACAAAAGCCATTGCCTGATTAAATGCCTTATAGCCGGCATTGCTTTTTGCTGCCACCGCCAGATAAATAACCGCCTGCCCCAATGCCAGCTCGCCCTCGGGAGAACCCAGACGCTCATAGGTCGCGGCGGCATCGTTGGCAATTTGCATCGCACGCGGGTCGGCAATACCGATGTCTTCCCAGGCCATCCGGACAATACGGCGTGACAGATACCGGGCATCAGCACCGCCATCCAGCATACGACACAACCAATAGAGTGCAGCATCCGGATTGGAACCCCGCACCGATTTATGCAAAGCAGAAATCTGGTCATAAAAATTATCGCCGCCTTTATCAAAGCGCCGCGCATTCAGCGTTAAGGCATTTTCAATAAAAGCAGGATCAATCACGGTAACACCTGCGGCACCGGACGCGGCACTGGTTTGCTCCAGCAAATTAAGCAAACGACGCGCATCACCGTCGGCATAACCGACCAGAGTATCGATAGCCGCCGGGACAAACGTTAAGTGTGCCAATACGTGCTGACATGCACGCACAACTAACTGCCGGAGCTCTTCTTCATTCAGGGACTGGAGCACATATACCTGGGCACGCGACAATAAGGCTGAATTCACTTCAAACGAAGGGTTTTCTGTTGTTGCACCGATAAACGTCACCAGACCGGATTCGGCGTAAGGTAATAAGGCGTCCTGCTGCGATTTGTTGAAGCGATGAATTTCATCGACAAACAGAATAGTATGCTTGCCCATCGCCAGATTTTGCTCAGCCTGCTCCATGGCTGCCCGAATATCTTTCACCCCGGAGAACACGGCAGACAGCGCCACAAATTCGCAGGAAAATGCCGTGGCAGTGAGCCGTGCCAGCGTCGTTTTACCCACGCCGGGCGGCCCCCATAAAATCATGGAATGGGGTTTTCCCGATTCAAATGCCAGTCGCAATGGCTTACCGGCTCCCAGCAAATGACTCTGGCCGATTACCTGATCCAGTGTTTTAGGACGCAACGCTTCTGCCAGCGGCGGCACAGGTGCAACTTTAAAAAGATCATTCATTACGCGTATCCAATGCCACGGTTAATCCAATCTGTGGCGACAATAAAATCCGGGCTTTTGGTACCAGACTCACTGATTAAAAACATCGGCACCGGCAGGAAGCATAAAGATGAACTGATCTGCTTTAAAAACGGGATTTTTTTCTATATTCAGCAGATTGATCATGGTCGTCTGACCAAAATTATCACGCAACTCCATAGCATGAGGCACGCCGTCCTGCAGACCGATATTAATTTCTGCAAAGGTGCTGTCCTGATCTTTAGGTATAGCCTGCAACCACTCCAGTCCGTCTTTTTTACCAGCTTCTTTCAGCGTAAAGTTTTTTTCCAGATCATTACTGCCAAACAAAATAGCCGCAGGGCTGGAACTTAATGCCGATCCTAATTTTTTGGTGGTGACCTGATTTAAATCTTTATCGTAGATAAAGAGCTTATCGCCATCGGATTGCAATAACTGATCATACGGTTTTTGGTATAACCAGATAAATTTTCCGGGACGGGCAAACATAAACCGGCCGCTGGCCTGATTAGAAACTTTAACTTGCCCGTTCACTGTTTTTACCTGCCGCTGGGTGAATTCTCCTCTGGCGGCATGGGTCGCTGCTATAAAACTCTTAAATTGCCCCAGCGCCGCTGCCTGTGCCTGACTGGCGACAAAACTACCGCACAAAGTCAGTGCAAGGACTGCTCCGGTCAGCGTTTTCACACTACCGGCTGCGCTTGTTTTTAAGCGGGCGCTTAACTTCGTTAAGGCATTACGATTCACATTATTATTTATACTAAAATTCACACTAAATCCTATTCTGCAGATGAGGTTGGCACCAGAATTTCACGATTGCCATTGGTTTGCATCGTAGATACGATACCGCTTTTCTCCATTTGCTCCAGCAGTCGTGCTGCACGATTGTAGCCTATCCGTAAATTTCTCTGTACCAGAGAAATAGAAGCACGCCGGTTTTTTAATACGATCGCTACAGCCTGATCATACAATTCATCCGATTCCTGATCCGCTCCGGCAGAACCACTGACAGCGCCGAATTCACTGCCATCTTCCGCGACACCCCCTTCCAGGATGCCCTCAACGTAATCCGGCTCACCATGTGATTTCAGAAAAGTGACAACCCGATGCACTTCCTCATCAGAAACAAATGCGCCATGTACCCGCACCGGATAACCGCTTCCCGGCGGCATATACAGCATATCGCCCATACCGAGCAGGGCTTCTGCTCCCATCTGATCCAGAATGGTACGGGAGTCGATTTTACTGCTGACCTGGAATGCAATCCGTGTAGGAATATTTGCCTTGATCAGACCGGTAATCACATCAACGGAAGGACGCTGTGTTGCCAGAATCAGATGCAGACCTGCTGCCCTGGCCTTTTGCGCAATACGTGCGATTAACTCTTCGACTTTTTTACCGACAACCATCATCAGATCGGCTAACTCATCAATGATAATGACAATAGTCGGCAACATCTCCAGCGGTTCCGGCGCATCGGGGGTCAGGCTAAACGGATTAGGAACATGTTGCTCAAGTTTAGCAGCATCGGCAATTTTTTGATTATATCCGGCCAGATTACGTACCCCCAGCTTGGACATCAGGCGATAACGGCGTTCCATTTCATTCACAGCCCAATTCAGTGCATGGGCAGCCTGGCGCATATCCGTCACCACCGGTGCCAGCAAATGCGGGATGCCTTCATATACCGACATTTCCAGCATTTTCGGGTCAATTAAAATCAGCCGGACCAGCTTAGGATCGGATTTGTAGAGCAGCGATAACAGCGTCGCATTAATGCCGACCGATTTACCTGACCCTGTGGTACCGGCAATCAGCAAATGCGGCATTTTAGCCAGGTCTGCCACGATAGGATAACCTGCAATATCCTTACCCAATGCAATAGTCAGCGGAGATGTACTGTCCTGGTATAACTCAGAACCGAGAATTTCAGTAAGCCGTACAAATTGCCGTTTAGGATTCGGCAGCTCCAGCCCCATATACATTTTTCCCGGAATGGTTTCTACCACCCGGATCGACGTAATGGATAAGGATCGCGCCAGATCACGCGCCAGGCCAACGATCTGGCTACCCTTGACGCCGGTGGCAGGTTCAATTTCATAGCGGGTAATAACCGGACCAGGGTAAGCGGCGACGACTTTGACATCCACCCCAAAATCGGATAATTTTTTTTCTATCAGACGACTGGTAAATTCCAGCGTAGAAACACTTACTGTCTCCTGCGCCTGTGCGGCGGCATCCAGCAAAGAAAGCGGCGGCAGACTATTATCGGCATTATCATCAAATAAACTGGCTTGCTTTGCTTTGTCTGTCCGTTCCGGCTTAACAACGGCAACGACCTGCGGCTCAATGCGCACGGGAGTAGCCACCACCTGTTTAGCCCGCTCCTGAACCACAACGACTTCACGCCGGATTGCAGCAACGTGCCCTGCCTGACGATCCTGCCATGCCGTATATCTATTAATACACCAGACTATCGATTGCTCCAGTCCGGTACCAACCTGCTCGGCCACGGTCAGCCAGGACACCTGAAAAAACGCACTAATTCCCAGTAAAATCAATAAGAGTAAAAACAGGGTCGCGCCGTTAAAGCCAAAAGCAGTGTGTACCGCATCCCCGATTAATTCCCCCAACACACCACCCGGAGCTCGGGGCAGGGGCAATTTATGGGAATACATACGTAAATATTCTATTCCCATACTCCCGCCCAGCAACAAAGAAAAACCGATACCACGCAACCACCCGGCATAATGATGCTCAGGTTCAGATTCTTGCAACTGATGAAGTTGTTGATTAAGTTTTAAATATGAACGCACCACACTCACCATCAGCAGCAGGCACCACCACCAGGCTGACATACCGAATACATACAATAATAAGTCAGCCAGCCATGCACCAAAATGACCGCCAAAATTACTGATATGTGTAACCTGTATTCCCTGCGACCATCCGGGATCGGCAGGCGAGTAACTGAACAGTATCATTGCTAAAAATACAGTGACAGCCACCAAAATTAACCAGCGTCCCTCACTTAGCAACAGCACCAGACGATGGGGTTTGGCATCCGGGTTTTCTGCTTCAGTTTTTCGGGTATAGGCCGCTTTGATCATAAATCCATGAGTGAAACGCTTGAGTTTGTTAAAATATCCTATAATCTTAACCAGTTTTTGCAGTATGTAGCGCAGATTATCGCCGCGCTGGTACAAACAAATCAGTGGCATGTGTCTATTTTCGTCTTATTTTTTCACTTAGTTGCATTATTAACTGCGCCATTGCTGCAACCGGCCTTGCTTTATCAGCCATTTTCATTATCATTTCTCCCTCAGGATCACCATGTCAAGCACAAAACACGCTCATGTTCTCATTCTCGGCTCTGGCCCCGCAGGTTATAGCGCCGCCGTCTACGCCGCACGTGCCAATTTAAAACCTGTATTGATCACAGGTGTTGAACAGGGTGGCCAACTGATGACCACAACCGATGTTGAAAACTGGCCTGCCGATCCGCTGGGAGTGCAAGGTCCGGAACTCATGCAACGTTTTCAGCAACATGCTGAACGCTTTAACACTGAAATTATTTTTGACTATATTCACACAGCAAAATTATCCGAAAAGCCTATCCGTCTGATTGGTGATCAAAGCGAATACACCTGTGATTCACTGATTATCGCTACCGGCGCTTCGGCTCAATATCTGGGTCTGCCATCAGAACAGGCTTTTATGGGCAAAGGCGTATCAGCCTGTGCTACCTGTGACGGTTTTTTCTATCGCGGTAAAGAAGTAGCGGTCATCGGCGGCGGCAATACAGCGGTAGAAGAAGCCCTGTATTTATCCAATATTGCGAGTAAAGTAACCGTCATTCACCGTCGCGAAAAATTCCGGGCCGAAGCCATTCTGATTGATCGTTTAATGGCTAAAGTCGCCGAAGGCAAAGTCGAAATTAAATGGAATCACGCTCTGGATGAAGTCACCGGCGATGCATCCGGCGTCACAGGCATGAACATTAAATCAACGCTGGATGGCAGCATTCAATCCATACCGGTACATGGCTTGTTTGTCGCTATCGGCCACAAACCGAATACCAGCATCTTTGAAGGTCAGCTGGACATGCACAATGGCTACCTCAAAACAAAAACCGGACTGGAAGGTATGGCAACAGCAACCAGCATCCCCGGCGTTTTTGCCGCTGGTGACGTACAAGATCATATTTACCGTCAGGCAATCACCAGCGCCGGTACCGGCTGTATGGCAGCATTAGACGCACAACGTTACCTGGAAGGCTAAGCAGAACCGATGCGCACCCCAATAAAAAATCTCAATGAATTAAGCCGTCTGCGCGATGAAATAAAGGTGCGCGCCGAACAACAGCAGCGAGAACAGCAACAACGCGAAAAAGAGCAACTGGTCGCACGCCAGGAGGCTAATGTCTTCCGGGCCACAGTAGGCGCCATCACACCGATCAAAGCACCCGATGTACACATGCCGATACGACCGGCCCCGCCGGTGAAAAAAAATACGGCAGCCAGACTACCGGAAATAAGCACCATGGATCAGGCCATGGAACACTGGTCCGATGAATTTGATCCCGGTCAGTGGGATGATGATGACGGACTCAGCTATACACGCCCCGGTTGCAGCCCTGAACTGCTTCAAAAGCTGCGACGGGGACAATGGCAGGCACAGGCACATCTGGATTTACACGGTATGCAACGTGATCAGGCCAGAACCAGTCTGGCTGATTTTTTGCGCCGGGCCCGTACTGCACGATTACGCTGTGTATGCATCATCCATGGTAAAGGACTGAGTTCGGTAACACCGCCGGTTTTACCAGGTAAGGTGCGCAGCTGGCTGAGTCAGTCTGAACTGGTCACTGCATTTTGTCAGGCCGGCCCATCTGCAGGTGGTGAAGGCGCATTACTAGTATTAATAGAAACATCAGGAACTGAACGCCCGGCACCATGAATCTGATTAAATTTATTGAAGTAACGGCCATTCTGGTCGGCTCGTTTTCTGGCTTTATCGAAGCGCGCCGTAAAAAAATGGATGTAGTTGGTATTTTCTTCGTTGCATTTATCACCGCCTTTGGCGGTGGTACTGTGCGCGACATCCTGCTGGACAAACGTCCTTTGTTTTGGGTAATACACCAGGATTATGTCATTCTGGTTTTTGTACTCTCCATCATCGCTACACCATTAGTCAAAACCTTGCGGCACATTGTATCCGAACGCTTAATCGTCATTGCCGATGCCATGGGTTTAGGCTTATTTTCTATCGCAGGATTATCTGCTGCATTAAGCGCCGGGATGCCTTTATTTATCTCGGTATTAATGGGAGTTATTACCGGCATTTGCGGCGGTGTTTTGCGTGATATTGTGTGTAATGAAGTACCGATGGTACTGCGGGACGGCCGCCCTTATGCGCTGTGTTCATTCGCAGGCTGCTGGCTTTATCTGCTTATGCAAAAAACCAACTTTAGCCTGGAATTTTCACTGTGGTTTAGTGCGGCCTTTATTGCCGTGATACGTTTAATTACCTGGTCTAAAAATGTACGTTTTTAAGAGAAAATTAAACGAACTCTTTTACCCGCAACGCCGCTTCCAGTAACAATTCCGGCCCGGCACCAGAGAGCCGTTTTGAATCCGACAGTATCTGACGAAAAGCACGCGCGCCCGCCAGACCGGCCATTAATCCCAACATGTGCCGGGTAATGCTGCTCAGTTTTAAACCGCGCTCTCCATGCAGACTGAGCTGCGTTTTCATATAGGGAATCATTGCCTGTAACACGTCAATACGGGATAACACCGGACTGGTATCCGCATAATAGCGGGCATCAAATTCCGCCATCAAATACGGATTGTGATACGCCTCCCGACCTATCATGACGCCATCCAGATGCTGCAAATGCAAGTCGATCTCGGCACAGGTTTTAACCCCGCCGTTCACGATAATTTCCAGGCCGGGAAAATCCCGTTTTAAGCGATAAGCGTAGTCGTAATTAAGAGGAGGTATTTCGCGGTTTTCTTTAGGGCTTAAGCCTTTTAAAATGGCATTGCGCGCATGCACAATAAAAGTATGGCAACCGGCATCGGCAATTTGTCCGACGAAATCACGCATAAACGCATAAGAATCAACATCGTTAATCCCTATCCGGTGCTTGACCGTCACATCAACAGACACCGCATCACGCATCGCTTTAACGCAATCGGCCACCAGCGCCGGTTCTGCCATCAGACACGCACCAAATGCACCACGTTGCACCCGCTCTGAGGGACAACCGCAATTCAGGTTGATTTCATCATAGCCCCACTGCTCACCCAATTTAGCACTTTTAGCCAGATCAGCCGGTTCACTCCCGCCCAGCTGCAAAGCAAGCGGATGTTCGGTTTCAGCAAAATCCAGGTGCCGCGCCACATCACCGTGCAACAAAGCCCCTGTCGTTACCATCTCAGTATACAACCAGGTGTGGGCAGTAATCTGACGATGAAAATACCGGCAATGCCGGTCAGTCCAGTCCATCATGGGCGCGACAGAAACAGTACGGGGCTTGTAATTCGTTGATTTCACTGCATTTACCTATGAAGAAAATTTAAAATATGCTTACGTCACTGGATTGCAAAAAGGCATGGCTTCATCCAGGTTCAGCGATACCCGTATCATATCAGACATCCCTTTTCGGCCGCTGATAACTAAAGGGCAATAAATATATTCCCCTATAATTACTATGTATTTAGCTTAATTACGACAAATCGATGGGTAAATATGTCATCTTTAGCTAAAACACGTCTCCTTTCCGAAATATTCTTTTCAAGTGACGACACCATCGCCGCAAGATGAAGTGGTGGGACACGTGCGGCGAAATTGGCAACGTATTGCAGGGCACCTTGCCCCCGGAGCAGTAGTCTCACACATTAGCGCATTCAAGCAAGGGCTAACTCAGGAAGGTTAAGGTTCATTGGGATGGAATCTCTGCATACCGGACAAAAATTTTATGCTGGGATTTTCATCCCAGCCTACGCCAGATTAAATAGTGACATATCCCAAAACCACTTCAAGACGGTGATGTCTTTTATCCGCTTCGACGGGATTGGCCGTAGTAAGACGTTCGCCGGTAGTCCGGTGATAATAGCGGTATAAGGGAACGGTACCCTCTACCTGTGTATCAAAAACATAACCATAAGTCCCTTCGTTAATCTGACGTTCACACGCAGAATCTGTCGATACAAAACGGGTATTTTGCGTACCATTTATCAGGCAGCGGTAAAGTGCGCGCCGATTTTTTCCGCCTTGTGTCATACCCCGCCATTCAACCCCTTTAAAGAGATTTCCGGGCTGGTACCCTTCAGCATAACTCAGGGTATACAGATGCTGACTGGTTGCCGGGATATAAAAACGATATACCGTGTTGTAAGCTGTATCGTTAGGTACCATGCTATCCGCATTGAAAACATCATTTTGTACTACTGACCAGGATAGATGACCAAACCCGTTATTGCCCCAGTTCTTACCCCAGTGATTTTGAACAATGATCCCCCGCTCATCATAACCAACGGCCAAAATCTCATGGTAACCACTCACCGGCCCCTGAATATCATCATGTGTTGCCACTGTTGGGGACAAACGCTCAAATCCGGGACGGACACGCAACGAAATAGCAACCGGATTCATGGATGCCAGGGTATGAACAATCGCATACTGTCCGTTAAGCCCGCCGCCTTCGCCTGACGAATTTGAAAATAAATTGGTGTATGACTTAATAGTATGAAACGCCGCGTCCACCTTATCGCTTTCGGTAGGCTGTCGCAGCCAGTCATTAGGATTAGGCCGGCTATAAATGGCCTGTAATGCATTCCCCTGATTAATCGCCAGCTTAAACGCTTCCGATGGGTATGCACCCCCGTCAAAACCCTGACTGCGCCCGACATTAATTTGCGAATACATATACATCGGTGCATAGGTGTAATCCGAAACCTGATTACGCTTGGCATACCATCCCAGCATAGCGTAAGCAATCGTCCAGGCAACGCATGAATTTGTCGAGCCCTGATCACCAATCGGAACAGTCCAGCGTCTTAAATCCACACGACCTGGCACCGAGAAGCCTAAAGGAGGGGTATTTGCCTCATTTTCTATGGTCGGAAGTAATGCCCCCATTCCGTTAATACGTTCAGCCTGCGCAACGCCGGATAAGCAGACCGACGAACAAATCAACAGTGTAGTTATGCTTTTTTTCATTTTAACTTTTCCTTTATCAATGACGACTCGGACAAAATGCCTAAGCGAGGGCAAAGTTGTGATGCACAAAGATAAACAACAAAAATAAAAAACTTAATTAGCAAGACATCAATTGCCTTAAATAAATGTGCCCTGAAGCAATACTACATAATTCCATAAGGCAATACAATAGTTGTATCGTACTGTAACTTAGTTTTTCAAACTGTATTGATTTTAAGGTGAACGTGTATAAAAGCAAAATTAACACTGCCTGTTTTATCTATATAACGGAATGAATCAAAGATGGTGATGCCCTTTCGGGCGAAGGGATAGTTACTGTAATTTTATACAGTAACTAATGATGATACCTCGTTTTCCCCGCAATGAAGAAAACACTGCCGGTGTACTGAGTTACACCTGTGTTCTAGCCAAAGCGCTGATAAAGCACAACACTCCAGGTGGATAAGGCGATTAAGAAAGCCAAAAATACGGC
>CAIWPG010000321.1 GCA_903914535.1 uncultured Oxalobacteraceae bacterium
CAGATCCGGCACCAGACATTCAATCTCCGTGACACGTTTTTCATTCAGCCACAAGTCCATGTCGGCGTAGGTAAAGTTCTCGCGTATTGACATAAGTTCTCCATATTTACTACTGGTTCACTGATCTGGTTTACATTTCATGCATCAGAATCAAGTGCAAGGTTGTCCATTTTCTTTATGTGAATCAAAAAAATAATTCCATAACACGGCAATACCACCTTATAAAAAAATGGCTGCTTATGCCGGTAAAAATGATGAAAATTTAAAATGGAACCACTAATTCTTCAAATATAAATTTTGCAGCGCACCATTTCATACTTCTATTATTAGTCTCTAATTTATTGATTATATTAATCTTTTTTGCTTGGTTCCAATGTATCCCAAATAAAATTAAATTGGAAGACCCGCTTTTTGCATCTGAACAGAACCACTTTGCACCCAATATGGGCCAGTACATTGGGGCTGCCACAAAAAACGATATAAAAGAGAAAAATAATGAATAGCTAAAAGCCGGCTTAATTTTTTCAAAGTAAGGAAGCGCTTATATCGGCCACACGACGACGTGTCAGTATCCAGCCAGCTATACTGCACGCACTGAGACCGGCAGCAAGCGCCGCTAAACCACCAAAATCAAATAATGCACCACCCACTACAGGGCCAATTGACGTACCCACGGTGTAAGCTGTCACCATCACAGCCATGGCATGAATCAAGCCCGTCCCGGTCAGCCGGTGTCCGAGTTCAATAACAATTAACGTGTAAATCACAGCGCCGATACCACCCAATGCAAAACCAACCGGCCACAACACCAGTGCAGCAAAAACAGGACTTGTTAATGCCAGCCCAGTCAGCACCAGGGTGGAGACAATCAATATAGTCCAGGCTAACAGCAAGGCACGACGCAATCCGATACGATCTGCCAGCAAGCCCGATGGTGTCGGCAATAATGCACTGCCTGCACCAATGACAGAGCCGAGCCAGGCCGCAGAACTCACACCAAAACCCAAACGCAGTGAAACGGCAGGCAGCAATGCGCTGCTGCCGGATTCAAGAACACCACTGACCACCGCAATAGCAAGCAGCGGCAAGGCGACAGAACGCCAGCTCGTCTCTTCACACTGGCTTGTGAAATAATCTGATGAACTTTTTAGTGCAAACGACGCAGAATGCTGACGCAGTAACACTATACTAATCAGAGCAGCAAATGCCGTTAAACCAAATGCCATACCAAGCGGAGCAATATGATTAGATATAAGTAACGGCAGCATGGCCGGCCCGCCGCACATACCGATACCAACCGAGGTCTCAAACATGCCAACAAAAAACCCGCGCCGCTCTGCCGGGGCGCTCTCCACCAGCCATGCTTCACCTGCAACCCAAATAATCCCCCCGGCCAGACCCATCGCAGTAACACCCAACAACCAGCCTGAATAACTGACATGTGGCACCAGACTACCGAACGCCAGTGAAGACACGACAGTCGCAACAATAAAACTGCGGGTATGTCCGTAACGCGCCACAATACGTGCTGCACAGGTACTGGCCAGCATGATGCCAATCCAAAATGCTGAAGTGAGCACCCCTACTGAAAAGACCGGCTCACCCCGTTCAGTAAGAAGTAATGCAATCTGTGTGAGTGCAAGAAATTCACCCGTCACCATGATCAGATAGACCAGCGGAATTGCCCATAACACGCGCGCAGACGGCAATACTAAAGCAGCACCATCAACTGAATTAAGGCTCATAATATGGTTTTTTTTCTGATATTTTGCTGAAGATTTGCGCAAAAATCCCCCAGCGGCATCATTGCTGCCGTGGCGTACCACGACAGCAATCTGACTGGAACAAATAAACGTTAGTCTTACAGGATTAAATTACCCGGCCGGGCGCTTAACTAAGTTGCACTACATGATTGAGTTACACAACGAAGCACCACAAATCAACTCAGAAGTTCCGCCTGGAACGCAGCAGAAATCTGTTTTTGCCGTAAGCGCTCAGTACGGGCTATATGCAAACTCCACAACACCACACCAGCACTGACCACCG
>CAIWPG010000322.1 GCA_903914535.1 uncultured Oxalobacteraceae bacterium
CAGATCCGGCACCAGACATTCAATCTCCGTGACACGTTTTTCATTCAGCCACAAGTCCATGTCGGCGTAGGTAAAGTTCTCGCGTATTGACATAAGTTCTCCATATTTACTACTGGTTCACTGATCTGGTTTACATTTCATACATCAGAATCAAGTGTAGGGTTGTTCACTTTTTTACTCAAGGGAGAAGAGTTACACTAAGGCGTGTCACACTTGTTTTTCATAAAAAAACATGAGGGCCACCATTTTTTTGTAAGCGATATTGCCGGCAAGCTGTACCAAACGCGGCATATAATTTCATCGAAACGGGATTATCTGCCGGTTTCCATTCCGGATGCCACTGAACTGCCAGCGCAAACCCGGAGGCCGAATCAACGCTGTATGCCTCAATTAAGCCATCCGCAGCACGTGCCTCAACACACAAACCGGCAGCAAGCCGGTCAATACCCTGTCCATGCAGCGAATTCACAGTAATTGGCGAATCACTTTCCAATACCCGTGCCATAAGCCCGCCCGGTGTCAGTACCACCTGATGTACCGGCAAATATTGCTCTTCGTCCGGTAAGGTTTCATCTTCACGGTGATCGTTAAATTCTGCCTGCTCATGAACTGCCTGATACAAGCTTCCGCCAAGTGCCACATTCACTTCCTGCATCCCGCGGCAAATGGCAAACAAGGGAACACCCCGCGCCAGCGCCTCACGAATTAACGGAAGACTGGTTTCATCACGGGCAGTATCAAGCGGCAATGCCGTATTATGAACAGCCTGGCCAAAATGGCTGGGATGCACATTGGATGGCGATCCTGTCAACATGACCCCATCTACAGCAGAAAAAAGAGCATCCCAATCAATCTGCTCACCCAAAGCAGGCAAAATAAGAGGAAGACAATCAGCCCCCTGCCGTACCGCATCGACATATTTCATTTCTACAGCGTAATAAGGATGTCCGTTGTGTTGTTTAGTGCAAGAGGAAACAATAACGATTGGGTTGAACATGATTAATTGATTATTATAAGTGTATGTAAATAAATTTACGGTGAAATGGAGCCACTCAGTTTGGAAAACCACATTTTGCAACGCACCATTCTGGACATCATTAATTATCCTCTAGCTTGTTGATTTTATTCTTAATTTTTCCTTGATTCCAATGTATCTTAAACAAATTTAAATTGAAAGGCCCACTTTTTATTTCTGGATAGAGCCACTTTTCCAATTTTTATAGCTCTAAAAAAATACCATTGAAAAAGTAAATTTTTATAAATCACCAGACATTTTCAATCATCCCCACAGAAAAATTCACCACCGGATTAACTGGTATTTCCCAAGGGGATAGCACATGATCCCGCGCAATAATTGCGAGAGGAATTACATTAAAAAATAATCTTTCTTCCCTGATTAACAATCCCCAACCAGTTCATCAATATATTCGTAGCGCACCTGGCACCACAATACATTTTTACGCATGCGCGCCACCAGGCCGCCAGTCGTAATTGAGGCATTTAATCTGCACAGGCGGATAATTATTTTGATAAAAAATAATAAAAAAACTGAAAAAAATGGCTAAACACAGATAATCGCGCATTTTTTAGTGCGATAAAATCAATAAAAACCAGTGAAAATTTAAGAAAACCAAAAAATTTCACGCACGGATCGTGCAGATAAAATGCCTGAAAAAGGTGCATTAATTTCGAACAGGGCCGAAAAAATAGTCGATGGGATTTTGTAAATGCACCAGAATGGTGACTGATCATTGCGTCATGAGCGGGTAGCCAGGACATGACACACCTGCATAAATCCAGCCTCCCGCCCGACCCGTACATGGTCACATGATGCTACAGCAATCCAATTTTGATCATGATACGGATGGTGTAGACGGTGCAAAAACCCGTAGGCGATGTCCATCCGGGTCGGATGCCACAAACGTATAGCCAAAATCCATCGTAGCCGGTGCTTGCATGATGACTAGTCCGCGCTGCAACCATTTCGTATACAGAGCGTGAACAGCATGATTATCAGCAACGGCAAACGCCAACTCAGCGCCACCCGGCGCTGTCGCCACTGGCTCTACCGTATGCTTCGACCACAAACCAAGCATAACGCCCGATGCTAAGACGAACATGACAAAGGTGGGTGAGGATTCAACAGGCGATTTCCCCAGCAACTCAGCATAAAAAAACAGCACTTGCCAAAGGATTTTCAACGTACAAGATAATGAAATTGGGATCGGTCATGATAGTGCTCCTCGCTAGTGAATGAAATGCGTTGATACCGAAATGGGCTCCTGTTCAACGCGAGATCATCTTAAAGCGCACTACTGTCAGTTTCTGTCAGTACATAGCTTGGCTATCGTTAGATAAAAGAAAATACAGTATTTCACCATAAACTGCCAATTTTTGGCAGTAGTAAACTCATTATCGTAGCTACGGTCGATATGGCCACCACATAAATTACCTCTCATTAGCAAGGCGGATTTTTTCTGCATACTGGCGTCCCCAAGGGGATTCGCCTACACATGCGCAGGCCGCCCAATCGCCGGAGGCGATTGTCTTCGAATCCCCGATCCGCGGAGCCAAACTATTGGCTCCGCTCTTTCTGCCAAAAAAAAATCCGCACAAGGCGGATTTTTTCTGCATACTGGCGTCCCCAAGGGGATTCGCCTACACATGCGCAGG
>CAIWPG010000323.1 GCA_903914535.1 uncultured Oxalobacteraceae bacterium
GGTAACGGAATCGCAATCGGACCAGTTTTACTCGGTTGCGCCAAGCCGGTACACATTCTGACACCATCGGCCACAGTACGCCGGATTGTCAACATGGCTGCATTATGTGTAGTTGATGCGGTAGCACAACGCTAATCTGTATTTCGTGAGGCGGCATTAACCGCCATGTGCTAAATAAAAGCCAAACCACGCAACTGGTTTGGCTTTTTTACTGCGGTTAGTGGTAAAGTGAAAACTCTTAACGACAGGAGGAATGCCATGGATGAACTGACCCAATTAGCTACCCACGTTGGTTTAATTTTAAAAGAAAAAAACCTGTTGCTTGCCACTGCCGAATCATGTACCGGAGGTGGCGTAGCTCAGGCAATCACCGAAATATCCGGCTCATCCCTCTGGTTTGAATGCGGTTTCATTACCTACTCCAACGCCTCCAAAACCGAATTACTTGACGTATCACCGGCACTGATTGCTCAGCATGGTGCAGTCAGCGAAGAGATTGCTGCCGTCATGGCTGAAGGTGCTCTGTCCAATTGTGAAGCCCACGTCGCACTCTCTACCACAGGTATTGCCGGCCCGCTGGGTGCCGTTCCCGGCAAACCGGTAGGTACGGTCTGTTTTGCCTGGACCATGAATGGAAAAACCCATACCGAACGTTTAATTTTTAACGGCGACCGCCGCTCAGTACGCGAACAGGCTGTTATCCACTCCATCAAAGGGCTAGTGCATTTTTTAAAATAAAAGCATAAAATTCACAGGCAGAGCCGGTTTATATACACTGACTCTGCCGGATCTCTCCTGAGAGATTATCGGCTGAGCGAATTCATTATGCCCCGGAACAAATTCACCCGGCCCGACAGCGTCCTGATCATGGTCACCTCAGTCTCAGGCTGAATATCACATCAGTTGCTTCAATAGATTGTATAAAGTAATTCAATATAAATTTTTATAGGACATTGCTTGCCATACCATCATGTGGCTAAACTATATTGCAATATATTTTACTATTGCACATAACAGGTGGTAAACCGCCGCCAATAATGAGACAAAGTACTATGACAATAATAAAACCAACCCATAAGAATAATAAACTATCCGCCAATTCCAGCGCAAACACCGAACGTTCGCTGGCTGTCAACCTGATGGCGCATTTGGTTGTCCCTACATTTGTGCTGGATGCAGAATGTCGGGTACTCATCTGGAATCACGCGTGTGAGAGGCTCACCGGCATACCTGCCACCGAGCTGATAGGCACGTCAAATCATTGGCAGGCATTTTACAAAAACAAAAGAGATTGTCTTGCTGATCTGATCGCGCAACACCGTGTTAACGAAGTGAGCGAATTTTATATCGAACACGGTAACAATACTGAACCAAGCTATAGCCTGTATGCAGAAAACTGGTGCTTCATACCAAGAATGGGCGTACGGCGCTATCTGGCCATTGATGCAGGAGCCATTTATTCTGATGATGGTGAATTAATTGCCGTCGTTGAAACCGTACGTGACATGACACTGCAAAAAGAAGCTCAGACGGCACTCCAGGAACTGGCTAACCGCGACGGACTTACCGGACTGGCCAACCGGCGTCGCTTCGACGATGTCCTCAACGCCGAGTGGCGGCGCGGCACACGGTCATTACAAGCTATTTCGGTACTGATGATCGACGTTGACTATTTCAAACACTACAACGATACATACGGCCACCTGAAAGGCGATGAGTGTCTGAGAACGATCGGTAAAATTATGGGCACCATAATCAACCGGGCCAGCGATCTGGTCGCACGCTACGGTGGCGAAGAATTTGTTGTCATCCTGCCGGGTTCTTCCATCGAAGGCGCCAAAGTCGTCAGCGAAAATATACGTGCCGCGATTGAAAATCTCGTGCTGCCACATGAATACAATGATCAAAAATTCATCACTGTCAGCATCGGAGCAGCCTGCACATTTGCATCACGGGAAACCGATCCGGCGCAATTGCTGGCCGCCGCTGACGCTGCATTGTACCGTGCCAAAGAAGCAGGCAGAAACCGCGTCGTACTTCAGACGGAAACAGGCAGCGAATAAAATAAAAATTTTTTCGCCGGTATACAACTATCTGCCGGCTGGCGGCTTCAGACTGACCAGATCTACCTGCACAGTCTGCTCATCGTCAGTGAGCCATAACTGACCGTCCTGTATCGTACATTGCAGCTGCATATTCCGTTTGGCCAGTTTAATCAATGCCTGTGATGTATCTGCAGGTATATTCCAGACAGTCAGATTTTTGGCACGTTCCAGACGATTACCCATCCCCTGCCACCAGATCGAACTATTGCTGGCATAGCTATATACCAACACCTGCTCCGAACGACCACAGGCTTTAAGCAGCCGACGCTCATCGGGCTGCCCCGCTTCTATCCAGCACTGTATCGCGCCAGTGTAATCCTTTTGCCATAAATCCGGTTCTTCCGTATCGGACAGACCTTTAGCAAAAACCAGCGTATCGCTGGCATTGAGGGCAAATGCCAGTAAACGCACCATCATCCGTTCATCCGTTTCTGACGGATGACGTGCCAGTGTTAAGGTATGTGTTGCATAATAATTTCTATCCATATCGGATAGTTGTAACTCTGCTTTATAAACGGTTGATTTGAGTGCCATTAGTATTCGTTACAATTCATTAGTTAAAATCATTCACTTTGCTGCTTAAAATCTGGCAGCTTATCATTTTCGTTCAAAGATAATAGTTATTTAAAAACAACTGTTTTATGTCCATCCAGCAGGATACGGTGCTCAACAAACCACTTTACAGCACGCGCCAATACCACACACTCCACATCACGCCCCATCGCAGTCAGCGTTTCCGGTGACATCGCATGGTCGACCCGCTGCACATCCTGCTCAATAATAGGACCTTCATCCAGCATACCGGTCACAAAATGGGCGGTAGCGCCAATCAGCTTCACGCCGCGATGATGCGCCTGATAATACGGTTTGGCTCCCTTAAAACTAGGTAAAAAGGAGTGATGAATATTAATCGCCCGCCCCTGTAATGCAGTACACAATTCCGGCGACAAAATTTGCATATAACGCGCCAGCACGACCAACTCAATGTTTTCTTTACTGATAATATCCAACAATTGTTGTTCTTGTTGCTGCTTATCCTGTGCAGAAGCACCTGTCGCCAGCGGCAAATGATGAAACGGAATAGCGTAACTGGCTGCCAATGGCGCAAAATCCGTGTGATTAGACACAATACCGTGTATTTCAACCGGTAATAAACCACTTTTCACACGGAATAATAAATCATTCAGACAATGCCCGATTTTAGACACCATCAGCAAAATACGGGGTTTATGGTGTGCATCATGCAATTGCCAATCCATATTCCATGCAGTCGCCAGCGCTGAAAAATCTTTTTGTAATTGCTCAAAGCTACTGCCCGCATCTTCCCCGGAAAAGTGGACACGCATAAAAAATAATGCGGACTGCGCATCGCCATACTGGGCAGAATCCAGGATATTACAACCGTGCAAAGCCAAAAAACCCGATACGCTATGCACAATACCGCGCTGATCGGGACAAGATAAAGTCAGAATA
>CAIWPG010000324.1 GCA_903914535.1 uncultured Oxalobacteraceae bacterium
CTACTGGTAATTGCCTGCCCCTGTGCACTGGTCATCGCCACCCCGGTCACTGTCGTCAGCGCACTGACCAATGCAGCACGACGCGGCATGCTCATTAAGGGGGGGCGCTACCTGGAACAGGCACGACACCTTAGCACCATCGCATTTGATAAAACCGGTACACTGACCGAAGGCTTGCCCAGCCTTACTCAGATCACCACTCAGAGTACCGTGTCTGAGGCGGAATGTCTGCAAATTGCTGCCAGTTTAAATGTGTTATCACAGCATCCGATAGCGACCGCCATCGTAGCGGCTTATAACGGTAGTTATCTGGAAGTAAGTAACTTCACCTCACTCACCGGACGCGGTGTACGTGGCAACATCAAAAAAAAGACCTATTACCTGGGCAACCTGCGCCTGATCACTGAAGCAGGACTCACCTTATCAGCAGCCTTACGCATCCAGACAGAACAATTGGAGGCTGGCGGCAACACCGTAGTAATATTAAGCGACGAGCATCAGGTAATTGCCCTGCTGTCGGTCACCGATAAGGTAAGAACGTACAGCCAGGCCCTGATCGCCCGGTTACACGCCATGAAAATACACACGGTCATGCTCACAGGAGATAATCGTCTGACTGCAGAAGCCATTGCAAATCACACCGGCATTCATGAAATTCATGCTGAACTTTTGCCGGAAGATAAGCAATCCATCATCGCACAATTACAGCAACGCGGCCCGATAGCCATGGTAGGCGACGGTATTAACGATGCGCCTGCACTGGCACGTGCGGATATCGGCATTACCCTGGGGGCAGCGGGCAGCGCCACTGCGCTGGAAACCGCCGACATTGCATTAATGCAGGATGATTTAAGAAAATTGCCCGAACTTATACAACTTTCACGACAATGCTCAGCCGTGCTCTGGCAAAACATCACGATTGCCTTAAGCATAAAACTCATTTTCTTTGCACTGACGCTGACCGGTCACGCCAATTTATGGATGGCCGTATTTGCCGATATGGGCGCAAGTCTGCTGGTTATCCTGAATGGTCTGCGTTTGCTGCGCAGCAGTGCAAATTGATAATTCTATTGCGACAACAAAAACAGCGCCATTCATCAGTCAACAATGAGGTTTTTCATAACTTCTGCCAGAAAAACCACTAAAACGGTGCCATGACCGACTTTGCTGGTGATAGTAATTTCTCCGCCCAGAGCACGGATACGCTCTTTAATACCCATCAGGCCAAATGAATTTTCTTTTTCTTTATCACCAGGCTGAAAACCCTTGCCATCATCGGTAATCTGCATAGTAAAACCACGCTCATCCTGAATGAGCAAAATCTCTACCACCGATGCCTGCGCATGATGGGCCACATTACTCAATGATTCCTGCAATATTCTAAATACCCCCATAGTGCTGGCTTCATCCAGACCCAGCGTTGCATCGGGCACATTCGACGTTACCGTACAACTAATGCCGCTGATACGTTCAAATTGCGCTACCTGCCATCTGACAGCAGGAAACAGGCCGAATTCCAGCGCAGCAGGCCGTAAATCATTCATGATGGCCTTCATGGATTTAATCGTCGCATCGATATTTTTAAGTACCATAGCGGCACGTGCATGCAATCGCGGATGAGCAACGCTGGTGCGTGTGTACAGCGATGCCACATCCATTTTCAACACCAGTAAATTTTGTCCGAGATCATCATGAATATCTTGCGCGATACGCTTACGTTCAGCTTCTTTAATCTCATGTTCATGATCGGCAAACTGGCGCAGCCGAAGAAAAGAGTGTTGTAATAACTCAGTCGCCTGATTACGCTCAGTAATATCGCGCATACTGATAATAACTACCGATTGCCCATCCATAGTAAACGGACTAAAACTCACCTCGATAGAAAACAGGTAGCCCAGGTTATGCACCGCAGTCAGCGTTTTTTGCGAATTTAAGGGCGTCAGCTCTCTGATAAAATCAAATTCATTGCGTACACTGACATAATTGCTCGTCGGACCAAACTTCACCAATGTATTAATATGCCGGCCATTCAATTCATCCAGTGCATAACCAAAAGTAGCATTAGCAGAGCCATTTGCGAAAATAATAACACCATCATTATCAACAAGCAGCAGCGGATCTGATGCTGCATCGACAATCTTATGTACCTGAGCCTGCTCTGCCTTTTTTTGATTAGTGATATCGGTATGCGTACCTATCATCCGTAGCGCCAGACCGGCATCATTACGCATCACTACCGTTCCGCGCCCAAGTATCCACTTCCAGCTGCCATCCCGGCATTTCAGACGAAACTGGGAAACATAATCCGGCACTTTTCCCTTCAGACAAAGCTTCATGGCAGCCAGAGTCATGGCGCGGTCATCCGGATGCATCAGACTTAACCACATGCCGGAATGGGATTCCAGTTCCGGCTCCGCTTCCGCATACCCCAGCATATGCCTCCAGTTAGGAGAAAAATACACTTCATCCGTCACCACATTCCAGTCCCACACACCATCACCTGCACCCTCAAGTGCAAATTTCCAGCGAAACTGACTGTCTTCCAACGCCATTTTACTTAAATGTAACTGCCAATATGCCCGACATGTATATTGCGCACTTAAAAACATCACCAGCACCATTATAAGAATAACCGAACCGACAACCGCAATATCGCTCTTAAATGTTTCCAGCGAAGGAGCAAGCGATATGCCGACATATACCGCAAGCGGCTTATTTTCAACTGCCCGAAAACTGGAAATAATTAAGCGCCCGTGCGCATCATGCGTTTCCTGAAAAACCTGTGAACGCTCCCTGCGGGATGCTCCAAAAAAACTTAACATTGTTTTTTTGGCAGGGAATATATTCTCATCTACAGAATTGCTGGCAATAATCTCTCCACTCTGGTAAACCAAGGCAATTGACGTACCCTGATCCAGCCTGGCTGCATCAAACATCGTATAAAAACGTGCAGGCCTCATGGGCGCTGCAACAACACCCAAAAATTTTCCGTCAGCACTGACTACACGCCGGCTAACAACCGAAGCCAGCTTTCCCGCTTTTTTCCCGGCTAAAGGCGCACTGATATAAAGACTGTCCCCGGGGACAATTTCATGTTTATGCACCTGAAAATACATACGATCCGCATAAGAAACACCTTTAATGGGAATATCACCGGATGTGGCAACAGCAACACCGTCGGCGTCAATAAATAACATCCAAAAAGTGTCTGAGGAAGGAGTACCTTTACTGGACAATAGCTTTGCGTAAGTGGATGGATTTAACTTGTTAGAAGGTAATAATTTAACTGCATTCACAAATCCAAGCAGGGAAAAATTAGCCAGTTCAATCGAATCAGACACACGATTGGCAATAGCACTAACGTATGTAAATGCCTGCAGGTTCGCCACACGCTCACGCTCTTGCAGGGACACCTTCATTTTCCACGATACAAGCAAAAAAACCAGGCAGGCTATTGTCAGTAAACCCAGGCAAAGAGCCAGACGAAACCGTGCATACTCTGGAAAATCACTCCGATAAAAAATTTTCACTGGCACGCCCGCTTACAAGTGCGACTCGATAGTACAGACCAACAGAAGACGGACTCTCCCATGTCTGCACACAACATAAAGAAACGCATTTTCTGACCTTAATCTCAATTAACCCAGTAAAATGAAGGTGACCGGGGTCAGTGACGAAGCACCAGACCAGTCATCCTTTTCATTACATAAACAGCACACCAATTTTTCACAAGAAACTTACGTAAGTCTGACATAAAACTTACTCAAATCTGACAGTAAACGTTGTGAAATAAAATATTTTCTCCCAAGCATACAACAAAAAATGCCTAGAAGAAATATTCAAGAGCGGGGGAGTTAAAAAATAACGGGGTCAGTCCAAACAAAATCTTAATCCAGCACCAGCTGATGCACCACCTGGCTACTGCCATCCCCGACCTGACTCAACCAGGCACGGGCAAAAAGCGCCTTTTCAAGCTCGGTAGGAACAAGCAGCCAGGTCACACGCAAACATCCCTTGTCATCATGCATTCGAGAAATTTTATCAATACATTCCTTATTGCCCAGTAAATCAGCCTGACCTATCACATAACCGTATACCCGGTTTAAACGCTCGAGCCGGTCAGGTTCGGTGTCGCTCCGCGTTGCGGTAATACTGGGGTGATCTAAATACATCAACAACTCCTGTTTTTTTATTTTCGGTTAGATTTACATTCCCGGCGTTGCAACACAGCGCCGTCTTGCCCGACAGTCTCCAGATAAACATCAAACCCCCACAATCTGGATACATGCTTGAGCATTTCATCAGTTTGCTGATTTAGCGGGCGGCGCTGATATTGCATGTGACGCAAAGTCAGCGCACGATTACCCTGTGTATCTACCGACCATACCTGTATATCCGGTTCACGATTACCCAGATTGTACTGTCCGGCTAATCGTTCACGTAAATATTTGTATCCGCTATCATCATGAATTGCGGATATGGATAGTTTATCTTGTTTATCGTCATCCAGTACGGTAAAAAAATGAAAATCACGGATCAGCTTAGGTGACAGATATTGCGCAATAAAACTCTCATCCTTAAAATTACGCATAGCAAAATCCAGAGTTTTCTTCCAGTCACTACCGGCAATATCCGGAAACCACTGATGATCTTCCTCGGTAGGATGCTCACAAATACGCCGTATATCGCTCATCATGGCAAAACCAAGCGCATAGGGATTAATCCCGTTAAAATACGGACTGGATACCGGCGGCTGATAAACTACGTTGGTATGACTTTGTAAAAACTCCATCATAAATCCATCGCCAACAACACCCTCTTCATAAAGCTGGTTCAAAATGGTGTAATGCCAGAAAGTGGCCCATCCTTCATTCATTACCTGAGTCTGGCGTTGCGGATAAAAATACTGTGAAATTTTACGCGTAACCCGCACAATTTCGCGCTGCCACGGCTCAAGCAAAGGTGAGTATTTTTCAATAAAATACAAAATATTTTCCTGTGGCTCCGGAGGAACCCGGGGAGGCTCGCCGCCAGCCTGACTGGCATCGCGCCGCGGTAAAGTACGCCATAAGTCATTTACTTGCGATTGCAGATATGCTTCACGCTCTTGCTGGCGCACATGTTCTTTAGCCAGCGATAGCTTTGCCGGACGTTTATAACGGTCTACCCCATAATTTTGCAGTGCGTGGCAAGAATCCAGCAATAACTCAACTGCTTCTATCCCATGACGCTGTTCACAATCCGCAATGAAATTCTTAGCGAACAGCATATAATCAATAATCGCTTCGGCGTCGGTCCAGGCGCGAAATAAATAATTTCCCTTAAAAAAAGAATTATGGCCGTAAGCGGCGTGGGCAATCACCAGAGTCTGCATGGTCAGACTATTTTCTTCCATCAGATAAGCAATACAGGGACTGGAATTAATAACAATCTCATACGCCAGCCCCATCTGGCCGCGCTTATAGCTTTTTTCAGTTCCCAAAAAATGTTTGCCAAATGACCAGTGATAATAAGAAATCGGCATACCTACCGAAGCGTAAGCATCCATCATCTGCTCCGCTGTAATCACTTCCAGCTGATTAGGGTAGGTATCAAGGCCAAATTCTTTAGCAACCCGCCTGACTTCATTCTCGACTAATTCCAGTAATTCAAAAGTCCACTCGGACTGTTCCGGAATCCGGTAAGTTTTGACATCAGGCCCTGATTCGGCCTCTGTGACGGGGAGTGAAATGGTATTCATGGTTTGGCATTCTGTTTTTTAAACAGATCCCGAAATACAGGATATATATCGGAAGGCTGCTCTATTTTTCTCATGACAAAATGGGGCTGGTAATTCGGGATCAGCTCGTACTCACGCCACAGGTTCTGAGGCTGTCCATCGGTAATTTCAACATAAGCGTAGTACTGCACCAGCGGCATCACCGTATTGACCAGTAACTGGCGACACAGAGCCGAATCATTATCCCAGTTATCACCATCGGATGCCTGAGCCACATAGGCATTCCAGTCTGCACCGGGATAACGTTCATGCAAAATTTTATTGAGTAAATGCAGGGCTGACGACACAACGGTACCACCCGATTCACGCGAATTAAAAAACTCGTGTTCATCCACTTCAATAGCCGTAGTATGGTGGCGTATAAACACGACATCGATCTTGTCATACGAGCGCGTCAAAAATAAATACAGCAAAATGAAAAAACGTTTAGCCGTATCTTTTTTAGCCTCATCCATAGACCCGGATACGTCCAGAATGCAAAACATAACGGCCTGCGTGGACGGTTTGGGGACCTTAATACGATTGCTATAGCGCAAATCAAATGGATCAATGAACGGAATCGCCAGCAAACGCGTGCGTAAATGGTGAATTTCCTGCCGTAATATAGCAATCCGCACATCTTCTTCAAAATCCGACTCAAGCAAAGCCTGCAACTCTTTTTCAGCATCTTTCAAACGCCGGCCGGAACGCCCCCCAACGGCAATGCGCCGCCCCAGTGCCCCGCGCAGCGAGCGTAAAATATGCAAATTTGAGGTTGTACCGGACATTTTATATCCGGCACGCAATTGTTTGAATTCAGTGGCAGCACTCAATTGCGTCTTGACCATGTTAGGCAATTCCAGGTCTTCAAAAAAGTAGTTCATGAACTCTTCACGACTCAGTTCAAAAACAAAATCATCCTCACTGGTTTCCTCACTATTGCCTGCCTGCCCTTTACCAGCCCCCCCTCCTCCTTTGGGACGTTGAAATTGATCGCCCTTCAGATACTCTTGATTTCCCGGACGAACGGTTTCCCAGACCCCGCCCTGAGTATGTCCGAAATTAGGTTCATTTACATCTTTTACCGGAATCGAGATTTTTTCGCCATTCTCAATATCAGTGATGGAACGTCCTTTTACCGCACGCGCTACAGCAGCCTTAATCTGCCCCTTGTAGCGCTGCAAAAAACGTTCGCGATTCACCGCCGACTTGTTTTTTCCCTGAATTCGTCTGTCAATTAAATGAACCAAGATGATCTCCTGATTTTTAACTTTACGAGAAAAAACACACCCGTTACGAGGTTTTTCTCACCCGTAAGTACCATTCACACAGAAGCCGGACCTGCTTAGCGGTGTACCCTTTAGCTACCATACGCTCGACAAATTCCTGATGCTTGTTTGAGTCATCTGCATTCGCCTTGGCATTAAAGGAAATGACTGGCAATAATTCTTCCGTATTGGAAAACATTTTCTTTTCAATAACAGTACGCAACTTTTCATAGCTATTCCAGGTCGGATTTTTCCCGGCGTTTTGTGCTCGTGCCCGCAACACAAAATTCACTATTTCATTACGAAAATCTTTTGGATTAGAAATGCCAGCCGGTTTCTCGATTTTTTCCAGATCATTATTCAACGCTTCACGATCAAAACTTTCACCGGTATCCGGATCACGGAATTCTTGATCCTGTATCCAAAAATCAGCAAAAGTGACATAACGATCAAAAATATTCTGTCCATATTCAGAATAACTTTCCAAATACGCGGTTTGAATTTCTTTACCGATAAATTCAATATAGCGCTGTGCTAAGAATTCTTTCACATATGAAAAGTATTTCTGCTCGATTTCAGGGGCAAATTGTTCCCGCTCAATCTGTTGCTCCAGTACATACAACAAATGCACCGGATTCGCAGCTACTTCGGTCGTATCAAAATTAAACACTTTGGACAAAATTTTAAAGGCAAAACGTGTCGATAAGCCATTCATTCCTTCATCCACCCCGGCATAATCGCTATATTCCTGCCTGGACTTGGCTTTAGGGTCAGTATCTTTTAAATTTTCACCGTCATACACCAGCATTTTGCTGAAAATACTGGAATTTTCCGGGTCTTTCAGACGAGACAAGACCGAAAACTGTGCCATCATTTTCAAGGTACCCGGAGCACACGGTGCCTGTGTCAGTGATGAAGTGCGTACCAGTTTTTCATAGATTTTAATTTCATCGGTCACCCGCAGGCAATACGGTACTTTGACGATATAAATCCGATCCAGAAACGCTTCATTATTTTTATTGTTTTTAAACGCTTTCCACTCCGATTCATTCGAATGTGCCAGCACTACCCCGTCAAACGGGATCGCACCAAAACCTTCGGTTCCTTTGTAGTTACCTTCCTGGGTTGCGGTCAGAAGCGGATGCAGCACTTTGATCGGCGCTTTAAACATTTCCACAAATTCCATCAAACCCTGATTGGCAAGACACAAGCCACCGGAATAGCTATATGCATCAGGATCATCTTGTGCAAAGTCCTCCAGTTTACGAATATCGACTTTACCGACCAGTGAAGAGATATCCTGGTTATTTTCATCACCAGGTTCAGTTTTGGAAATAGCCACTTGCTGCAGCACGGAAGGATAGCGTCGCACTACCCGAAACTGATTAATATCGCCATTGAATTCATGCAGACGCTTAACCGCCCACGGACTGGGTATGGTGCGTAAATAGCGGCGCGGAATACCAAAATCTTCTTCAAGAATAACCCCGTCTTCTTCCTCATTAAATAAGCCCAGCGGCGACTCATTAATAGGAGAACCCTTAATGCAATAAAACGGGATTTTTTCCATCAGGTATTTTAATTTTTCGGCAATCGATGATTTACCACCACCGACCGGGCCCAATAAGTACAAAATCTGCTTACGTTCTTCCAGACCTTGTGCCGCATGCCGAAAATAAGCAACCACCTGCTCTATCACTTCTTCCGTTCCATAAAATTCACGGAAGGCCGGATAAATTTTAATAATTTTATTAGCAAAAATGCGGGAACGGCGCGGATCGTGGCGGGTATCAACCAGCTCCGGCTCACCGATAGCAGCTAGCAAACGCTCTGCAGAAGAAGCAAACGCCAACTTATCGCGTTTACACAATTCCAGGTATTCCTGCAAAGAGTATTCTTCTTCACGGGTACGCTCATAGCGTGCAGCATAGTTATCAAAAATTTTCATGGTTATGTCCTTTAAGCGTACAGACAAAACAATAAGAAGCTGGATTTCCTACCAGACGGCTCCAGCCGGTGATAAATACAAGTGCAGTACAAACTACATTGCTGGCCGTGCACAGCGCTATTTAGCGCTAACCCAAAAATCAGTCGGACTCCGGGTAAATTGACATCCGCATGCTTTCTTTTAATTCAGTATTAATAATACGCGCATTGTTGCTCCTGATACAGCATAGTTTAGTCAATTTTTGCAAAACAAAAGGTAAAATTACGACGGTGCGCTATTTACATTAGATGATTAAGCACGATTAGAACAGCGTATAAACAATATTTTCAGGATTATCGCCACAAATCGGCACGGATTAATGTGCAAGAGTTGATCTGTCACTTAGTATGTGGGCTTCGCTTTATCCGTATTTACACACGCATTTTTAACGCCTTTTTTTTCACCGCATTTTCTCCCGGCAGACAAATAAGAGTACACCTTGGGGAAACAGTGAAAATCAGTACGAAAAATTTACTCCGGACCGCCAATATGACCACGTCACACAAACACATCAGAGCGAATTCACAAAATAAACCGGATGCAGACACCCGTCAGCGTGACCCTGTCTGCGGTATGCCCGCTGCCAGGGATAGCCTCCATCAATTACGCTATCAGGGTATTAAATATTATTTTTGCAGCGAACATTGCGCTGCACAATTTTCAGCTGGTCCAGCTAAATTCATTCACACCCGCAGTATTGCCATCCGCTCTGCAACACCAGTTCCCGACAAAGAAATAAAAGACCCTGTCTGTGGCATGGTTGTCGATGCTGCATCGCCCCACACCGCACAATATCAAGGTGCCAGTTATGTTTTTTGCTGTGCCGGCTGTGTAAAAAAATTTAATGAAAAACCTGATTTTTACCTCAAACCCTCTGAAGTATCAGCAGTACCACTTACTGCCGGTCAGATTGCAGAACAAAAAAAACAATTGTACTCTTGCCCTATGCATCCGGAAGCAGAACAAATGGGACCGGGAAGTTGCCCGCTTTGCGGTATGGCTCTGGACCCGATGGAAGTCACCGCACACATTGACACTACGGAACTGGACGATTTTACCAGACGCTTTAAATGGAGCCTTGGCTTCACAATCCCGCTGTTACTGTTATCTATGGGGGGCATGTTCCCTGGTATTGACGTCATACACATAATTGGGGTCAGGTTAAGACTGGCACCGCATACACTTCATATCATACTGGATTATCTGCAATTACTGCTGGCCAGCCCCGTTGTACTTTGGATAGCACGACCTTTTTTTGAGCGCGCCATTACATCCTTCCGTACCCGCCATTTAAATATGTTTAGCCTGATCGGACTAGGTGTAGCCAGTGCCTATTCTTTTAGCGTAATACTACTTTTTTTCTCCAGCCTGTTACCTTCCGCGCTGTCTATTATCCTGCCAAAAGCGTTCCGGACCGGCAGCATGCTGCCTTTATACTTTGAATCTGCCGCCGTCATCATTACACTGGTTCTGCTGGGGCAAATTCTTGAGCTGCGTGCCAGAGCAAGGACACAGGATGCGCTGCAGGCACTGCTGGCGCTGACTCCCACACAAGCTTTACGGGTCAGACCAGATGGCAGCCACGAAGAAGTCAGTCTGAAGCAGCTTGTACCAGGCGATTTATTACGGGTACTTCCCGGCACACAAATTCCAGTAGACGGAATACTTACAGAAGGCATTTCGTGGGTAGACGAAGCCATGCTGACAGGCGAAGCAATGCCGCAGGAAAAATCCAAAGGCAAGCGCGTAAGTGCCGGCACGATTAATCAGACCGGCAGTTTTATTATGCGAACGGAAAAAACAGGGGGGGATACCCTGCTGGCTGCCATTATCGATCTGGTCAACCAGGCCGGCCGCAGCCGTGCCAGCATTCAGCAACTGGCAGACCGGGTTGCCGGCTGGTTTGTACCGGCAGTTATCGGATGTGCCGTACTTAGTGCCGTGGTCTGGATACTGAGCGGAGCCAGTCTGCCGTTCGCCTTACTTTGCGCCATTTCGGTACTGCTCATCGCCTGCCCTTGCGCACTGGGTCTGGCCACCCCTATCTCCATCACCGTTGCTATAGGCCGTGCCGCCGGATTTGGTGTATTAATCAAAGAAGCAGGCTGCATGGAATGGCTGGCCAAAGCAGATACATTAGTGATAGATAAAACCGGTACGATAACGGAAGGTAAACCCACCGTACAGGACATCGTAAGCTTTTCCTCCTACAGCAAGCACGACATACTGCGCTATGCTGCGGCTCTGGAGCATCACAGCGAGCACCCGCTGGCACGTGCCGTTGTCTCGGCAGCCAACGAAACAGTCACCTTAACAATGCCGCTGCCACTCATTAACGACTTTAGCTCACAAACCGGACTTGGCGTGGAAGGACATAGCGAAAGCCAGGATTTACTACTCGGCTCCCCTCAATTTCTGGCACAGCATCAATGTGATATCAGCCTGTTAAATGCAGAACTGGCAGCCAGGCCAAATCAAAGTGTCATGGGACTGTCCATTGACGGAAAACTGGTTGGCGCCCTGTTTATGGCCGATCAGATTAAACCGGACAGTGCCTCCATTTTGCAAGAACTTCGCCAGGCAGGCTTACGCATTATTTTACTGACCGGCGATAATGACAGCAGCGCTGCTGCCGTTGCACAGCACTGCGGTATTCGCAGCGTGCGCGCCAATATGTTACCAGCAGATAAATTTGAACAGGTACAACGGCTACAACAACAGGGGAAAATCGTCGTTATGGCCGGAGACGGCATCAATGACGCACCGGCATTAACGAAGGCGCATGTGGGAATAGCCATGGGTAACGGCAGCGATATTGCCATGCAAAGCGCCGGTATTATTTTACTCAAAGGTGATTTACGGGGAATTTTACGAGCCCGCCGACTCAGCATGGCAACGATAAAAAACATCCGTCAAAATTTGTTTTTTGCTTTCATTTATAACTTTGCCGGCGTACCGGTTGCCGCAGGGCTGCTATATCACTGGACTGGCTGGCTGCTGAGTCCGGTGCTGGCCGCCGCTGCCATGAGTCTGAGTTCTGTAACAGTTATTATGAACGCATTAAGATTGCGCCTGTTTCGTTAAGGGTTCGCTGATGATGCGTTATTAATAAAAAAAGGTTGGCCGGCATAATAAGCTGACCAACCTTTTTTACCATACACCTGCAGATCAATTATTCAAAAAATTTCTTGACCTTATCCATCCATGATTTGCTTTGCGGATTATGCTTAGAGCCACCTTCAACGGTTAAACGCTCAAAATCACGCAGCAACTCTTTTTGCCGGTCAGTCAGTTTGACCGGAGTTTCAATTACAACATGGCAAAATAAATCGCCGGGGAAACCGGAACGTACACCCTTAACACCTTTGCTGCGCAAACGGAAAGTTTTACCTGATTGCGTGCCTTCCGGAATAGTAAAGCTGGCTTTACCACTCAGAGTCGGCACTTCAATCTCACCGCCCAAGGTTGCTGTAGCAAATGAAATCGGCATTTCGCAATGCAAATCATCACCATCGCGCTGAAACACCGGATGTTGTTTAATATGAATTTCCACATACAGGTCACCGGGAGGGCCGCCATTCATCCCCGGTTCACCATTACCGGATGAACGTATCCGCATACCGTCATCAATACCGGAAGGAATTTTGACTTCCAGTGTTTTATTACGCTTGATACGCCCCAGACCTGCACAGGACGGGCACGGCTCGGGGATAATTTTCCCGGTACCATGACATTTAGGACAAGTCTGCTGAATGCTGAACAAACCCTGCTGCATCCGTACCTGTCCATGACCAAGACAGGTCGTACAGGTAATTGGTGACGTACCCGGTTTAGCACCGGAACCATGACAGGGATCACAGGAATCCCAGGACGGAACCCGGATGGTTGTATCAAACCCGTTAGCCGCCTGTTCCAGGCTGATTTCCAGGTTATAACGTAAATCAGCACCGCGATAAACCTGCGGTCCGCCGGAACGACCGCCACCGCCGCCGCCACGTCCGCCGCCGAAAATATCACCGAAAATATCGCCAAAGGCATCTGCAAAACCGCCTGCACCACCACCGCCGCCTCCACCGCCGCCGCCCATATTAGGGTCTACGCCGGCATGGCCGTAACGGTCATAAGCTTCACGCTTTTTAGGGTCAGCCAGCATCTCGTAAGCTTCTTTAGCTTCTTTGAATTTGTCTTCTGATTGCTTACTATCCGGATTACGATCCGGATGGTATTTCATCGCTAATTTGCGATACGATTTTTTAATTTCGTCATCTGTGGCATTTTTACCAACGCCCAGTATTTCGTAAAAATCACGCTTCGCCATCGTTTTGGCACCTTGTTAATGAACCAGGATCATCCACGTGTGCTGCCACCTGATTCCGGTGGTCACCCGCGCATCTCTCATGAATTCGAGTTTTATGCGAAAAAAGCCGAGCAGAATTGCCGTTGCAACGACAAGCCTGACTCGGCGAGCAACATGCTCACAAGACTGGCCGCGACCGTATCCGGCAACGACCAGGTAATTACTTACTTGTCTTTTACTTCTTTGAAGTCTGCATCAACGACATCATCTTCTTTCGCTTTAGCTTCCGAAGCACCGGCACCAGCTTCACCGGCAGCGCCGCCAGCAGCACCAGCCGCCTGTTCAGCCTGCATGTCTGCATAGACTTTTTCACCTAATTTTTGGGAAACAGTCGACAGGGCAGCCAATTTTGCATCGATGTCAGCTTTATCTGCATTTTTCAATGCATCTTCTAACTCTTTAATTGCGGCTTCAATCTTCTCTTTTTCGCCCGCATCCAGCTTATCACCATGCTCAGCCAGTGATTTACGGGTTGAGTGCACCAATGCATCGCCCTGATTGCGTGACTCAGCCAATTCCTTCAGCTTTTTGTCGTCTTCTGCATTCAGCTCTGCATCTTTCACCATTTTTTGAATTTCTTCTTCGGTCAGACCGGAGTTCGCTTTAATAGTGATTTTGTTTTCTTTACCCGTGGCTTTATCTTTGGCGCCAACGTGCAAAATACCATTCGCGTCAATATCAAACGTCACTTCAATTTGCGGTGTACCGCGGGATGCCGGCGGAATACCTTCCAGATTAAACTCGCCCAAACCTTTATTACCGGCAGCGATTTCGCGTTCACCCTGGAATACCTTAATGGTCACAGCAGGCTGATTATCGTCTGCTGTCGAAAACACCTGGCTGAATTTAGTCGGGATAGTGGTGTTTTTCTGAATCATTTTAGTCATCACGCCGCCCAGAGTTTCAATACCCAGGGACAGTGGAGTCACATCCAGCAACAACAAATCTTTACGGTCGCCAGATAAAACAGAACCTTGAATAGCAGCACCGGCAGCAACAGCCTCATCCGGATTCACATCTTTACGCGGTTCCTTACCGAAGAATTCTTTAACGGCTTCCTGAACTTTAGGCATACGTGTCATACCACCGACCAGGATGATGTCATCGATGTCAGAAGCTTTTACGCCGGCATCACGAATCGCCGTACGGCATGGTTCAATGGTTTTGTTAATCAGCTCTTCAACCAGTGATTCCAGTTTGGCACGTGTCATTTTTAAATTCAAATGTACAGGCGCGCCATTGGCCATTGCAATATACGGCTCATTGATTTCAGTTTGTTGTGAGCTTGACAATTCAATTTTAGCACGTTCTGCAGATGCTTTAATACGTTGCAACGCAATCGGATCACGGCTCAAATCCAACCCGTTGATTTTTTTGAATTCATCAATGATGTAATCAATAATACGCTGATCAAAATCTTCACCGCCCAGGAAAGTATCGCCATTTGTCGACAACACTTCAAATTGCATTTCGCCGTCAACGTCAGCGATTTCAATGATAGAAACGTCGAATGTACCGCCACCTAAGTCATAAACTGCAATTTTACGATCACCGCGCTCGGTTTTATCTAAACCAAAAGCCAGTGCTGCCGCAGTCGGTTCATTGATGATACGTTTCACTTCCAGACCGGCGATACGACCTGCATCTTTAGTTGCCTGACGTTGCGCATCATTAAAGTAGGCCGGAACTGTAATAACCGCTTCGGTCACTTCTTCACCGAGGTAATCTTCGGCAGTTTTCTTCATCTTACGCAACACTTCAGCAGAAATTTGCGGAGGTGCCATTTTTTTATCGCGAACACTAACCCATGCATCGCCATTATCTGCTTTACAGATAGTGTATGGCATTAAGCTGATGTCTTTTTGAACTTCTTTTTCATCAAACTTACGGCCAATCAGACGTTTAACGGCGTACAGCGTATTTTTTGGATTAGTTACTGCCTGGCGTTTTGCTGAAGCACCAACCAAAATTTCGCCATCTTCTTGATATGCAATAATCGAAGGGGTAGTACGCGCGCCTTCGGAATTCTCAATCACTTTAGGTTGGCCGTTTTCTACAACAGATACACATGAATTGGTTGTTCCCAAATCAATACCGATAATTCTGCCCATGTTAGTGTCCTTTAGTAATCTGGTAATTTAAATAACTTTAATAAGATTGACTTGCCTGATAGTTCGTATATGCGGCAAAAAAACCTGTTTTCAAGCATTTTTGCGCTTATTTTCAATTATTTTTGAACTATTTTGCTTGTGCGACTGTCACGAGCGCCGGGCGCAGCAAACGATCTGCGATCATATAACCTTTTTGCAACACTTCAACGACCGTATTTGCATCTTGCTCTGCCGGCACCATAGACACAGCCTGATGACGACTCGGATCCAATTTATCACCAACTGCAGGCGACACTTCCAGCAAACGATTACGCTCAAACGCAGCGGTAATCTGACGCAAAGTCACTTCGATACCTTCTTTCAGGGCTTCTACAGAGTCAGTCTGAATTTTCAATGCCATTTCAACACTATCTTTTACCGGCACTAACGACTCTGCAAAACTTTCAATAGCAAACTTGTGGGCTTTACTAATATCTTCCTGTGCGCGACGACGGATATTTTCACCATCAGCTTTGGCACGTAAAAAATTATCTTGCATTTCAGATAATTTAAGCTCAGCCTGAGCCAGCTTTTCTTCAAGGGCTGCCGTAGCAGCACCATCCGCCACTTCAGCCACGGCCTCGACAACAGAGTCCGGTGTCTCTTGTGCAGGCTCAACGACGTCCACTTGTTTATCTTGTTCTTGCATTCTTAACCTCCGATAATTGATCGTACAACAATTTATTAACAATAAAATGGGGATACCCTCAGACATTTCAAGAGGGACACTTATGCTGTTGCCGGCATTTTCACATGAAAAACGGCAAAAAAATTCACAGGCTATTTTTTTCTGCATTTTTTGCTTTGAAATAGCAGTGTAATTGCGTCAATATTTTTGCATTTATCGCACTAATGTCACATAACAGAGCTACACTATCGGCTAATTTCGTTTGCGCTCATTCGTTTACATCTCACATTAACCACCTTATGACCACTCCAATTATTTCTCCTTCCATTTTTAAAGCCTACGATATTCGCGGTATCGTCGGTAAAACGCTGGATCAGCAAGTCGCATTCCTCATCGGACGGGCTTTTGGCAGCGCTGTACTAGCCAAAGGCGAAAGTAATGTAGTGATAGGGCGCGACGGGCGACTTTCCGGCCCGGAATTAAGCAGCGCACTGGCAAAAGGTTTGCAGGCAGCCGGTGCCAATGTGATTGATCTGGGCATCGTTGCCACTCCTATGGTTTATTTCGGAACCCACACCCTGGATGCCCAATCCGGCGTCATGGTGACCGGCAGCCACAACCCGCCCGACTACAACGGATTCAAAATGGTGCTGGCAGGCGAAGCTATCTATGGCGAAACCATTTCAGATTTATATCAGGCCATTATTGCGCAACAATTCAGTACCGGTAGTGGCAGCTACCGGCAGCACGACATTCGTGCCGCTTATCTGGAACGGATTATTTCTGATATTAAACTGGCTCGTCCTATGCACATCGCTGCCGATTGCGGCAATGGTGTCGCAGGTGCCTTTGCCGGTGACTTATATCGTGGTCTGGGCTGTAAAACCGATGAATTGTTTTGTGAAGTAGACGGCACCTTCCCTAACCACCATCCCGATCCGGCACACCCTGAAAATTTACAGGATCTGATACGCCACGTTAAAAACAGCGATGCAGAAATAGGGCTGGCATTTGACGGCGACGGTGATCGTTTAGGTGTCGTCACCAAAGAAGGTAATATTATTTATCCTGACCGGCAACTCATGCTGTTTGCTGAAGACGTACTCACCCGCCACCCCGGTGCGCAAATTTTATACGATGTCAAATGTACCCGTCACATTGCCCTCTGGACCAAAGCGCGCGGCGGATCGCCGTTGATGTGGAAGACAGGACACTCGCTGGTCAAAGCCAAAATGCGTGAAACCGGCGCTCCTCTGGGCGGTGAAATGAGCGGACATATTTTCTTTAAAGATCGCTGGTATGGCTTTGACGATGGCTTATATGCAGGAGCACGTCTGCTGGAACTGTTATCACGCACAGATAATCCATCGCAATTATTAAATGCACTTCCGCAATCGGCATCTACTCCCGAACTGCAATTAACACTGAATGAAGGGGAAAATTTTACGCTCATCGCCCAAATGCAGGATCAGCAACAACTCGCTGCTCATTTTGCAAATGCACAAGAAGTTAACCTGATCGACGGATTACGCGCCGAGTATGCCGATGGTTTTGGCCTGGCACGCTCATCGAATACAACCCCGGTGATTGTGATGCGTTTTGAAGCCGAAACACCATCC
>CAIWPG010000325.1 GCA_903914535.1 uncultured Oxalobacteraceae bacterium
AGAATCTTCTCCACCGCCGACAACGCTAGGTCGAGGCGACGCTGCGACTCTGCCGCCGCCGCTTCTGCCGCCCGTGCCGCCTTGGTCAGTTCCGAGAACCGCTTGTTGACGCCGCCGGTCTTCTTGGCTTCGTCAATCGCAGTCTGTTCTGCCGCTGCCTGTACCTCCTGTTCTGCTTTTGCTGCCGCGTCCGCTTCGGCCTGAAGCTCGGCTTCGGTCTTACCCGCGCCGCCATCGGCTAAAGCTGCTGCCGCGTCTGCTGCGGCTTGTGCTGCAATTTCTTCTTCACTCATGATCGGCTCCTAAAAATCCGTGCAAGCTCTGACGCAATGCCTTTTGCGCCGCCAGGCAACGAATATCCCAATGATTTGCATTGGTACAGTTTTCCAAAAAAAAGACGCCTAAAGCCTCGTGAGAGGCCGTAAGCGTCGATACGTTGATTGATGCTGTCTGCATGTTGCTCCTGCACCTCTCGGTGTTAGGGTTATTACTTGGTTAGTACCGGTGTTGATCTCCGGCTTGGCTATCTCTACACTTTACGCATTTCATGATGGCTATAGCCTCAAATGCCAACTGCATATCAACCTATGCTCTATTTGGATGGTATTTCCAGTCCACGCAAATATTACTAACACGCGTATTCTAATACGTTAAATTGCAATGTCAAATCTATTCATTCATTTATGGATTCTCTACTGGCTTGGCGCTGTCAATGTCAAATGGCACTTGTCCTGTTGGCTGTCCGTTGCGCTCCAATATCCGAATATCATCAGGGTTGAAAAGTATGTTACAATAAGCACACTTTACAACGGAGGATATATGGCTAAAGTAATATGCACAGTATGCGGCAACGAGTTTACAGCCCACGGCAAGCGAGCAAAAATAGCTAAGTTTTGCTCTATTAAATGCCGAACCACGCGAAAGGTTATACCGTGCCATCATTGCGGCATTGACGTGGTTAAGCATCCATTTGAGATTGCAAAGTACACTAACGTTTTTTGCTCTGGCTCTTGCTATGCTGCTTTCAAATCTACCGGACACATTAACCAAAAAGGCTACAAGATTATCACGCATGACGGAAATCTGATTGGTGAACACCGCGTAATAATGGAGAGACATCTTGGCAGAAAACTTCATCCAAGAGAGCACGTACACCATAAAAACAGAGACACACTCGACAACAGAATTGATAATCTTGAAGTGCTTGAAATATCCGCCCACAGCGCCGAACACCACCCAATGACTTGGGATGTTGAGGAGGCGAAGAAACTCTACGAAAGCGGCGTAACACTTACCGATATTGGCAAAGCAATGGGAGTCACAAGAACGGCTATTGCTTTGGTATTCAAGCGTAGAGGTATTCATTCTCCCGTTCCTCGTACTGGTTGAGCACTTTGCAAATCAAAAGCATTCTCGTACTCGTTAGGCTTCCAAGGGGTTTCACCTGTGCTTACCCCGTTTCTCTCGAGAATTTTTATTGAGTTCGGGTCGAACATCACAAAGTTGCGTGACTTATTTACAGGAATGGTATTAATCACCGCGTCAGGAAATAACTTCCCATAACCAGCATCTAATCGTTTTTGCGCCTCTTCCATTGTGTTATAGCGCGTGGAAGTAAAATTTCCCGCCTTAGAATTTATCTCATATAAATTATCAGGAACATTGCGGCTTGAGCCGTCTAGGTATTTGATGCCGGGGATGCCTGCTTGTTGTAACGCATTAGCCGCGTCTTGTTGTCCACCCATTGCCTTGTGCAAATCCGCGCCAGTCAACCCATCCCAAATACTTTCATTACCTATCATTTGGTTATTAGCGTTGCCCTTGTATATATCCAATTCTTTTTTCAATGGCTGCAAATATTGCATAGCCACTTTTTGCACATCAGGATGCTGCTCACTCAGCGGCTTATCCCAGTCAAGCATCTTGTCTATGTGAGCGTCGGGGATGTCGGTTTTGTAG
>CAIWPG010000326.1 GCA_903914535.1 uncultured Oxalobacteraceae bacterium
AGCGATCCAGTACGCAATCGACAATGACAAGCCATCTGTGACGATCGTTCACAAAGGCAACATCATGAAGTACACCGAAGGTGGCTTCCGTGACTGGGCTTATGGACTGGCACAAAAAGAATTTGGTGCTGAGTTGGTGGATGGCGGTCCGTGGTGCAAATTTAAAAATCCGAGATCGGGTAAAGATATTGTGGTTAAAGATTGTATCGCTGATGCATTTTTGCAACAAATTTTGTTACGTCCGGCAGAATACAGCGTTATTGCTACATTGAATTTGAATGGCGATTACATTTCTGATGCCCTGGCTGCTCAGGTTGGTGGTATCGGTATTGCGCCGGGTGCCAATTTGTCCGATTCTGTCGCCATGTTTGAAGCTACTCACGGTACAGCACCTAAATATGCAGGTAAAGATTATGTGAATCCGGGTTCACTGATCCTGTCTGCTGAAATGATGTTGCGTCATATGGGTTGGCTGGAAGCTGCTGATTTGTTGATTAGTTCAATGAGTAAATCGATTGCACAAAAACGGGTTACTTACGATTTTGCCCGCCTGATGGAAGGTGCAACGCAATTGTCTTGCTCCGGATTTGGCGATGCAATGATTGAAAATATGTAATTTTGCTTAGTCAGGCAGATAAAAAAAGACTGGGTAACTGGTCTTTTTTTTTTATATGGCGCAAACAGAAAATGTTGAACAATGCTAAAAACGGTAAACAGTGATCTGCGCAGCAATGGTATAAAAAAAGCTCCGCAAGCGGAGCTTTTAAATAAAGCTAAGCTAACGAATTAGGGAGCTTGAATATTTGAGGCCTGTTTGCCCTTAGGGCCTTGGGTTACTTCGAATTGTACTTTTTGACCTTCTTTGAGTGTCTTAAAGCCATTCATCTGTATCGCGGAAAAATGGGCGAACAGATCTTCTCCACCATCATCTGGAGTGATAAAACCAAAACCTTTGGAGTCATTGAACCACTTAACTGTGCCTGTTGCCATAATGCATCTTTCAGAAATAAACAAATCATACGAGCCGTAAAAGCAAGAAACTGTGCGAAAAACTGCCTCCCCCTCAACTTGCTCTCTCAGTATTAATGAGAAGAAAGCAACTCATTAATATTACTATTCTTGGCGGTATTATTCTTCTTGTCAAGAAGTTTTCAGGAAGTATTGTGTATTTACTGCAATGTTTATTTTAAAACAGATTTTGTGTTGTTGGTAGCCTGAATTAGCCAGATAAAATACAACGAATTAATTGTAATTAGCTAACTAAATTGATTGAATTTTGCATTGAATTTAAATTTTTCAGGTACTTGATCTTAACGAATTTATCGCCATCTTTCTATTGAGAAAGCAGGTATTATGAAACTGATTTACACTGTTACTTTGCACCTATCAGATTTGCCACGCTGAAGTAAAAAAATAGTGGGCAGAGAGTGGATTTAGTCGATTTTTTGAGAAATATCGGGCATATTGGACAAAAATGCTGCTTGGTCAGCGCTGTCTGATTATTTTGTTGACAATAAATCCCACGTCAAGCAGACTGGAATCAATAAACTGCAATAGGGAAATACAGTGTCGCAAAGGGCGGTGAAACAGAGTTATGGCAAACAAGCACGAAAATAATACAGTGGCAGAGCGGCAGACGCAACAAGTGAAGCCTCCTTCTCTGTTTCAGGTGGTTTTGTTGAATGACGACTATACCCCGATGGAATTTGTAGTGATGATCATTCAGGCGTATTTTGGTAAAGATCGTGAAACGGCGCTGCAGATTATGCTTAAGGTGCATCGTGATGGCAGAGGTATATGCGGGATATACACCAAAGATATTGCTGCTACCAAAGTTGATTTAGTGATGGCACATGCCAGGCAAGCAGGGCATCCCCTGCAATGTGTGATGGAGGAAGTATGATTGCGCAAGAGTTAGAAGTTAGTTTGCACATGGCCTTTGTTGAGGCACGACAAGCTCGTTACGAATTTATTACGGTTGAGCATTTGTTGCTTGCGCTACTCGATAACCCGTCAGCCGCGGAAGTGCTGCGCGCCTGCGCCGTTAATATTGACGATTTGCGTAAAACTCTGGGAAATTTCATCAGCGATAATACGCCTGTTGTTCCTGGTAACGGCGAGGTTGATACGCAGCCTACGCTTGGATTTCAGCGCGTGATACAACGTGCCATTATGCATGTGCAATCTGCGTCTAATGGTAAAAAAGAAGTGACTGGGGCCAATGTGCTGGTTGCTATCTTTGGCGAAAAAGATTCACATGCGGTTTATTATCTGCATCAGCAGGGAATAACACGTCTGGATGTGGTGAATTTTATTTCGCATGGCGTCAGAAAAGATACTGGTACAGAGCCGCAAAAAGCACCTGATGGCGTAGAAGAAGCCCACGGTGAACCGCAACAAAAAGAAAATGCTCTCGACCAATTTACCCTGAATTTAAATAAGTCGGCGGCAGAAGGCAAGATCGATCCCCTGATCGGGCGTGATGCTGAAGTTGAGCGCGTCGTTCAGATTTTGTGTCGTCGCAGAAAAAATAATCCGTTGCTGGTCGGAGAAGCCGGTGTAGGAAAAACGGCGATTGCCGAAGGGCTTGCTTTGCGTATCACGATGGGTGATGTCCCGGATATTTTGCAAAATGCGGTAGTGTATTCGCTGGATATGGGTTCTTTGCTTGCCGGTACTAAATACCGCGGTGATTTTGAGTTGCGACTTAAAGCTGTACTGAAGCAAATTAAAGATGCCCCGAATGGTATTTTATTTATTGATGAGATACATACTATTATCGGTGCCGGTTCTGCCTCCGGCGGCACGCTGGATGCTTCTAATTTATTGAAACCGGCTTTGTCGTCCGGACAGTTGAAATGCATAGGTGCGACCACTTACACTGAGTATCGCGGTGTGTTCGAAAAAGATCATGCCTTGTCGCGCCGTTTCCAGAAAATTGATGTGAATGAGCCGACTGTTGAACAGACAGTGTTGATTTTGCGTGGGCTGAAATCACGTTTTGAAGAACATCATAACGTTAAGTACTCTGCTTCTGCGCTCACTTCGGCTGCTGAATTGTCAGCGCGTTACATTAGTGACCGTCATTTGCCGGATAAAGCGATTGATGTGATTGATGAGGCGGGTGCAGCGCAACGTGTTTTACCTAAATCTAAGCAAAAGAAAACCATAGGCAAGCTGGAGATTGAAGATATTATCGCCAAAATTGCCCGTATTCCGCCACAAACGGTGAATCAGGATGACAGAAGTAAGTTGCAGACGATAGACCGTGATTTGAAGAATGTGGTGTTTGGTCAGGATCCGGCGATTGATGCTTTAGCCAGTGCGATCAAAATGGCGCGTGCCGGTTTGGGTAAAACAGATAAGCCGATTGGTTCTTTCCTGTTCTCTGGCCCGACCGGGGTAGGTAAAACTGAAATGGCTAAGCAACTCGGCTTTACTCTGGGTATTGAGCTGATTCGTTTTGATATGTCGGAAT
>CAIWPG010000327.1 GCA_903914535.1 uncultured Oxalobacteraceae bacterium
ACAAAGACAAAGAAAAAGAGAAGGATAAAGAAGAATCGTCTGCTTCCGCTTCTTCGTCCAAAGATAAAGACAGTCATAAATCGTCCAAAGAAGGCAAGGACGCCAAAGAGATCAAAGAAAGTAAAGAAGCGGCAAAAGAAGCGCTTGCCGCAGATGAATTAGCCGCAAAAATTGCCGATAGATTGGCAATTTTAAAGAAAGAAAAAGAAGCTAAGGAAGCAATAAGTCCTGCTGCAAACGCTCGTTCTGTCATGCACCCCAGTTACGTAGCGCGTCGCCCTGAAGCCGTTAAACCTAAAGTGGATGTTACCACCAACGATCATTGTGCTGCCGCCATTGCTGCAGCAATGGACATGCATGGTGCCGGAAACTGGGGTTACCAAGGAGATAACGGTCCTTTAAGTTGGGGCAAATTAAGTCCTGCAAATACAAAGTGCGAGAGTGGCGAGCGGCAATCGCCTATCGATATTCGTGACGGCATCCGGGTTGATCTCGATCCTATCGTGTTTGATTACCGACCTTCCGGCTTTAATGTCGTTGATAACGGTCACACAATCGTAGTCAATGTTGGCGCTGGCAATTACATTACAGTGATGGGGCATAATTATGAATTGGTGCAATTCCATTTTCATAAGCCATCAGAAGAGCGTGTTAATGGCCGTGGTTTTGAAATGGTGGTTCATTTAGTGCATAAAGACGCGGATGGAAAATTTGCGATCATTGCAGTGTTAATTGAGCGTGGCAAAGCACAAAGTGCGATTCAGCAAGTCTGGAACAATTTGCCACTCGAAAAAAATCAGCCACAAGACGCATTAACGGCCTTAGACATTAATCAGATTCTTCCGGTAAAGCGTGATTACTATACCTATATGGGATCCTTGACGACACCACCTTGTACGGAAGGCGTGTTGTGGATGGTCATGAAAGAACCCATAGAGTTATCTCCGGAACAACTGGCGATTTTTAATCATCTTTACCCCATGAATGCGCGACCAATACAAAAAAGCAGTGGGCGTCTGATTAAAGAATCAAATTAGTTTTAAATATACTCCCCCACTATTTTTAAAAAATTGCCTTGTAGCTCTTTGTTTCCAATGATATTTAAAAATACTCTGGAGGAGTATGTATTAAAGGTGTTGAATTTTTGAAAATCCCTCCATCAACGCGTCAAGTAAAAAAGTAGGGTATGTACGTTGTTGCCAACGACTAGTTAGTAAGCCTGATGTTACATTTGCTGTACGTCTTGCTACATAGGCTTACATAACAATGTCAACGAAAGTGCTCCGGTAACGCTTAATGATTTATCGGCACACGTCGGTAATTGTCGGTAAATATCGATAGTTAAACGCAAACGGAGCACATCATGCGTATCTTTGAAAAGCCTTTTTTTACTTTATTGGCAGCCATTGTTATCTCTGCCGTGACCAGTGGCTGTGCGGTATATGTACCGGCACCAAGAGCTTATGTAGCAGCGCCTGTTCCTGTCGTGGTAGCACCAGTGTGGGGCTTCGGATTTTACGGTGGTCGTCATTGGTAATGACGAGTTTGTTTGGTGCTTGACGTTAAGTTGGCTGACAGGAGGCTTAACTCATTGATCTAATTAAATGGCTTTAATTTGAAGCGACTGACCACCAGCGATAAGCTTTCAGCCTGCTCTAACAAAGATTCTGCTGCTACTGCAGCTTCTTTGACCAATAGCGTATTTTGTTGCGTTGCTTTATCCAAATTGGCGACGGACAAATTAACGTCTTCAATCCCTGCTTTTTGCTCTTTACTGGCGGTAGTAATATCAGACATGATTTCTGTCACATGTCTGATATTAGAGACGATATCTTCAATTGTTAATCCTGCCTCACCAACCAATTTTGTGCCGGTATTTACATCATTGACGGATGCGGTGATTAAATTTTTGATTTCTTTGGCTGCGCTGGCCGATCGTTGTGCCAGG
>CAIWPG010000328.1 GCA_903914535.1 uncultured Oxalobacteraceae bacterium
GGGTCGCGTCTGCTACCTGTTCCGCACGCATAACCAGCGGATTGGTCAGATTAATCGCTCCGCCCACTAATTTTGTCCCCGGCTGTTTGGCACAAGGCTGCGACTCGCCGGTCATCCAGGACTCATCGCACTCGCTTGCGCCTTCAATTACGCTGCCATCGGCCGGAATTTGTGCACCTGCAGGTACTAATACATAATCACCCGGGTTTAATGCCTGCGCCGGCACACTGACTGCATTGCGTGCTGCCGGAAAATCAGGAAGAAACTGCGCCATAGTTGGCGTGAGGTGCGTCAGACTTTGTAATGCAGCATGGCTTTTTTGCTGTACCCGCGCCTCGATCATACGTCCGCCCAGTAATAAAAAGACGAACATAATCATAGAGTCAAAATAAACATGGCCACCAAAAAAAGTCGCCCAGGTACTCATAAAAAATGTTGCTAGAATACCAGTACTGACCGGGACATCCATACCAATGTGGCGGTTTTTAATATCACGCCAGGCGGATTTAAAAAAGGGTAATGATGAGAACAGCAGTACCGGCAACGCCAGCGCCAGACAGGCCAGCTTGAGTAAATGGTCTTGCTCCGGAGTCAGATCACCGCCAACTTCCGCATGTGGTACCAGATAAGAAGGAAATGCATACATCATAACTTGCATCATGGCGAACCCGGCCACAAACAAACGCCACATTTCTGCTTTGTGACGATTTGCATGCTGTTTTTTATCACCGGCAGGCAAGGCACCATAGCCTAATGCATGTACCGCATCCACGATGGTGTGCAGTGTGGTTTTTTCAGTTTCCCAACTGACCTCAACACGCTGACCGGCATAATTCATGAGCACTGTTTTTACGCCAGCCAACTGACCGAGGCGAAATTCAATTAACTGGGCACAGGCAGCGCAACGCATGCCATTAAGCTCAATTTTTTCGCGGGAAATCGCAGCAGCGGAATTATCAGCAGGAGTGTCAGATATACCCGGAGGGGCGATGGAAGCAGAAGTTGAATTCATGTACGGCTTTTAATCAGTTGATTTGGCTGGAGCGACAGCCCTCGAATGCAAATAAGCTGTCGTTAGTCCGTTGCTTTCCACTAATTTCAACACGGCGGCGCAACCATGGCAACATAATTGTCGGGGAGCGCCATCAAAGTCAGAAATGACAATACGCCGTTGCGGCACTTGTTCATCACAATGATAACAAGATATCAACGCTTGTTTTGATGAGAGACCGATTAGCTGAAAAAAGCGAACCAGCGGAGTGAGACGGAACAAGTAGGCTATTCTTTTTAACATAATCAGCTGGTGATTATAACTGAAATACATTATGACCTGATTGATTAAACGCAAGTGCGCGAAATCAGCAAAGACACTGCCGGAACCGACAAAGAAAAACGGCGGCACTCAGCCACCGTCCCTTTGTCCTTAGCCAAGGACACAACGAGGGATCTGAGATCCCTCAATCCCGTAGTAACTATTACAGGCATCACTTCGTTTAGTTTACGATGAAAATCACTATCAACTGTCATTACCGGAACACAGAAACCACCACATACCCATAAAGATGCAACAAGGGCGTAGTAAATCATCAAACAGAAAACCAAATCAGTATCCAACTTTGTGTCCAACTCAGGGCAAACCCGACCAACACCCTGCAACCATCTCACAAGTACGGAAAATTAAACTACAGCCGGAAAATGTTCAACTGACAGATGAAATTTGAATAAAGAATAAGGGACTATTTTGAATAAGGCCTCCTTCTGGTTTCGTGAATCACATGCTTACTATAGACCACATAGTAATTGAAGCAAGATAATAAAAACTATCTAAAAACATTATTGGCAAACAAAAAACTATGATGACGGCCGGGCATCAGTCAGACACGCATCAGTACGTCTGCACAAGGGCTTTTGTCATCAGGCATGCGTATTCAGCCATTGATGTAATTGCTGAACATTATTTGCCATAAACAATGGCTTGAGCGATTGCAATTGCTCTGACGGATGAGCACCATAATTAACCGCAATACTGGCAGCACCGGCATTTTCAGCCATTAATAAGTCATGTGTCGTGTCCCCTATCATGACAGTACGCTTGATATCCTGCCCCAGCTCCCTGGTTATTTCTAACAGCATGGCAGGATGTGGTTTGGAAAAAGTTTCGTCGGCACAGCGGGTCGAATCGAAAACAGATAGTAATTTACTGGCATCCAGAGCGCGTGCCAGTCCGACCCGGCTTTTACCGGTAGCGACTGCCAAAAAATAACCTTGCTGAGATAAGTCGGTTAACATCTCACGGACGCCGTCAAATAAGACTAATTCATGGTCTTGTGCTAAGAAATGGTACCGGTAGCGTTCAACCATGCGCGGATAATATTTCGGGTCAACACCGGGTAATGCTGCCTGCATGGCTTCGAGCAAACCCAGACCTATCACATACGACGCCGCAGACACACTTGGAATAGGTAAACCTAAATCGCGTGCGGCTGATTGAATACAACGAACGATGGCAACAGTACTGTCCATTAACGTGCCATCCCAGTCGAAAACAATTAAGTCAAATTGCTTTTTAACCATAATTTTTAGCAGAAATACCTGCCAACCCCCCTTTGTCTGAATTGCGCAACCGTGTGTAACATTGCGCTACTATCATTATTTATTGCCAAAATGGCATAATCAGTACCTATACTGATTGCGGTAACAGACTAATCAAAAATTGTTCACAGTCTTTTGGCAGCACCGAGTTCA
>CAIWPG010000329.1 GCA_903914535.1 uncultured Oxalobacteraceae bacterium
TTTGGGGTTTTGGGTTTTTGGGGTTTTGGGGTTTTGTATTCAGTCTGGTGGACCCTGCCGGACTAGATATTCTTGATGCACGTTTTTCTTTAAATCCGCAGGCTTTGTACACATTAGGTTTTTTGCTGTTTTGGCTGTTGGGTTGCGTGGCCAGCGGCATAACCACCATTTTATTATTAACATCGCGGTAGTGTGATATTCGGTTTACAGCTGCCCTTTTCTGGTTTTTGTAAACCCTATGTTGAATAGCTCATTGTTAATTACTGCTTTGCTGGCGGGAGTGGCGGGTGGCAGTCACTGTATCGGCATGTGTGGCGGCATCGCCAGTTTGCTCGTTCGTTCGGGGAGAGGCGCACCGAAGGAGGGGGCTCCGGCTGAGCAGGCGCCTTCCTATCCTGTTATTCCCATTATCCCTCTTTTATCTGAAAAAGAGCTTGCAGTAAAAACACGTTCATCGTGGTTTTCTCTTTTTCAGTTACATGCAGGGCGAATAAGTTTGTACGCTATTTTGGGTGCTGTAGTTGGTTTATTTGGCACCGCAGGTTTGCTGTTTAAACCAATTTTGCCGGTGCAATCTATTCTTTTTTATGTGGGAAATTTTAGTCTGCTCTACCTCGGCTTGCGATGCCTGGGTTATACGCCGGGTTTTGGCGTGTTCAGATCTGTCGGTCATTTTCTTGCATCGCACATCACATTGCCAGTTTCATCTCCTTCTTTATATTTACCTTCCAATCCCTTTTTCAGTGGTCTTTTGTGGGGATGCATGCCCTGCGGTTTGGTGTATGGCGTTTTGCCTCTTGCTCTGATGAGTGGTTCGGCATGGTCCGGCGCACTCTTAATGGTGGCGTTCGGACTGGGCGCACTTCCTTACTTATTGCTGACACAAGGATTAGCGCAGCGTTTTGGCAATCGTAAGCCGCCGCGCTGGCTTGCTGTCGGGGCTGCCATGATACTGATCGGTCTGGGACTACTGGGTTTGTTTCTTCCTAATGAACATCACACCGGTGGCTGGTGGTGCTGAGTGGCTGCTTGCCGGTATGTGTTAACTTATTGACCTGACCCTAACAGGGTATTGTTAATTTTTTTAGATGGCATTGTCACGAATCGGCATCAGTTTTATCCGTAATGCGATTTATTTTTCTCAGTAAGTAAATTTCCATGTTGAAACAAACTGCACTAAGGGGTAATCTTATTTCTTATTCGTGACATCACCAGAAATAAGGCTTTTATGACATACCCCGTTTTTGATGCGCAAATTTCACCAGAAGGTCGCCTTGACGTTTTATCCAAAGCCGAAATCAATAAATTACTTGATACCAGTAACGGTGGGCTTTATACCATTTTCCGACACTGTTCTTTAGCGGTTCTCAGTAGTGGCAGCGGGATGGATGAAAGTAAAGAATTATTGGCGCGTTATCCACTTTTTTCCATCAATATTATTCATCGTGAGCGTGGTATTAAACTGAATGTCATCAATGCACCTGCCAGCGCCTTTGTTGACGGGGTTATGATTAAAGGAATACAGGAGCATTTATTTTCTGTTTTGCGGGATATTATTTTCTTGCATAGTGAAGTTACTGATAATCCCCGGTTTGATTTGGGAACGACGCAGGGCATTACCGATGCAGTTTTTCATATATTACGGAATGCTAATCAATTGCGCCCTATGGTGAATCCGCACATGGTCGTGTGCTGGGGCGGGCATTCTATTTCAAACCCTGAGTACGACTATACCAAGCATGTCGGTTACCAATTGGGATTACGTGGTTTGGATATTTGTACCGGATGTGGTCCCGGTGCCATGAAGGGTCCCATGAAAGGGGCAACGATAGGCCATGCTAAACAACGTATTTTGACCGGTCGCTATCTGGGAATTACCGAGCCGGGAATTATCGCAGCAGAAGCGCCTAATGCCATTGTGAATGAACTGGTTATCTTGCCGGATATCGAGAAACGGCTGGAAGCTTTTGTGCGTGTAGCACATGCCATTGTTGTATTTCCGGGCGGAGCGGGAACAGCAGAGGAGATTTTGTATATTTTGGGTATATTGCTGCATCCTGATAATGCGAAGATTCCTTTTCCTCTGATATTTACCGGTCCGGCCAGCGCAGCTGCCTACTTTAAACAAATAGATCAGTTTATTGCTGATACCCTGGGGCCCGAGGCACAAAGCCGCTACCAGATTATTATTGATAATCCTGAATTGGTTGCGCAACAAATCCAACAAGGTATAACTACAGTCAGGGCGTTCAGAAAGGCCTGTTCCGATGCGTATTATTTTAACTGGTCATTAAAAATTGATCAGGAATTTCAGCGGCCATTTATTCCGGATCATGAGAATATGAAGAAGCTGGAATTGCATAAGAATCAGGAGCGCCATTTGTTAGCAGCGCAATTGCGCCGGGCCTTTTCTGGCATCGTGGCAGGCAATGTAAAAGACTCAGGCTTAAAGGCCATTGAACAGTTTGGTCATTTTGAATTATCCGGGGATACCGAACTGATGATCTCGATTGATGCACTGCTTAGCTCTTTTGTGGCTCAAAAACGGATGAAACTGCCAGGAAAAA
>CAIWPG010000330.1 GCA_903914535.1 uncultured Oxalobacteraceae bacterium
CAGGGAGCGTGCCGTTTCTTGTAATGCAGATACACCCTGATCGGTACGCTCGGCCAAATCCTGGTTACTGGCGGCAATCTGATATGAGGTACTGGCAATAGTTTGCGTAGACAGGCGGATTTCACCCACAGTTTCTGCCAGCTTAGCCTGCATTCTTTTCATCGCAAACAATAAACTGTGCTTATCAGCAGGGCTAATATGTACCGCAACGGTTAAATCACCATCCGCAATACTATGTACAATTTGCGCAGCATAATCCGGCTCGCCACCCAATTGTCTGTAAATATAACCGACAAGGAAAAACCCGAGTACTGCTGCCAGGATCACTCCCACAGCAATAGAAATAATCACAGTACTACGCAAAGCAACGTAGCGTATCGTACTTTGTTCATATTCGTTTTGTGCTGCATCAACCTGAATTTTACGCAAGGCATCGACACTTTTTCTGACGGCAGGAGCCAGTGCCTGTACCCGGTCCTGAAACTCATTAGCTTCAGCCAACTGACCTGCATGCATTGCTTTCATGGCGGGAATTAAACCCTCATTTGCCATTTTTGCACGGGCTGCGGCAAATTCTTCTGCCAGTATCCGCTCCTCCGGAGCCAGATTAGTTGCCATGTACTGGGACCAGGCCTGATTAATTTCAGCTACATTTTTATCAATCAATGCAGACTTAATATTAATAGTAACAACCATTGAATCTTCCAGCGCTTCAGCCAATGCCAGCTGATTCTGCACCATCAGACGATCAATACGGGAGACTTTTTCCAGTGCGACGGTACGATTTTCATAAACGGCTTTTAACCCTTCATCGGACTTGGTCATTCCATACAGGCCTAACAGTCCTATACTAATTAATAGCAGGATGAGAAAACCAAGCACAGCACTCATGCGCGCTTTAAGAGTTATGTTCATGTGGTTTGCCTAAGGAATCAAGTAAATGCGGGCTAAAAATGACAAAAATATTTCTTTAGCGCAATCTTAAAGCCTGTATATGTCAGCTTAATGACAAATGCAGGCCGCAAGTACCATAATGTGACATTCACGCTACATCACTGACACACTACTTTTCCCGCCGGCAGAGCGCTGTACCACGACTTTTGTGCCGATTCGTTCCGTCATTTCCTGCACATGGGAGATCACTCCTACTTTACGCCCCATGGATTGAAGTCCGTCCAGCGCGTCCATGGCAACCCGCAAAGTATCCGCATCCAGACTGCCGAAGCCTTCATCAATAAATAAAGATTCAACACGTACCCGGTCAGATGATAAGGATGCCAGCCCTAATGCCAGCGCCAGCGACACCAAAAATGATTCGCCACCAGACAAAGAATGTACGGAACGGAGTTCATCCCCCATATCCTGATCCACGACCATCAGCGTCAATGCAGTACTGATACGCTGCAAACGATAACGACGCGACAAAACCTCCAGATGCCGGTTCGCATAAGCCAGCAATACATCCAGTGTGTATTGCTGTGCATAGTTACGGAATTTTTTACCGTCAGAAGCGCCAATCAAATCGTTTAACTGTGCCCACACACGCTGCACCGCGGTCTGATTCTTAATTTCCTCCAACAGACCTGCCCCCGCGATCAGCCGTTCATTATCTCCCGCCAGAGCCAGCTGATACCGGGTCAGCTGAGTATTGGCAGCAGCGCGTTCCGCCTCCAGTGCACTCTGTGTCTGCTGCAAGGTAACCAGAATACTGTCTGTCATACATTCAACGCCTGTTTCTTCATAACTGAACGAACCTCCCTCATCAATATCACAGACCGGGCGCTGTTGCTGATGCTCCAGCCGCTTACTGCGACGGTCTTGTAATACTGAAGTTGCCCGTTCCAATTCAGTCGCAATTACAGTTAACTCAAGGCGCTCCTGAGTAATCCAGTCTGCCGGATAATCCAGTAAATCCTGTAGCCGGGTCAGTCCAAACAATAACGCATCGTCACCGGGACTGCCATCTTCACCAAAAGACGACAATAATGCGGCAGGTACAGATGCGGGCATTGGCAGCCACCGGGCTATCCACGCTGACAGTTGCTCAGCCATATCATGTGCGTCGTTTCTGGCATTAAAGAGACGCAACTTAATATGAGATACGTTTTCCATACTGCGAATTTCGGCACTTTTGCTCTCTCTGCCAATAGCAAGCAGCTGCTCAAGCCGGGCTCTGGCTTCCGTCACTGCGCTGAGTAACTGCGCTTCACGCTGACCGGCCGGCACACCACCCAGCAATTGCCGGCGTTGCAACTGCATATCCCTGAAAGCGATTTCTCTTTCTGTAAAATTGCGACCGACATGCTGTTGCTCTGTCCGCACACGGATAAGTGCCTCACTAAGTTGTGTACATTCCGCCGCCAGGCTTGCGCAGCAACGCTGCGCCTCTTCGCGTTCTTGCCATTTAATTTTCCAGCGTTCGACATGTTGAACACACTGCCGCTGAAAATCGTCCGGACTGTTCATCCAGTGACTGCGCCAGTCTTCATAACCCTCTGTCTGCCAGTTATCCTGATCTGGTGAAAAAATAAATAAGGGAGCAAGCTGCTCAAGAATCGCATCGCAGCGTTGCTGGCTTTGACTACGCTGCACCAAAACCGACTGATGTTCAAGCTGAAGCTGAGTCAATGCTGTTTGCGTGTTACCGGCCTGCTCCCTGGCGTTCATACAGTCACGCCCCGCCTGGTCAAATACGGCCTGTGATCGTTCTTTCGCCTCCAGTGCACTGCGCCAGTGTGCTTCCTTCTGCGCTATCTCCTGCAATTGCTGCTGCACCACAACACACTGATTTTCTAACCAGACGGCACGCAGGACTATCTCGAGATCACGGGTTTCGTCAAAAAGAGGATGCGCCTGCCACTGTTGTTGTTGCTGCTCAATCGCGGCATGAAGCTGCTCACGCTGTTGCACAATTCCCTGCGACTGACGGCGACAATTTTCTACTTCTGCCGCATAGGTAGCTTGTTGCTGGTAAAACTGTGTAGCTTGCTCACGGCAAACCAGTACCTGCTCCTGCAAACTGGCCAGCATCGCATGCAACTGAGCCTGATCTGTGACATAGGGATGATCAGCTGAACCACACACCGGACAAGGTGTATCGTGCTCAAGAGCGGCACGCAAGGTCTCAACGGTATCGGCACAAGCGGCCTGTGCGCTCTTCAATGAGCGCTCTGCCTGCTCCTGGGCTGCCAGTTGCAGGGGCAACTGCGCATTCACCCGGACTAATGCCGCAGCGGCGTTAGTGGCAGCCAGATCACAGGCCTGCGACTCAATACCAAGTTTATACCAGCGTGACTGCTGTCCGTCCAATGCATCCCAGATCCGCCCGACACTAACGAGCTGATCACGACGTATTTCAGACTGAAGTTTAGCCGCAAGTAAAGCATGAATATCCATACTGGCATGATGCGCACTGGTCTGCTGATGATATTGTCCGGCTTGTGCTAACGCCTCTGTTGCTGCAAGCAACACCTGACTGACACCGGACTGGCGAATGTGAAGCTCAGATTCACTCTGTTTAATCACAATCAGCCTGGCATCACAGCCCATCACCTCAGCACGTGCCACACCCGCCTGCCTGAAAAGAATTTCAGCACCACTCCACTGCTCTGCCAATGCATGCACTACAGCGTGTTGCGTCAGCCATTGCTCACTTTCCTGCTGTTTTTTTTGTGCTGCAAGCAATGCAGACTGTCTGCTCTGACAAAGTTGCTGTGCCAGACTAACTGCTTGTACCGCTTGCTCCTGCGCTTGCTGCGCCCGTTGAAATTCAGGAAGTAAAGCATCAATACGCGCATCCAGCGCCTTGGCCTGATCCAGTTCAGGAATCGCTGAATGTTGCTGCTGCTCTGCATGCTGCAACACTGTCTTTGCCACGACCACAGCAGCGTCAGCAACCAAATGTGCCTGAATGGCATGAGCCAGTCTGGCGCTTTCATTCGTTAACGCCACCGTGTCTTGCGCAATCTGACGCTCCAGCCGGTCAGATTCAACAGCCATAGGACGTGCCGCCTGCACTAACTCCACCTGTTTAAACCGGGCACGACGTTCTGCTGCGGCATCAAACTCATCTTGTTTTTTCTGCACCTGCTGTACAGCAGCCTGCTCACTCCTGATTAACTGATCTTCATCCTGATACCAGCGCTGACACTGATCCAATACCTGTTTACGCTTTTCCAGCAGCGTAACCTGTGCACTGATAGCATCCAGCTCACTGATCAGTTGAAAACGCTCTTCTGTATTTAAAGGATGCTGATCCGTCATGCGGTCGCTTATGCGCTGTAGTTGTGCCTGTTCATGCCTTGCACGCTCAAAAGCACGCCGTGACAACGTGCTGTAAATAACACTGCCCGTCAATGTTTCCAGCAATTCGCCGCGCTCGTTATCATCTGCTTTTAAAAAGCTGGAAAATTCATTCTGCGCCAATAACACAGCACGGGTAAATTGATCAAATGACAGGCCAATACGCCTCACAATCTCCGACTTTACCTCGCGATTGGTACCCCCTATCGGGACGATACCAGGTAAGGAATGTAAGCTCATACTGGTCGGCTGCAAACTGCCGCCTGCCCTGCCACGCGCACGTCGCACACTCCAGCGTGCACGATATGAAACCGCATCATTACCCACAAAATCAACTTCAGCATAGCCATCTGAACAACCACGCCGGAGCAAATTCGCCGCATCCTGATGCGTAATAAAATCCACGCCATCAGGCAAGGTTTTCACATTTCCGGCTTTCAGCAAACGTGGCGTATTTTCATACAAAGCCATACACAATACATCCAGCAACGTACTTTTTCCCGCACCTGTCGGGCCGCTGATAGCAAACAGACCTGCCGATTTCAGTGGTTCCTGCTCAAAATCCAGTTCAAACTCACCTGCAAGTGATGCACAATTTTTACCCCGTATAGCCAAAATTTTCATATCAACTCCTCCGGCGGAGGCAACATAAGCTCACCAAAAGCGGCACGCAGCAAGGGAGGAGCATCCATATCGTACCTGGACAAATAAAGCCGGTTAAAAATAACATCGGGTTGCAGCCGGTCCAGCTCATCCAAACGCACCGGTTCAGCCAGATCGCTGATATCGCCGGAGCTTTTTATAAAGCTGGTTTCTATCCTCGCCAAACGAATATGCTTTCCCTCCAGCGCTGTTTCTATCCGGGTACGCAGACCCGGTTCGGGAGCATCCAGCCTGACCCGCACTTCCAGAAACGGATAACTCTCCTGATCATCCTGTACCGGAATATCCAGCGCGGCCAAAGCTTGCAATACATCATCAAGCGGTGCCGGATATGCCGGCACACGCAACAACTGCACAGCACGCGGTACAGTCAATGCCACACATTCAGTCAGCGACTCACCCGTCAAATCAATACGCAATACCTGATGCGTATACCCGACTTCAGCAAACGACAGCGGTATAGGGCTACCGCAATAACGCAAGTGCTCCTGTTGTGCAACGCGTTGCGCCAAATGCAAATGCCCCAGTGCTGCATAACTGATTTCCGGCCCGAATATAGCGGCAGACAAAGCCTGGGTACCGCCAATCATAATACGACGTTCTGAATTTTCAGATACGCCGCCACCCACCATATGACAATGTCCCATCGCAATGATGGCCTGACCCTGTTCACGTATATGCAAAGCATACGCCAGTGCCTGACGATAAAGTAAGGCAATACCCTGCACGTAAGGATCAACTGCCGGATCAGCAGTCTCGTGCTCCCTGCCATTTTTCAACATATCGTCCAATCCTCCGACAACATTACTGCGAGGCACATCACCGGGACGAAGAAACGGAATCGCCAGACACCAGGCAGCGACTTTCCCTGTACTGTCATGCAATGGCAACACAAGACGAGCCAGATCAATCTGACCATCAGGCAAACGTGGTACCTGACCAATGACACGGATACCCTGGTCATCCAGCAAAGGGCCCGGTGCTTCAAGGCGCCCGGGCGAATCATGGTTTCCGGCAATGATAACTATGTTTAATCGCGGAAGAGCCGCCTTGGCGCGCTGCAGAAACAGATAAAGCTGCTTTTGTGCAGCAGCAGACGGATTCGCATTATCAAAAATGTCGCCTGAAATCAACAAACAATCCGCCTGCTCCGCCTGCAAAGTAAGTACCAGCCAGTCCAGAAAGTGCTTATGTTCAAAACCACGTTCAAAATTATGTAAGGCCTGTCCCAAATGCCAGTCCGATGTATGAATCAAGCGCAAAATGGCGTTCCCGTCTCTAAAATATATATCTAGAAAAACGATACTTATACCATACTGCCCTATAAACAACTATGCAACTTTATTTATATTCAACTAAAAATTAATATCACCTTTTTTAGCATATTTATCACTATTTCCCTTGCTGTATTCATTACAAATTCCACGCTCAGACTTCGTTACACCACAAAAAATATAATCGGATTACGCCATGCGATAACAAACTCCTTCATGGAATTTTGTAGTCATCAGCAATAGCTGTGGCTGGCAAGAGCGTAATAACACAGCAGAGACGATCTTGCGTAAGCTATGGCAATGATTTTCTGGTAAGCTCCTACGGATCAAAGGCAACACTTGCCGTTGTTATGTAAATGTGTGCAAGCTCCCGGCGGAATAAAAAACCATCGTCTTTGCAACAAATATCGCTCATCTACTAAAGGAAAAAAATGATGTCAATCAAATCGCGCGTCGTACTCGGTAGTGCCGTAGCACTGCTGGCTCTCGCCGGCTGCTCTCCGAAAGACGCTGATAAAAATACATCAGCAACAACGGCACCCGCTGCCGAAAAAGAAGCCGTCGCCGCTACTGTAAATGGCACTCCAATCAGCGCAAAACAGCTGGATATGATCATGAAACAACAGGGGGCACAAGGTATGCCAAACAACCCTGAAACACGCAAAGTCGTGATTGAAAACATGGCGTTGCAATTACTTGTAGCACAAGAAGCCACAAAAAAAGGACTGGATAAAACACCAGAAACGCTGGCTCAAATAGAAATGACAAAGCAGTCCATTTTAGCCAATGCTTTTGTTCAGGACTACACAAAAAATAATAAAGTAAGTGATGAACAACTCGCTGCCGAATACGACAAACTCAAAGCGCAAGCTTCCGGCAATCAATACAAAGCACGTCACATTCTGGTAGAAAAAGAAGACGATGCAAAAGCCATTATCGCCAAATTAAATAAAGATCCGAAAGCTTTCGATGCACTGGCTAAAGCGCAATCCAAAGACCCCGGCTCTAAAGACAAAGGCGGCGATCTGGGCTGGTTTGACCCACACAGCATGGTGCCGGAATTTGGCGCTGCTCTGGCTAAACTGACAAAAGGTAAATTTACCGAAGAACCAGTTAAAACCCAGTTTGGCTACCACGTCATTATGTTGGATGACACACGTCCGAATACCACAACCATCCCGCCACTGGAACAAATCAAAGCCGGACTGACCCAGCAACTTGGTCAACAAAATCTCAAAAAATTACTTGATGAAATGAAGGCAAAAGCAAAAATCGTCATTACCGAAACCCCGGCTGCTGCACCAGTTACACCGGCTATCACTCCGGAAGCCGCACCTGCATCAGCACCGGCAACCGCATCGGCACCAGAGAAAAAATAAGTAAAGCAATGTTATAAGCAGTGGCTCCCAAAAAAAATCCCCGCCATAGAAAAATGACGGGGATTTTTTTTACAAATTTTTATATCAGTATTACCGCAAATTACTTCGGTTTTCGCTTTACTGCCGTTTTTTCCGAATTAATCAAACCCGCACCAGCATGACTGATACGCAAGGGCTGTCCGGCAAGACGTACCGTTTTAAGATTATCCAACACATGCTGCGGCATACCTTCCGGCAAATCGAGCAGACTGTAGTTTTCAAAAATATCGATGCGGCCGATATGCTTGGCTTCCAGACTGGCTTCAGCTGCAATAGCTCCTACAATACTGCTGGGAGTGACTGCATGTTTGGTACCAACCTCAATACGATAGCTTTGCACAGCAAATTTACTGCTGCTGTTGGTTTTTTCTTTTTTCGGCTTCTTGGGTTTTTCACCCGCATCAGCCTTAACTGCAGATTCTGAACGGGCAATTTCTGCCGGTTTTACAAATTCAGCAGGCTTTGCGCCATCAGCAGTTCTGGTCGCAGGAGCAAGACGCTCTCTTTTTACTGCAAATTTTTCAGCCGGTGCAGCTACAGATGCCTGTCCATCAACCGAAATCTTCAATTGCTGACCTGCCACCCATACTACTTTCAGATGATTCATCAGGTCCGGTGACAAATCATTTGGTAAATCCAACACACTGAAATTGTCATAAATTTCAATACGGCCGATATTTTTAGAATCAATATTGGCTTCATTAGCAATTGCACCAACGATATTGCCCGGTTTTACACCATGATCATGACCGACTTCAATGCGATAACTTTGCATACCAGGTTCAGACACACGGGCAGTCCGCTCACGGGGAGCACTACTGCGTTCGCGATCTGGCCGTGAGGCGCGTTCACGTTCAGGGCGCTCACTGCGTTCAAAACGCTCAGGACGTTCCGAACGGAAGTCAGAACGGCCGCCGTCACGCTTATCAGCGGACCATGATGCTTCCGGTTTGGTTTCACGCTTGTTTTTATCCAGCAGCAGCGGCACATCACCACGTGCAATTTTGGCTAATGCAGCGGCAATTTCAATCGCAGGCACATTATGCTCACGCTCAAAATCTTCAATAATTGCCTGGAATTGCTCCAGCTCACCCTGTGCAATGGTGGCGCTGATCTGATCCTTGAATTTAGCAATCCGCACATCATTCACTGCCTGAATACTTGGCAATTCCAGTGGTGAAATAGGCTGACGGGTAGCACGCTCTATAGACTTCAACAGGTTTTTTTCACGCGGCGTAATAAACAAAATAGCTTCGCCGCTACGTCCTGCACGACCGGTACGGCCAATCCGGTGGGTATAGCTTTCCGGATCATGTGGCACATCGTAATTCACCACATGGCTGATACGTTCCACATCCAAGCCACGCGCAGCCACATCCGTAGCCACCAGGATATCGATCTTGCCATCCTTCAGTTGCTGAATGGTGCGTTCGCGTTGCTGTTGCTGAATATCGCCGTTAATAGCGGCGGCAGAAAAACCACGTGCCTGCAAACGACCGGCTAACTCTTCCGTACCCAGCTTGGTACGGGCAAAAATAATCATACCGTCAAAATTCTCAGCTTCCAGAATCCGGGTCAATGCATCCAGTTTATGCATACCACTTACCAGCCAATAACGTTGGCGGATATTATCAGCAGTACCGGTTTTAGCAGCGACGGTAATTACTTCCGGATTTCTCAGGTAAGTTTGTGCTATGCGTTTAATTGCCGAAGGCATAGTCGCAGAAAACAAGGTGGTTTGACGAGTTTCCGGCGTTTCTTGCAAAATACGTTCAACATCATCGATAAAACCCATCCGCAGCATTTCATCGGCTTCATCCAGCACCAGCGTTTTGAGTTTGGATAAATCCAGCGAGCCTTTATCAAGATGGTCAATGACCCGTCCAGGCGTACCAACAACTACATGTACGCCACGGCGCAATGCAGACAGTTGCGGGCCATAGCTTTGACCACCGTAAATCGGCAATACATGAAAGCCGGGAATGTGGGCAGCGTAGCTTTGGAACGCTTCAGCAACCTGAATAGCCAGTTCGCGCGTAGGTGCCAGCACCAGCGCTTGCGGCGTTGTCTGGTTAATGTCGATACGCGACAAAATCGGTAATGCAAATGCGGCCGTTTTACCGGTACCGGTTTGCGCCTGACCCAATACGTCACGGTTGGCCAGCAGCAGCGGAATAGTCGCCGCTTGAATCGGAGAAGGAGTTTCATAGCCGATATCGCTCAACACGCGTACTAAGGCGTCACTGAGCTGCAATTCGGAAAAGGAAGGTAGGGCTGTTTCAGACATGGTGAGACTCACAGGTTCATTCAGATCGCACTATGCGAAAGAAGATGGAGCGTAGTTTACTCTGTTGTTGCGCAACTGGACAGCAAAGATCGGATTAACTTAACGTCACAAGCGACCCGCGACCACCTTGCAGGCCGCCAGTATGCAGCATCAGTACCCGTTCATTCACCCCAAAATACCCGGCATGCACCAATTCACGCAGAGCATACAACGCTTTACCCGTGTACACAGGCTCCACCGGCACCCCGCTTTGCACTGTAAAGGCATCGCAAAACTGACGTAACGAGGGAGTCACTTTTGCATAACCACCGTGATGATAATTGGTATGCAACTGATAATTGGTATAAGCAGGATACCCCGCCTGGCATAACAAGCGTGCCACCTCACCGTGCAAATATTCCGCATTGTTTAATACGGCAATCCCTGTCACACGCCCACGCCCCTTTAAACCAGCCAGCAAACCTGCCATAGTTGCCGCAGTACCACAAGCAACCACAATGGAGTCAGGGATAAATGGCAGCTCATCAATCAGCTCCGCCACACCATGAAGAGCCGACGGCGCACTCCCGCCTTCCGGCAACCAAACCGCTTCAGTGTCAGGAGCAAGTCCGGCCAGACCCGGCCACACAGCAGGATCATCACGCAAAGTACGGTAAGTCATTCTGTCAACGAAGTGAATTTGCATACCCTGCGCCCGACAATCCTCCAGCGTAGCACTTGTCATGCCTTCGACCCCACGCACCAGACCAACACTGGCATACCCGCTCAGAGCGGCGGCATAGGCAGTGGCATGTAAATGATTAGACCAAATCCCGCCCATCGTGACCAGACAAGGGCGCTGACCGTGCCTGACGGCATCATGTTTCAGCGCCTGCAGGGGATATTTAAGTTTACGAAATTTATTTCCGGAAATTTGAGGATGTAACAAATCATCGCGCTTAATCCAGACCGGCATACCCAATATGCCCGGATCTCCGATCAGGTAACAGGGTGACTGGCGCTGCCAGTCAATCTCACTCATCCCCATAATCACCAATAACGGCATTGCGATACGATTCATCTGCATGAAAAGAATCCGCACCGGCAACGTCACGACCATGCCAGGCCAACATATTCCAGCTTACGCCAAGAGGTACATCTGCTTTAAGCTGCACCAATTGACGTGAAAGCACCAGCATCGCTGCATCTTTACGCAGATTTTCACCAACCGTGTTTTTCAGAATACCGGCACCGGCCATGATCGCTTCCAGTGAGCCGTAGGCCTGTAAGAGTCTGGCAGCCGTTTTTAAACCAATTTTAGACACCCCGGGAATACCATCAACTGCATCACCCATCAGGGCCAGCAGATTAGCCAGTTGCTCGGGCGGCACACCAAATTTGGCTTGCACCCAGGCGCTGTCACGCCATTCATTTTTAAAATGATCCCAGACTAACGCACCATCAGCAATCAGTACGTGCAAATCCTTATCGGTAGAAACAACTATCGCCTGACCACGCGCTTCGGTGAGCCAGCGCAGCACAACCGTAGCGATCACATCATCAGCCTCGACATCAGGCAGACACAATACCTTAATACCAAATGCATTCAGCTTTTCATAAAACTCAGGCAAAGCTGCACGCAATTCATCAGGCATAGGCGCACGGTGAGCACGATACTGGCCATACAAATCATGCCGCCAGGTATTGCCACCGAAATCAAACGCAGCAAGCACATGCGTAGGCGCATGCTCATTAACGAGTTTATGAAAAGCAGACAGGGAAAAACGCAATGCCGCCCGCGCCTTTAGCACTGAATCCGGCTCACTGCCCGCCTCATAAATACGCCGGACAATATTCAGCCCGTCGATAGCGAGCAACTTTCCCATTATCTTTTCCCTATCATTCTGCCAGTAATAATCAATTCAGATATGCGGACAAAGAACTTAAAAAAAGTTCTGCCCCCTGGAAACCGATAACACGCCCGGTTTCCCTGCTATTCGATCCAAAAAAGATCATTCCCGGCGGCCCAAACAAGCTGAACCGTTTTAACAACGCTTTATCCTCTGCATTATTAGCAGTCACATCAACCTGCAGCAACACGATATGATTCAGCCTTTCTTTCACTTTAGCATCGGTAAAAGTCAGTCTTTCCATTTCTTTACATGACACACACCAGTCAGCATAAAAATCCAGCATCACATTTTTACCTTGTGCACTCGCAACAGACAAAGCCTGATCCAGTTCAGCCCTTGAGCTAATACGAATAAACTCAGTACGAACGACAGGTTTGCCAGTCAGGTGCGCCAACGGTGAAAACACATCATTACCGCCGGTCACAGCCCCCACCAGCTGAATACAGCCTGACACGCAAGCCAGCACAGCAAACGCCTTCACCCACCAGGCACTGTGACGCAATAAAATAACACCGTAAGTAATCAACAGGGTGGCCCAGGCCATCATCTGCAACCATCCCGGCACTACAGGGGATACCAGCCATATCGCCATACCCAGCATCAGCACACCAAATAACTGCTTGACCGACTCCATCCAGCGACCGGCACGCGGCAACAGAAATCCTGCCGACAAACCAACCAGAAGTAAGGGAACACTCATCCCCATTGCCATAGAAAATAAGGCACAGCCACCGATAAGCACATCATGCGTCTGACTAATGTAGAGCAAGGCACTCGCTAACGGTGCCGCCACACAAGGCCCCACCAGCAACGCTGAAAGGGCTCCCATGACCAGCACCCCAAATAATTTTCCGGGACGTTGCGTATCGGATACCTGTACCAGTTTACTTTGCCATGAAGCCGGGATTTGTAACTGATATACGCCAAACATGGAAAGTGACAGTCCAACCAGAAGCACAGAGAAGGCACCCAACACCCACGGATTTTGCAGGGTCGCAGCCAGCCCCTCGCCAAGCAACCCGGCAGCAATACCCAGTGCAGTGTACACAACAGACATGCCAAATGCATAACTGAGCGACAAAATCACACCGCGACGGCGACTGACCGCTGCACCTTCACCGACAATAATAGAAGACAGGATGGGAACCATAGGCAAAACACATGGCGTGAATGCCAAACCCAGACCCAATAATAAAAACAGGGGCATAATGATCAGCAAACGTCCGCTTTTTAACGATGTACGCAAACGATCCGGTTCACTGCCTGCACCAGCCGCATCCGCACTGATGTCTGCAACAGCAGATGCCGACTGAGAAGCGGCTACAACACCACTAAAAGTAAGCCGGGATTCCATCGGCGCATAGCATAAGCCCTGCTCAGAACAACCCTGCCCGTGAGAAACCAGCGTAAAGCTTCCTTTTGACGTAACAGGTATCTGAATAACGACAGACTGCCGGTAAGTTTCTACCGTTTTCTGAAAAGTCGTATCAAACTTGACGTGCCCCGCAGGAAAGACCGGCGTGCCGAGAGAGGCACCAATTGCCTCAAATTTAAAGCGATCCCGGTACATGTAATAGCCATCAGCAATGCGATAGCTGACTTCCACACGATCCACAGCAATTTGCCGGCTACTGAACTGAAAAGCCTGCTCAGGCTCTAAAAACTGCGGCTCAGCCCAGGCAAAACCCTGGACAAACCCCAGCGACAAACAGATAAGCACAATCCCATGCCGCAAGACGGGTAACAGCCGAAACAACTTAAAATGACCCATTGTTGCCATAACCTTAAATTAAGTTTTAACGCACCCGATGCTACCACATGGCATGCAGGTTCAGTACAGGTGTTACAAAGACTAAACTTTCAGCCATAACAAGCCCCATTCTCTCGGCCTGACTATGCTACGGACACAACAAACGCAAAACGTAGACCAAAAAAAAGCCAGGAAATTCCTGGCTTTTTTGAGCAGACAGTAATTATTCTGCTGAAACTACATTTTCCAGATCAGTAATTTCCGGACGATCCATCAATTCAACGTAAGCCATAGGCGCATTGTCACCAACGCGGAAACCCATTTTCAGGATACGCAAATAGCCGCCGTTACGGTTTGCGTAACGCGGGCCTAATTCAGCAAACAATTTCAACACCATTTCGCGGTCGCGCAAACGGGAGAATGCCAAACGTTTGTTAGCCAGTGTATCTGTTTTACCTAAAGTCAGAATCGGTTCGATTACGCGACGCAATTCTTTCGCTTTTGGTACGGTAGTTTTGATTGCTTCATGACGCAGCAAAGATACTGTCATGTTGCGTAACATCGCTAAACGATGGGAAGAAGTACGATTCAGCTTACGTAAGCCGTGACGATGACGCATGGTAATTCCTTTTCAGAGTTTTAAAAATAGTCCAGCTCTTCTATCACCAGAAACAATCTGATGCGGGCCGGTACTGATTGGTACACATTAAGTAAAAACGCACATGTTAATTGCGCGTCTTTGCATTACAACGCCAGAGAGAAAACCCTCTGGCGCTACATAATTACTTCTCTAAACCGGCAGGTGGCCAGTTTTCCAACTTCATACCCAGTGACAAACCGCGCGAAGCCAAAACTTCTTTGATTTCGTTCAATGATTTGCGACCCAGGTTTGGCGTCTTCAACAATTCATTTTCAGTACGCTGGATCAAATCACCAATGTAGTAAATATTTTCTGCTTTCAGGCAGTTAGCTGAACGAACTGTCAGTTCCAGGTCATCGACCGGACGCAACAGGATAGGATCAACCATAGGAGCGCGTGAAGGAGCTTCAGCAGCGGCTTCAGTGCCTTCCAGAGCAGCAAATACATTCAATTGATCAACCAGAACACGTGCGGATTGGCGAATGGCTTCTTCCGGCGTGATAACACCATTGGTTTCAATATTGATAATCAGTTTATCCAGATCGGTACGTTGTTCAACACGCGCAGACTCAACAGAGTAGGAAACACGACGAACCGGAGAAAATGACGCATCCAGAATAATACGGCCGATAGTACGGTTGGCATCTTCAGACAAACGACGCACATTACCCGGTACATAACCACGGCCTTTTTCTACCTTGATCTGCATGTCCAGCTTACCGCCGGCAGTCAGATTAGCAATAACGTGATCAGGATTAATCAGTTCAACGTCATGCGGCAGATCGATGTCGGAAGCCAGAACAGCGCCTTCGCCCTCTTTTTTCAATGTCAGTACTACTTCATCGCGATTATGCAACTTGAAAACAATACCTTTCAAGTTCAGCAAAATATCAACGACGTCTTCTTGCACGCCATCCAGAGTAGAATACTCATGAACAACACCAGCAATAGTCACTTCAGTCGGTGCATAACCAACCATAGATGACAATAAAACACGGCGTAATGCGTTACCCAATGTGTGGCCATAGCCACGTTCAAACGGTTCCATCACGACTTTAGCGTGACCTGCCGAAATCATCTCAACATCGATAATGCGCGGTTTTAATAAATTATTTTGCATGTAATATCCTTTTCAATACCCTCGGCTCATTACACCGATAAGGCTGATGGTATATCTAAACTAAAAATAGCCCTTTGATCTCTCAAAGGGCCACACTAATATTAACGTGAATACAATTCAACGATCAGTGATTCGTTGACATCAGCTGCGATGTCACTGCGATCAGGAGCGGATTTGAAAATCCCTTCCATTTTCTTCGCATCAACTGCTACCCATGATGGCATACCGATTTGTTCTGCCAAAGACAAAGCCTCAACAATACGTACTTGTTTTTTGGATTTTTCACGAAC